>CAISTY010000243.1 GCA_903888515.1 Akkermansiaceae bacterium | reverse complement strand
GACGGACCGGCGGTGAGCGGGGCCGTGCCGTTGGGACCAATGAACTTGACCCGCCTGCCTTTGGTTACCTGGTATTTTTCCATGGGGTTCGTTTATCAACTCAATTTTCGACGCGCCACTGGGTTCGACCGGAAGCGTGCCCATCCAATTCCTCACAAGTTTGGTCGTTATGGCCAGAAATGCACTTAGAAACGCGTGTTTCGTTTGATTATCTCTAACAAGGTCCAGGTGTTGATTGATGTTCTCATAGCATTAGAAGAGTTTCGCAAGAAGGGCGGCGATCTGGTGGGCAAGAAAGGGCGGCACCGCGTTGCCGACTTGATGGTATTGCTGCGTGCGTGGCCCCTCAAAGAAATAGTTATCCGGGAAAGTCTGCAAGCGCGCAGCTTCGCGGACGGTAAGACTGCGACACTGCGATGCGGCGGGGTGGATATAGTAGTGACCGTCCTTCGAAATATGCGAGACAACGGTTGTGGCCGGGCGGCTTGAAACCTGCACTCGGAAGCGGTCGTTGAACTTGGTTTCCTTCAAAGCGGCGGCGACATTCTGGTGTTTCGGCAGGAGGTCCTTGGGGAATTCCTCCAGCAAGGGTGAGCGTCCATGAGCCTGAGCAAAAGCGGCGAGGAAGAAATAGCGATGCAGGTCGGCACGAATATGCGAGCGGGTGGCGTGGTTGCAGACGCCTGTGTAGCCGTCCGGCCGGAACCAATCAGCATGCAACCGGAGCGCCTTGCGCGATGGTTTTGCCTCATCACCACCGCGCATCAAATTGGCTGGCACTTCCGACAACCGCTTTTTGATCTGACGGCGAACGTCGGCATCAACCTGCGGAGCGTAGAGCCACGCAGACTGACGAATGGAGCCGACGGCCTCACGCCATGCGGAATCCGAATCTGGTTCCTTGGACAATCCGCTGCGCAGGGGAGGCAGATCGCCGATGGCATCGGCAACCGTGGTTTCAGGCTGTCCGGTGAGCAAGCCAGGCGAACCTTTTACACCCTCGGCGATACCCACGATGATGAGGTGGTGACGGCACTGGGGGATGCCATATTTTTCGGCTTTAACGATAAAATCGGCAGGAGCTAATTCACCAGAGTTTTCGGGGAGTGGAACGGCAAGGGAGACAAGTCGATAAGTCATCTTGGCGTCGCGATGGCCTACGCCATGAATCGCGGCGATCGGATGCTGAAGGTCGTCGAGAATTTTGGAAATCGTTGATTCGCCGTTGATGGTGGCGGAGAGCAGTCCCTTCACATTCTCCATGACGAAGATACGTGGCCGGAAGTCCGCGATGATGCGGAGATATTCGCGGTATAGAAAATGGCGGTGGTCGGCCTCGTATTCCTTGCGGCCCTTTTCGCCAATCATCTTGGAACGGCCCACGAGCGAATACGCTTGGCAGGGCGGACCGCCAATCAGGAGCCAATTACGACGCCCGGCTAGGGCTTCGGTAATCCGGGCATCGACTTCGCGGGACGATGTGACGCCGAGTGTGGCATTCCAAGCTTCCTTCCGGGCGTGGCGAGCTGCAACCGGGTGAGAATCGAATAGGGCGGCACGGGAGATTTTCCCGCCAAGATATTGGTAATATTCGGGCGGGACCCCATGATCTGGGAACTGGCGGTAGAACGCGCGGAGTTCCAAGGTGCGATGGGCGTCGGTATCCTTCTCGATGGAGAGGCCGATCTTGAAACCGGGCCGTCCACCTCGCCGTAGCGCGGAGAAACCCTCAGCTAGCCCTCCGGGTCCGGCGAATAAGTCAATAATGGGAATGGGCATTTCCTTGAAGGCTTTAGTTAACTCGAAGTTTATCTGGAGACGGCATCATTTTCGTGCCGCGACTCCTGTGAGCAGCGTCCAATCGGCATCCATCATTTTGCCAAGCCCGCATCCCGCGATCTCTGCACCCTTGAGCCGGATTAGTCCTTTAGCCAAAATTCGGGCCTGTTTTTCGGTGGGTTTTTTGTGGATGGGCGCATATTTCGCCATCGTCTTTGCCACACCGGGATATACCGCATTGTTCGTTTCCACCTCCAAAGCGCGGGCAATCTTGAGCCACTCAGCCTCCGTAATTCGAAAAAACACCTCGGTGGCTTCGATCATTTCGGCCGACCTCAGCGTGTCTGCCACTGAAAAGGTGTCCCATTTCCCATCGATGGTGCCCAGATCGAGTTGAATAGGTTCATCCAAAATCGCCTTCCAACATTCATCCTTCTTGGCTAGCTCAGTGACGATCTGTTTTCGGGCGGTCGCCTGTTGAAGAAGCGTCCTTTCGCAACCCTTCAACCCTATTCTAAGGCAGTTCAACAGAACGGGTGGAATTGCTTGAGTGTTCCAAATTTCCGAGAAGGGAAGACGACCCTTGGTTCTGGTTGAAATCAAAGCAAGCGCATAGGTGATAACGCTTGATCTAATGGTGCTGATCTCAAGTTCCCGGCAAGCTGCGGCGGCTTCCCTGCGCAGAATCAATAGACAGGCAATACGGCGGAAATCTTCCTCCGAGGGTTCAACCGCATTCCCGCCATGAGTCATTTCCTTGGCCGCTGAGAGTTTACGTATAAAACTCCCGAAGCATTTCTGGCGCCCCAAGCTCACGACTTGCGGTTCCGCTTCCCATGTCATAATGATGGTCGCGAGGTCGGTCTTGCCGAATCGGGAGCGCGGCGGACACTTTGCCTTGAACGCGGCCTTTTGATGCGCGCCATTCTGCTTTCCGAGATCGACGTTATATTGACCGCGGACTCGCTCAAAATACCACCTGAGGGGCTGCCCGTTGGACTTGTCATCCTTGGGGGCTTCAATTTTGCGCGAGATGTCCTCCAATTTCACCAGCCAAGGATTATTCGACGCGAAATCAGCTTCTTGGACCTTGTTCTGGGAATTGGCATAAAGTGATATCTTGGGGACCAGGTCGTCCAGATCTTGTGGCCTAACCACCGTGAGCTTCATGGCAACTTGGATTGGTTTTAGGTCACTGTTGCCATCGAGCCGAGTGTGCATGAGGGCCGCAGTCGTCTGGCCACCGTTGACGATCTGGAAATCATCCGCCGCCAGAAGGCGGTATACCCCTGGGGCCTGACGTTCCAATGTGATCTTGCTAGCGGTTACAGCGATACCGTTGTTGTAAGAGAGGAACCGATCTGGTTCGTTTTTGATGGTATCGCGAATCCCCTTGTTGACCTTGCCCGCGAAATTGAGGAAAGCCCGGACGTTTTGCTGAAGAAGGCGTGTGCGATGTTCGAAGTAGAGATTCGCAAGACACTCGCCCGGGATCTTTCCCAAGATGACAGCGCTTCCTGTTTCCAAAAGTTTCTGGTGATCGGCATCTCCAAGCAGGCAGTCGATCCCGCCGAAATCTTGAAAACTGACCGCAAGGGTTTCATGACCGCTGTCAAGAGCGTTGCATATCCGGGTCGCATCCCATACCGTAGTGTGGAAGTCTGACTTGTCCGAACGCTTCCATCCCTCTTTGGAAAGTTCGCCGGTCGTCCAGACGCAAAGACAGATGCGGCTTTTATCCTTCTTCGCATACCTCTGCAACAACTGGCACATGTCGTTTGCGGGGTCAGCCTCGTCAAGAAGCGGCGGGATGCTCCCATCGCATGCAGCGCCCGCGATGGCTTCTAGGTCAGCAATAGCCCGCTCGAGATACATTGATGGGCAAGGCTTCCTTTCCCAAGATGCATGGAGGTCTGTCTTTTCGTGGCAATCCACGAGATGGAAAATCGTGAGAATTTCGAGATCTTCATCCATTTCATATCCATGCGCGGTGACAGTCTTGCGGCCGGATTTGAGTGAAATGGGCGCCCATTCTGGCATCGTGAAATGGCCGCATTCCGCTAGGAATTCGGCGATGGTGGTAAAGATGGCCTCGTCACGATGCATCGGCTGTTCTAGGTCGAAAGCAATCGTGGCGCTTTCACGCACTTGGTCGATCGTGGACTTTGGAGCGTTCATAGGTAACAGCATTTTAAGAGATGGGCGATGGCCTTGCGTGGCTGGCAATAGCGTTCAAGTCAATTGCATATTTAACAGAGCATATCGCGGGCGGGATTACTTTAGGGTCGATTCTTGGAAAGGAGGCTGTGACGACGTAATAAACGGTTTCAATGACGGCGTAACGATCGGCATACAGCTCCGATTGCGCGGAGAGATATCCGTAGTCTGCCAAGAGGGACTCGTAGAGTTCCTTCTGCGAAGTGTCCATCGATTTGGCCGATTCTTCTACCCATTCCGATAAAACTCGGCCAGTTGTCTCGCTTTTCGCCATTTGAACAGCTGCGATCCAAACTGGGCGTGCATCATCGAAAATAATCTGGCTCGGATCGGATATGAAAATACGTGGCAATGAATCATTGGACCAAGTCTTCACCTCGATTCGTTGATTCGGCAGACGGAAGTCATGAAGTTCACCCAATGGGCCCTTCCATGCGTCGAGGCAGGTATCCACTCCCCTACTCGCCAACAAGCAGCCCAGAACGGACAATTCGCCAATCAAACCGCGCACTTCCTCGTCCGACATTTTCCCTGTCCGATTTTGAAGAAACCTGCGCCAAAGGGCCAACCGGTTGAGAATGGTTGCAAGCTTTGCGCTAACGGTTTCCTCCTCATTAGCAGTGGATGCAATATCGGCAGCCAGTTGGGCGAAAATATCCCGTGCCTTCAGATCCACCAGCATTAGTGGTAGACCGTATCCACCGTCGATCTTAACCATGGGGTCGAATCTCACTCCCGCGTAGTGTCTAACCGGCCATTTTGCGGCATACGAAGCCTCGGGAATCTGCAGGAGCAAGCCTGGCATGCCATCCGCAACCCGGACTACGGCGCTGAGAGTCAAAGGGCCGACGGTCAGTGCTTTTTGCAGGAAGCTTCGTCCTTCCGCCTGCGGCAGCTTGCTTTGGATTTGTGTCCATGCAGCCCCGAGTGTCGCCGCCGTGACTGCCGAGAGATCTGAATTCATGGCGTGGGGTTTTGATCCTCCTCATCATCGCGTTTCAAATCGTCGGCCAAACTGCCGAAAATCTCCCGCAGCTTCTGAGGTGTGCATACGTAATCACAGCCATTGTCATGATTTGAAGATGGAAGGCTCACGGCCATGCCGATAACTGGTGGGCCGTCCCATACCTTTGCTGCTGAGCCATCGCCAAGAGGGGGAATCGTCGGCGTGATCGGATACAGAAGGAGCAGGCCGCGCGAAGATGGCCTCTGGGCCCGGAACGCGGCCGCACGGCTCCGATAGTTATCCTTAAGGCCGTTCGCGTCATTTATCTGCTCTCGCGTCAGATCGAGGCTCTCATCTGCTCCCATGGCCACTCCTTGGAACGTGAAGCGGTGCGGGTGAAGGGGTTGAGTAGGCGCTTCCGGAATTTTCATGAGTCTCTGGCGACCGACCAACGTGAAGGGTTTCCCATCCATGACGGGAACTCCCTTCACCTTTCCAATAACCACGACAGTCCATTTCTTCAAATCGCCATGCTTTTGAACTGAGTCGATATAGGTGTAGAGAAGGCTCTTGCCCTGGTCATTTGCAAGGCAAACGTGCGAATTGGCCGTGTATCCCACTAGGAATGGTGCTATCACTTCCCAGTCAATTTCATCCCACTTATGATTACCTTTTTCGTCCCGCGACGGCGCGCCTTTGATCCGTTCCATTGATTCAACGAGTCGCGTGAAGGCATCCAAATTTTCCGCCAATGCCGTTTCGGGAATATCCAAGGAAGATACCAAGCTTTCGGCAAAATGGATGCGCACCGTTTCTCCTCGGCGCATCTTATTGAGTGCCGTTACAAGTAGATCAGCCCGCGGCTCCCGCACTTGAAGCCCGTAGTCAATCGGAGCCCGTTTTAGATAGCACATTCTACTGAACTCCCGGCGCAACTCCTCGGTTGCGAGAGTGATGATTCTGAAATTCCTAATGATCGCTGAGGGTGCATACACTCTGCACAGATGCGTGTATCCTGGCCGGTATCCAAACCACCGTCCCATCTGCATGAGGGTATCGTAGGCGCGTGCGCCGCGTAGAAAGTAACTAACAGTCAAACCCTCGAGGGTGAGTCCTCTACTCAGCCGATCCCCACCCACGGCAACAACAACCAAACCCCCACTACTATTGCCAGCGAAGTCGAGATTCTCCTTGGTTTCACTGTTCACACTCGCGAACTTCAACCTTCCAAGCGAAGAAATCACATTTGCTTCAACGTCTACCCAATCAGGAAGCACCGGCGGATCGAGCTTTTGTGATGGGTGGTCGCAAAACATGGCGAAGGGTTCTGCAAAGATCCGATCCCAAATCTTCCGCAAATCATCCCAGAGGGCGTCGCGTCCGACACTACTTTCAAGTTCCGAATATAATCCATTCATGTGGGCTTTGACCTGTGCCACTACCTGCGCCTGAACAGCGTTGAAGCGGGTCACATGAATCAGCATGGAACAATGTGAGTTGTCCTGTCCGATTGCCGCCCGTGCTGCAATCGACAGCACGAAAACTTTAAGAGCCTCAGCGAGTGAGGAAGGAATATCTCCACCAACCTGATGGTTGCTTTTGTGCTTGGCAGGGAGCCATGTGTCGGCGTCAGCAACTAGTTGCTCCATTGGCAGCGGAGCACGCGACGGCAAGCCTAAGGACTCATCGCCTTCATGACCGAACACGATGTCGGGTCCAATGTAGTTGTCGGGAGCTTCGAGTCCAATAATGAATGCCCGAGGAAAGAGGTCTGATCCTGGTTCGTCAATATTCCGGTCATCGCTTTTTGGAACCCATTTGTCCTCCATGAAAATGTTCGCATAGGGCGTGGCTGTATAGCCCACAAAAGCAACCTTGTCGCAGGCCCACAGGATTTTACGAATGAGTTCATTGATGCGTGTAGGATCGGTGTCCGGATCAATCTTGGCGGTGTTTACTGATGAATGATCAGCTTCATCATCGATGACAAGAGTAGGACACTTTAGTGTGGAATAGGGAGCCTTGGCTCCCCTGAGCTTCTGCAGGAGGTTTTTTAAAATGGAGACGTTCTTCTTGATAACAAGAACAACCGGAACCTCACCCAAGGCGACATCGATTGTTTTATTGACAGCAGCACCGAAATCGCCCGCAACCGACGTTAGGGAGGAAATGTCCGGGGGAAGCTGATCGGGGTTGGTGGTGCTTTTGAATTGTGTAGCGAAGGTGCGTATTCCGAATGGCTGAAACTGGTCGCGGCTGTTTTTCCCCGTAATGCACTCCTCAATTCTCTCCTGAGTCTGCTGCCGGAGATTCTCGTGAATGCCTGAAAATATCACCACCAGCTTGTAACCGGCATCGATGGCCTTTGCGGCGACAGCGGTGTAGTGCTGGGTCTTTCCCGACTGGACGTGACCCACCACCATTCCTCTCCGATCCCAAAGTCCATCCCTGTTAGGATCCCCGATTAGCTCAAGGACGCGATCGCTACTTCTATCCAGTTCGCCGATTACTGCCGACGGTCTGCGAAGCCTCTCCTTGAGATAGATTTTCAGCCACGGCCATGAGCGCCATGCTGATCGGTCGTGTTTTTCAAGCCACTCCCGATATTCATTGGGATCGACAAGCTCCTGAGCCTTCCCAATGCTGGTCACGAGAATGGCGAGGGCTTGGGAGATGATCCATTCCCTAGCTTTGGCAAGGTGGCCAAATGCCTTCAGGAAATTGTCGGTCATCGATTCAACGGTTGGGCGATCCGGAATTCCCTCCGCTTGGCGCGAAAGCGAACGTAATACCATGTCGAGAACGTCTTCCTTGGCTAATTCGGGCATATAAAGTTCGGTTTAGATGTGTTAAGGGTCAAGATGATGGCTCAAAGACTCGCGAAATGAATTGAATGGCTGGCATGACAGTGCCGTTTCCTTAGCCTCATGGGTCGGCACGCCAGTCTTTACCAAGACCTCGATAGTTAGCTGCAAGGCGGTGACGAGTTGCTTTAGCTCCTCGTCATTTGGTTCGGCGGCCAAGCCATTGGTACTCTTGGACGGCTGCTGAAGGATGGCGGCGACTGGCAGCAAACGTTCAAACGTTTTCAGGAATGCGTCGGCGAATTTTTTACTGGAGACCGCTTGCACCAGCGCTTCAACCAATGGGTGACTTCGGTTGATTCGGAACAATACCTCATGCTTGCCGGAAACCTGCTTCCAAAATGCATAATGCGCGGCATCCTCATTGCTTTGTTCAACTTCTGGCGCCTCTTTGGCGCCGTGAAAACGGTAAGCTGCCATCGCGCTCTTGCGTGCCGCAGCCGCAATCCTCTCAAGATCACCTTTCAAGGCGGATGGAGGCCGCACACACGACTTCATCACATTCAAGCCCCAGACGGAATCCAAGTCATTAGGAAGATCGACCGAGATTCGGGCCAGCTTACAGTGTTCTTCGGGTCTGAAAAAACCCAGCCAGCCACCGGGCACGATGAGCCGGTCTGAACGGTAAATGACGAATCCTTGATGAGCGCTCCAGCCGCGCGGGCCACCCAGTCTTTCGTGCTGCTCTTCAGTCAGTTTTTTTATAATGAGGCAAAATGAAGGTGCGGACAGTTGCGCGGCCTTTTTCAAACCGCTCGGTCGACTTAAGCCATTGTGCTTCCTCTCCACCTTTTATAAACCCAAAGAGATTCCAAGGCTGTATCGCTGACGCTCCTAATTGAAGCTTCAAGACTTTGCGTTCCAGAAACCGGTGGAACACAAGACCCAAATGGTCCTTAATTTTCACGAATAGAGCTGTCTGGTTTGCTTGGCGCTGCAAATCCGAATGTCCGTCAATTCGCAGTCGGTCAATCTTGGTGATCAGGACGATCGTTCCGCTTTTATTGTCGTTGGTGAAGCCCACATTCGCCCCCCTTAATAACTTTTCATCTTCTGGATCCACTCCTTCAAGGAGTTCCCATGACCCACAATCATAAATATGGTCCAAGTCCCAGCGGACGGCGTTGACACGGTGATTTTTTCGCGAGACCACGGTCAGCCGACGCCCCAACGAGACGGATGCTGTTTTCAGGCCGAGCCCGAATCTTCCCAGATCGTTCGGGTTCCTAGATGAGCTCGGTCCAGTTCCCCCCCAACGCATCGCATGCACCAGATCATCGGCATCCATCCCATGCCCGTCATCTTTGATCCTGATCCACCCAACCATCTCGGTAGCCGACGGAGATAACTCGATCTGCACGTTGCGTGCTTTTGCCGTGATGCTGTTGTCGACCAAGTCCGCGATCGCTGTGTGTGGCGAATACCCCATGCTCCGCATGGACTCAACCAGCGCGGAAGGATGAGGGGTAAGCGGTTCGAGAATAGCGGACCGTAGCTTTGAATCTATCGAACTGCTCATTTTTCAACTCCATGGATAAGACCGGACACGGCAGAGCAGGCAATCGGCTTGCGCCGCGAACTGAGCCAATTCACGAATATTGAGCCGACTAGCTCTTGTCTGGCAGTCCTCAGCGCGCCGTCTTGATCAATGACTCCCCCGCGGTCGAGATGTTGCTTCATTTCGCGCACGGCGGCTTTTGTAGGCTCCATCAACCTGCGATGGCCAGCACGCCGCGCTTGGATGGGCGACAGGGCGCTAGCGGGCACGTTGACGGCGACAGCGCGGCCAAGGATGGCGTCACCCTCCCACGCGTGGTATTCCGGGGGCTTGACCGCTGTCCGGTCGGCCACGTCTATTCCTATTGATGGCATTTGATGCCCCCGAATAGGGATTTTCTATCAGTCATGCAAGCGAAGACTTTTCGGCTGTCGGCAGGACTGGGACAAAGGCAGGATCATGCCGGGATCGAAGCGACCGCCCAATCCGCCACCCCCGCGCATCACCAAGTGTTATCCCCCCGTGAAAACGATCACCATCGGTCGGCAGCTCACCTCGCAACCGCCGGCCTTGGAAAACCCCGGGTGAAAGGGAATGACAGACACCCGCCAACCTCATGGTGGTGCGCCAACACATCAACCAACATGCCCCCGCGAAACCCCAGAAACCCCAGAAACCGTCGTTACGGGGCGTGGATCGGCGACGGCGCTGGAAGCGGTTCGGGTTGTTTTACGCGCTGCCGCTGGCTGAAACCAGCCCGCGCTCGACCAGACTCAACGTCCGGATCAGGTTGTGGCATACTTCGGACATGAACCGGCTGTCTCCCGTAACGGCATCGGTTTGCGGCATCGAGTCCAGTACTTTACGCAGCGGGGAATCAGCAGGCGCGTCATCCAGCATTTTTTCTTCAATGGCTCTGCGTATCGCATTGGGCCCGGGTGCGAAAGCGAATGCCTCCCAAAGCGGAGGGTAAGGACCCCAATTTTCAGGAAACGTGAAATGGTCAAAAGCCTTTTTGATCACCGGAGCGGGCAACAACACCTCACCCGTGTTGCGATACCACCTTCTGGAAAGCGACCCCAGAATGTGATGGATCATTGCGTAATAAAGGCTGTCACGGTAACCGTGGACGCGTTCGATGCCGTTTTTTGTCAGGGGCATGGTCCTTGGAAACCATGCATGGAGGGACGGGTATCCGTATGTTTCTTCGTCCGCCCTGCCGTTCAGCCAACTCAATTCGGCACCGGTCAGATCGTAAATCCGCCCGGCGAGACCCGCGGTAATCTTTGTCTTGCCCGATTCCACCGCCGCGATCATATCCCGGCTCATTCCGCACCAGAACGAAAATTCGGCCTGCGAGACCGACACCGACCGGCCCAGTCCCACGGCGAAGAACGTGCGCAAGCGGGGAATCCGGTAGTTTCGTTCCCTGCCGTCTTTATCTTGGCGGACCCTGGTTTTGGTCTCCCAGTCCTTCAATCCCTTCATTAGCTCCATGTAGTGTCTGGAGGTTTCATAGTCGGAATTCGGCGTGCTCACGGCGGAAATCTAGGCCTTTTAAAAAAAAGTGCAATTTTAAACAGATTTTTCTTGCGCAATTCATTACACGATCTATTTGTGGGTTCGTTCGCCGCGTGCGACATGTGTTTCTTGAACCACAATCCACCTAAAATTAAGAATGAAAACCAACCCCGTAAAGGCCACCGCGCATCGCCCGGCGTCCATCACCAAACCGAACACGAATCGTGAGCAACTGCCTTGGCGGTCGTCCACACCGATCCTCCGCCTTGGGCTGCTCGCCTGCTGGCAGAGGCCTTTCTTTTTCATCCTTTCCCTGCTCCTGCTGGCGGCTCCGCTTTGGGCCGGCGACGGGAACAAGACAGCTTTCCCCACGGCCTCACAGGCCGGGGAAAACCAATGGCGCAACCCATTGGTCAATATGGTGACCCACCCATCCGGGTGGGAATGGATTCCGACCGCGACAAGCGGTGCGGATCAAAATGAGAGCGGTGGAAGGGTAGAGCTGCCCGGCCAACCGCTCATGAACGTGAAAGGAGTCCGGCATGGTGCAAACCGTGCCGAACTCCCCCAAATCCGTCGGCGCGGGGATGACACCCGGCACCTCCGAGACGAGGCGGACCAAGCACACCACCGGCAAAATGCCAGGGACCCACATCGGGGCTGCGTAAACAAACACGCAGTCCGCGCGGCAAGTGCCAGCGCGGCCATTGACATCGGTGGGTTGACATGCGGTTCGCCGGATCTCCGGTGCCGGACTCCCCGTCCGGCGGACGAAATTGGTGTCTCGTCCGGCCTTTCCCTTGGGGGGATGGACGAGGCACGGACCGCCGTTGACATACGGCGGATTGTTAGAACCCAAGGAATCAATAACAACAACATGTCAGAACATACAAAGATTCACTGGTGCGACAGCACCTGTAATCCAGTGATGGGATGCGACGGATGCCCGTTGTATCCAACGACGAAAGGCCTTGTCACGGTCGTCACCCAAGCGCTTGGCGCGGCGGGCTTCGACGTGGCGAAGACCAGTGAAATGGCGAGCACGGCCCTTGGCGGGATGGCTCCATCAGAAGCCTACCACCGGCGTCGCGACATCGCGGAGCAGGTGGCTGGCAAACTGCGCAAGATGAACGACCGCAAGCTGCGCAACGGAATTGAAAAGGCGATTGCCTCCAAGTTCAGTTGTTACGCTTCTGTTCTCCATCTGCGCCACGGCAAGGATCCGCTACAGCCTGACAAGAACACGAACAAGGGGTACGCTCCGACGTTCGAGCAGGTCACGTGCTTCCCCGGGCGGATGGCAAAGATGGCCCGTATGAAGGACCTGACCGGAAAGACGCGTCAGGAGAAACCCTGGCTGGGGGATCTACCCCGGTTGGCGTTTGTCAGCGACATGGGAGACGCGCTTAGCGCCGGAGTCCCGTTCGAGTACCTGCAGGAAGAGATTGTCCAGGTGGCAGCGTCGCCCAAAGGCTCGCGTCACGTATGGCAGTGGCTCACCAAGCGCCCGGCCCGCATGGCGGAATTCGCGCGGTGGCTCGGCAAGCAGGGCATCGCCTGGCCTCGGAACCTCGTTCCAATGGCCTCGGTGATCGACGGGCGCATGGCCAAGGGCATCCAACAGTTGCGGAAAATCCCGGCGGCTGCTCGCGGCCTGAGCGTGGAGCCATTGTTAGAGCCCGTGGAGTTGAACCTCGACGGTTATGATTGGGTCATCGTCGGCGGGGAGTCGGGCAGCTATGCCCGGCCCTTCGAGCTGGCATGGGCGCGAGACATCGCCCGCCAGTGCCGCGAGGCCGGTTGTGCGTTCTTCATGAAGCAACTGGGGGCCAAGCCGTTGGAAAACGGCCGACCCTTGAAGCTCGTGGATAAGCATGGCGCGGATTGGGACGAATGGCCCGAGGACCTGCGGGTTCGTGAGATGCCGGAAGCATTCCGGTCTCTAACGGTCAGCAAGGTCAGCAAGGTCAACAAGGCCAAAGTGGCATAAGCAACCCGGCCCCGGCGGTGCAAGCCGCCGGGGCTCTATCCCACAAATACCTAACTATTAATTGTATGAGTGATTTGAGCAATACCACTAAACTGTCCGGCGGTTCCACCGCCGTGCTGCCCGCTCAGGGCAATGATCATGAAACGCGCCAGGCCGAAGGCCACCCCAAGCCGGCCCCCGCTTTGCGGCGGGACAGGCTTGATGAGATTTTCGGCGACCTTGAGGTACTGGGAGGTTCCGGGGGTTTCGGGAGGCCGTCCCCATCGAACCACGATGCCGATCCCATGCCCGGCCATCCCCAAGCCCGGCACCAGAACGACGACGAGGCAAGTCCATTCCCGGTGGACGCCCTGCCGCCGGTCATGCGGAGGATGGTGGAAGGCACGGCCATCGAGACCATGCTGCCGAATTCGCTGGCGGCCGCCACGGCCCTTGCGACTCTTGCAGCGGGCATCGGTGCCGGTTTGAAAGTGCGCGTCGGAAGGTATGAGACACCGGCCAACATCGCCATCCTGATCGGCATGAGGAGCGGCATGGGCAAGGACGACATCGACCGTTACATTGTAGCACCCCTGACCGAGTCCGACGCATACATCAGGCAACGATGGGAGATGGAGGTCAGACCCCGTCTGGAGGAAGAGTTGGACGAGGCGAAAGGCAAGCTTGCCTACCAGAAAAAAATCCAGAGGAACGCACAGGACCTGGAAGATCAGATGGCAGCGGCCGAGCACATTAGGGACGCCAAGAACGAGATCGCCGGGATCGAGCGCCGCTTGAAACAGTGTCCGAAGCTCGCGATGACGGCCCCCGGCAAGATTCAGCTCGGACTCGACATGATGAACCAGGACGGGGAGGCGTGCGCCATCCTAACCCCCGAGGGGCGCGAATCGGTGTTCAAGACCGGCGACGAGGGTTTTTACTGCGCCGCCATATCCGGCGGTCGCTGGGAAGACGCCCGCAGGACCCGGGAATCCATGCGCCTTGAGCATCCGTGCCTCACCATCATGCTGATGGCCCAGCCGGACTTCATCACCCGCCAGTTGGAGCGTGAGAGAATGGTGGATAGCGGTCTGATGCCGCGATTCCTCCTCTTCATCTGCGAGCCCAAGCTGCACGCGGTGTCAATCGACCAACCGGTCATTCCGGACGCTGACACCGCAGCATGGGAGGAATTGGTGTGCGACACCATCGCGGCATTCCGACTGCGGCGGGATGAGCCCGTGGTGATTGATGCCGACCGGGAGGTGAACCTCCTGTTTGTGGAATATGAGAACGAGAATCGGACCAGACGCGGCGGAGAAGGCGAAATGTCCGACATCCAGTCGTTCGCGGCCCGCTGGACCGAACAGGCGACGAGGATCGCAGCGGTGCTGCACGTCGGGTTGCACGGTGCGGCCTCAGCCGATCACCCGCTCTCCGTGGAAACCGCGAGCAACGCGATCCGCATTAGCCGGTGGTTTGCAGAACGCCAGATTGAAGCATTGTTCATGCACCGCGAAGCGTGGATGCACCGCAGGGCCGAGCACCTTCATGGGAAGCTCGTCCGGATGAGGAACGGCAAGGCGACGCTCGGCCAACTGGCCAAGGCCGGCTGGCCCAACGCCGAGGTGAGGAAACTCGCCGGGCTGTGTCCCGACCTGATCGTCATCGAGGACAAACCTGCCGGCAACCGGGGAGGTCGTCCGACCGAATCGGTCAGGGCCGCCTGATACTGATAACTGATACTGACAGACGCCCCGCCGGTCCGCATGCAGCGGGTCGGCGGGGCCATCGGTGAGCGGGGCCGCAGGCGGGAGGTTTCGGGGGTTTCGGGGGTTTCGGACCCCCATGTGTGTTCACTCACCACGAGCGCGGGACGGAATTAAGGGACGGGAATCAGGTGCAATAAAACTCCCGGAACTCCAGAAACTCCAGAAATTCCCCATGAGGCCAGCGGCGCGGGGGTATTAAACCGAATTTCCCGAATTACCTGTGACCCGATTATTTCAGGCTAGGCCCGCCCGGTTCATTGCCCCTCCAGCCCCGGAATCCGGGTCTGCGTGCGATCGACGCGCATCGGCGCGCTGTCGCGGATCCCTAACAGCCCTCCCGCTCGTGGACGGTGCCGTGAACCGAATTCAGGATGGCGATCCATCGGACGGACCGCATGTGGATCTGCCAGGAACAGGGGGATCCGGGATTTTTGCGATTTCTGACATTTAAATGTTGACCGCTGCATGAGCGATGGCCTATGAGCGGGTAGATCGAATGAAAGCAGCCCCCCTCATGTTAGTCGCGGTCATGGCCATGGCCGCATCCGCGCACTCGCAGGACGCGCCTGCCACCACCCGCATCCCCGGCCCCATCGCCGACGGCACGCCCCCGGCACCCGCCCCGATGCCGGTGTTGCCGCCATTCAAAGCCACGAGCACTGTGGTACGGCGTGTTGACGTGGTGGAGCCTCCCCCGATGTCCGGACTCCCGCCG
>CAISTY010000242.1 GCA_903888515.1 Akkermansiaceae bacterium | reverse complement strand
CCCGCAAGGAACAAATCAGCGTGCGCATCAAAGATGGTCCGGAAAACTAACAAAACCACCCGACTCTCGAAAATCCGAGAAATTGGAGGAACTGAACTTGCTCTCCCCTTCGTCGAATTCGAGGTCGTTTAGTGAGGTCTGATGTCAAAGAAAGCGATTCGATTTAGCCAATCCAGCGGATGGACCTCCCGTGCTGGAGGTGGAGCGGAAAAAATGCCAACAGGCAAGGCAATCCGGCGCGATTTGAGCGCGGGCAGCCAGCGAATGGCCGATGGCGGAAATGACTCCCATGACGGGAAAATCCTCGGCACGGAACGCCAACGGTTGAACGCCCGGATGGCAAAGGCGGACGAGCGGGTCACTCTGAAAGTCGCCAAGGAAAATCTCATCAGGAAGTTCCGGAGGTGGAAAATCGATGGAGCACTGGGAAGCACCGTGCGCTGTCCGCTTTGCAAAACGGTGATCGAGACAAGGCATTTTGAAAACCATGTGAGGAAATTCCATTGATTCGGGTTTTTTCCGGATGTTTCCCCATTCAAGAACACCCTCAGCGAGGCGCTGCGGGAACGCTTCCGCTCGGTCCCCGGAAGCCTTGAATCATGGCAAAGCAGGGCAAACCGACTGAAGGCCGAACTCGAGAAGGCGCGGCTGGAATTGGCCGCCGCCCAATCGCTGTTGGGCGACCTATCGTCCGGCGACCGCCTGTTGGCTTTCTGAGTTTGCTAGGCCAAGGGCTAAATCCGCGAATATTTTAAAATCCCGATTGCCCGGCGGCGGCGGATAGGGTGAAGTTCCCGCGTGCGCTACGAACCCCTACCCACCGAACTTTTCATCCGCAACCGCCAGAACCTGCGCGGACTGCTCCAACCCGACAGCATCGTCATCGTGCATGCCAATGACATCTACCCGACCAATGCGGACGGCTCGATGGCCTTCAAACAGAACAGCGATCTCTTCTATCTGACCGGTGTGGATCAGGAGGAAACGGTGTTGGTCTTGATGCCCAACGCGGCAGATCCCAAGGAACGTGAAATCCTGTTTGTGAAGGAAACCAACGAACTCGTCGCCATCTGGGATGGGGAAAAACTATCCAAGGAACAGGCGACAAAGGTTTCCGGTATCGAACGCATCGAATGGTCCGGCACTTTTGACAGCTTCCTGCATCGCATGGTGCCCCAGGCCGCGCACGTGTACCTGCCCACCAACGAACACCTGCGCGCAAGCGTGGTGGTGGAAACCCGCAACGCGCGCTTCATCAAGGATTGCCAGGCCCGCTATCCGCTCCACCGCTACGAACGCCTCGCCCCGCTGATGCACCGCCTGCGCGTCATCAAACAGGCGGAGGAAATCCAACTGATGCAAAAGGCCTGCGACATCACCGAGGCGGGTTTCCGCCGTCTGTTAGGCTTCATCAAGCCGGGTGTCGGCGAGTGGGAGATCGAGGCGGAGTTACTGCATGAATTCGTCCGTCGCGGGTCGCGCGGGTTCGCCTACGCGCCGATCATCGGAGCCGGAAAAAACGCTTGCGTCCTGCACTATCTGCAAAACGACCAGGTCTGCCAAAACGGCCAGACGGTGCTGCTCGATGTGGCCGCCGAATACGCCGGATGGAACGCCGACATGACCCGCACCGTGCCGGTCAACGGCAAATTCACCAAACGCCAGCGCGCGGTGTATGACGCCGTGCTGCGCGTCTATCGCGGAGCCAATGAAATCCTGCGGCCCGGCAACAATCCGCTGAACTATCAGAAACAGGTGGTCGAAATCATGGAACACGAATTGATCGGCCTGAAACTCTTCACCGCTCAGGAAGCGAGAAATCAGGGGCCGGACAAACCGTTGGTCAAAAAATATTTCATGCACGGCACCTCGCATCCGCTGGGGCTCGACATCCACGACGTGACCCCGCCGCACGCGACCTTTGCCGAAGGCATGGTCTTCACCATCGAACCGGGCATCTACATCCGCGAGGAAGCCCTCGGCGTGCGCCTCGAAAACAACGTCGTGCTAGGCAAGGACGGCAACTTCGACCTGATGGGCAAGATCCCGATCGAAGCGGATGAAATCGAGGCGTTGATGCAACAACCCGCGTGACCCCACCCGGGAAACCGGCAAAACCTAGCAAAAATCCGGATTTTCACCTCCGGTCATTTTACCAATTATTGATGCGATCGCATCAATAATTGGTAAAGCGGCAGGCAGATTTGGCGACTGGTTAAAACCTGATGGATGTTTTCCAAAGAGGTTGCTATCATCGCCGCATGATCGGAATCGTCTTGGGATCGGGCTTGGGGCCGCTGGCCGATGCGGTGGTGATTGATCGCGAGGTCGCGTTCACGGATGTGGGGTTGCCCGCGTCATCCGTGCCGGGGCATGCGGGGAAATTCGTCTTCGGATCTCTGGCGAATCAACCGCTGTTGATGATGATGGGACGCGTGCATCTTTACGAAGGCCACCCGCCGCGCGCGGTCACGGCAGGCGTCCGCTGGATGGCCCAACAGGGCATCCAACGCCTCATCCTCACCAATGCCGCCGGAACCCTCAACCCGGATTTCCACCCGGGCACATGGATGATGCTCGCCGACCACCTGAATCTCACCGGCACCTCGCCGCTCGATGGGCCGGACTTCATCGATCTATCAGAAGCATACGACCCCGCCCTGCGCGCCGGGTTCCGCACGGCGGCCCGCTCATCTAACATTATACTCCACGAGGGCGTCTATGCCGGGCTGCGCGGCCCGCAGTTTGAAACCCCAGCGGAAGTCCGCATGCTGCGCACCCTCGGCGCCGACGCCGTGGGCATGAGCACCGTGCTCGAAACCATTCAGGCCCGCTCGCTCGGCCTGCCCGTGACCGCGTTCTCCTGCCTCACCAACTGGGCCACCGGCATCTCCCCCACCCCGCCCGACCACCACGCGGTGCTGGAATCCAGCCAACGCGCCGCCCGAGCCATGATCGGCCTGCTTACACATGTGCTGGGAAAGTCTATCTAGCGAGGCTTCGCCTCAGACCCAAGACAACAAGACCCAAGACGCAAGACGAAGAATTTGACCTAACGACAACACATTCTCGGTTTCAAAGACTCTAGCCATCATGGACAGCCTCACCGACCCACAGCCTGACGAATCGAACACGCGACCCATCGAGTCAGCGCAACTTCCGCGCCGAATGGGGTTCTGGTTCTGGTTCTGTGTCTGGTTCTGGTTATTGCTTCTTCTGGGGCCGGTAATTCTCGGACTCCTGAAACCTGTTATTTTTGGAGGTGACTCTGGCCATAGAGCACGCGTGGAGGCGTTTGGTAACATAAAAGAGATCGCCCTGGCATTGTGCGAGTTCGATCAGGACTACGGGCAATATCCCAATGCGGATACCATTGAGGCTGTGAGAAAAAAGACCGACACGCTCCTGCCACTTGGCACCAAAACCTCCAACGATTATTTCCGCCAATTGATTGCCGCCGAATGCATCGATGATGAAAAATGTTTCTTCGCCCGGATCCAAGCGAATGCACGCATGCCGGACAACCGGATGGACGGCGCGCAAGCCTTGGAAAAGGGTGAGTGCGCCTTCTCCTATATCATCGGACCGGACTCCAGTGGCAAGCCACCCAAACCGCTCCTCGTCACACCCTTGATCCCGGGCACCGACCGCTTCGACCCGAAACCCTTCGCTGGCAAAGCCGTCATTTTCCGGACGGACCTAAGCATCACGACCGAGCCCATCGACAAACACGGCCACGTCCTCGACGCCGACGGCAATAATCTGCTGGATCCTTCCAACCCGGTCTGGGCCGGCAAGCCGCCGCACATCGTCTGGCCCGAGTGACGCGGGGAATGAGCCCCAGGATTTCCCATATTATCAGATAGCTGGCATGACGAGGTTCGACACCCGTGCGGCGGTATTCAAAGATCGTTCAAAGATCATTGCTGACAAGACGCCGGATTGTGATAATTACCGACTGATGAATCTACCAACGGAATCAGCGGCGCAATTTGCCCGCGACCAACTGGCGGCCGGTTGCCAAACCATGAAACAGTTGCTGATTGGGATGATGGACTCGAAGGGACGGGTTGCCGATGACGTCCATGCCATCCGCAAGCTCGCAAAATCCCTTCGCGGGGGATTCTCGTTGTTCCAATTGGACAAATCCTCCGCCCTTGAAATCCAGGCGGTCAGCCGTCTCCTGTCCGGTCCCCGTGATGCCGTTTCACGCGCTAACACATGGCACAAACTCGCTTGGATCGGCGATCAGCGGGTGGCCGCGGCGATCACAGCTTTGCTCTACCAGCACACCCATTCAGCCAGCCGCCGCCCCCCTCCCGAAACCATCGCTTGGTGTGTCGATCGCGTCGATGCGGCATTGAACGAGTTGCACCAAATGCCGACAGAACATCTCGCGGCTCAAATCGCCGCTGGTCTGGCGAGACTCGAACACAAAACCTTCAAATGCTTCCGCAAACTGGATCGTCGCTCCGATAAGGATTTCCACAAGACACGCAAGATGCTCAAAGCATGGCTCGGTGCCAACGGATTCCTGCCGGCTGAGCAGGTCACCCGGAATCCGAAACTTGAAAAGCTGGCTGATTTGTTAGGGGATGAAAACGACCTTGCCACACTCGGCCTGTGGCTGGAAAACCACGGTTTCACCCCGATATTCGCACCGGCTCTCTGGAAAACTCTCAAGGCATCCCGTCGCCAACTCCAACAGGAGGTGATCAAAGACGTGTCACGCCTGACGCCATCAGTCTCGGACTTGGGATCGCGCGCATGCCTGCGCGCCCGCAGCGGTAATCCGAGCATTGAGAATTAATTGCTGAAAAGCAAAAAGCCGCCCCCTTGCGGGAGCGGCTTGGAATGGGATATTGATGGGTTCGATTAGATCCACCCTTTGATCGACACCATGAGGGCGTCGTGCTTGACATACAATTTTTCGAGTTCGGACTCCGCCTTGCGCACGGCCTCATTGAGAGCCACCAGCGAAGCCACCTTGGCGGCCAGACCGGCCGGTGCCGCAGCCGCAGCGGGCTTCACTGCCTTGGCTGCTTTCGCGGCCTTCGGAGCTTTGGCGGCCTTCGGAGCTTTGGCGGCCTTCGGAGCTTTCGCGGCCTTCGGAGCTTTGGCGGCCTTCGGAGCTTTGGCGGCCTTGGGAGCTTTGGCGGCTTTTTGACTGGACTTCATCCCCGCAGCCTCGAGCCATGAGGCACAAGTGATAGGGGACAACTTATATTTCGCAACCGCCTGGCTTTGTCCGCCGCGGCCATTGGCGGCGTTATATGCGGCCACATAGTCCAGAATCTCCTGCTTCTTCTCAGGAGTATAACGGGAACCGCGGCCCATCTTGGTGGCGGGCTTGGCAACCTTTTCGGCTTTCTTCGGTGCGACTTTCTTCGGTGCTGCTTTCTTAGGTGCTTCTTTTTTCGGTGCGGCCTTGGCGGCGGCCGACACACCCGCGGCCTTTAGCCAAGCCGTAATGGTGAGTGGTGATACCTTGTATTTTTGGGAGGCAGTGCTTTGCCCTCCGCGACCATTCTTGGCATTATATTGGACGACAAAGTCGACGATTTCCTTTTTCTTGGCATCGGTATAACGGATACCCGTGGCTGATGATTTTTTGTTTTTTGTGCTCATGACGGGATCAAAGTATGAAGTTCCCCAAAGTCTGGCAAGCATAAAATCAGAATAAATATCATGACGGCTCGAGGTGCTTCGAGGCGGGTAGAATTACCACCAGGTCTCCTACTGAAGCCATGTCAAACAACTCGATCACGTCGGCATTACAGAGGCGGATACAGCCATGGCTGGAAGGTACGCCTATCATATCCTCGCGGTTCGTGCCATGAATATAGATGCCGCGCACCAGAGTGTTGGAGTTCCGCACATCCAAGCCCTCAAGACGAAGAATCCTGGTGAGAATCAGATCATCCTCCGACGCCTCGCCTGAATGCCAGAGGCCCACGGGAACCCGGCACTTGAAAATCGTGCCACTGGGTTCTCCAGCGCCGATTTTCTCGCAAATACGGAACCGGCCGGTGGGCGTCCTATAGCTGTCTATTGCGAATCCTTCGCCCATGGCGGACGTGGATACCGCGAATTCCCGGATGCATTCGTCCTCATGGAAGACCTGCAGGTTCTGGTCGTCCATCGAAATGACAATATGGACTGACGAGTTCATGCAGGTGCCAGTACCAACAACGCGTTGTGTCCACCCATGGCGTGAGACAATTTTCCCACCGGACCGGTGGCGGCAAGCACGTGCCCGGGCACCTCACATCCGGGCGGCGCATATAACCCGGGTAGATTGGGCGGGAGCCGGCCGTCCCGCAGGAAACTCGCAAGCATCACGCTCTCCAGCAATCCGCTCGCGCCGATGGTATGGCCGGTGAATGGCTTGAGCAGGTGCAGTGATGGCCGAACGTCGGGAAACGCCCTGGCCAACGCGGCGGGATCGGCGACTGCCTGCACGGCGGTGCCTGTGGCATGCGGACACACCGCGACCGGACGGAGCACGGGATCGGTTATCTGTTGGAACAATTCCGGGGTGCGTCCGCCGTCTTGCGGGATGCCCACAGGATCGCAGGCATCCGCGTTACAGCCATAATGAAGCAACCGGGGATGATTTCCGGAAGCTGTGTCAATCGCCATCGCGGCGGCACCCTCCGCCGGCACGAAACCCGCGGTTCCCGCCCGATAGGGATCGGTCACCCCATGATCGGCAAGGATACCCGACGATGCATAACTGTCTAACAACAATGGGACCAAAGGCAGATCCACCGCCACCGCCAGCGCACGGGGCGCGGCACCGCAGCGGACCAGCATCATCGCGATGCCGATGGCATCGAGTCCCGCGGAACATCCGCTCGCCAACACATGGTTAGGCCCCATGATATGGAATTCAATGCTGATCGCCGACGCCGCCTCGCTGTGGATGGTATTGCTCGCGGCCATCAAACGGAACGGCCGCCGGCCCGGCCATGGACCGAGCCAACCAGCCGCATTGCCGCGACTGCTACCGACCACCAGCGCCGCGTCGCGCAGGTCGTCCGCCGTCCATCCGGCGTCGCTGATCGCCTCGCGCGCCACATGCAACGCGGCCATCGTCGCGGGACTCCATTTCCGGTGCGTCAGCAACGCGCGGTTTTCGATCCACGCCGCAGGCCGCATGGCATGCGGACTGTCGTTCCCTAATAGTTTTCCGAGCAACTGAAATGGCACATGGCGAGCCATCACCGCCTGATGGTGCGATGCCACATTTGTCCCGAGAGCGGACAGGGCGCCCAGACCCGTGATGGTGAGAGGTAATTCGATGGCCACGATTACAAGGTGATCTGCACACCCAGTTCGACGACGCGCCCCGGAGGGAGTTGGAAGTAGGCGGTTGCGGGTGACGCGTTACGGGCCATCGTTGCAAACAACGACAGGCGCATCCGATCAATGAATGTCGCGTTTTTTCCGACGCCGTAGGTTTCGCTGCCGAGGAAATAGGTGGCCTTGCCGGGTTGGAAGCGGATGGCTTCCGGCAGCCGGGCTTTGAGTGCGGAAGGCACGTCGGGTGTTTCCGCGAAGCCGAACATCAGGGTCGCACGGTACACGCCCTCACCCATATCCTGATAGTCGAGCATTTCATCCTGACTGGCCCGCGGTTGATCGAGCGTTATCACATGCAGCAGAACCACCCGCTCGTGGAGCACTTGGTTGTGCTTCAGATTATGCAGCAAGGCGGTGGGCACCTGGGTGCCTTTGCCACTCATATAGACGGCGGTCCCGGAGACCCGGTGGATGCGCCCTTTCCGCAGATCCTCCAACAAAACCTCCACTGGCAGGGAATCACGCGAAATGCGGGCATAGAGCCGCGCGCGGCCCCAGATCCATGTCAACATCAGGCCCATGACCGCACCGGCAACCACCAGCGGAAACCACCCGCCTTGGACGATTTTCAGCGAATTCGCAGTTAGAAACGCGCCATCAATGGTGAGAAAGATGCCGGTGATCAGCGCCGTTTTCGCTAGAGACCATCCCCATACGGCGCGTGCCGCGGAGAAAAACAAGACGGAGGTGATGGTCATGGTCAGGGCAATCGCAATACCATAGGCGCCCGCCAAGGCCGCCGAACTTCCAAACGAGATCACCAGCAGAATACAGGCCACTGCCAACATCCGGTTCACCGCCGGAACATAGACCTGGCCGATGGCATGTTCGGACGTGTAACACACGCGCAGGCGCGGCAGGCAGCCCAGTTGAATCGCCTGGGTCGTTAGCGAAAACGCCCCGGAAATCAACGCCTGGCTGGCAATGATCGCCGCCGCCGTCGCCAACAAGGTCAGCGGAAAGCGCAGGATCTCGGGTGCTAGCAGGAAAAACGGGCTGCGGATTGCGGATGGATCGACGCTGAGCAACGCGGCCTGCCCCAGATAGTTGAGCACCAGTGCGGGCAGCACCAGCGCGAACCACCCCAAGCGGATCGGTCGCGTGCCAAAATGCCCGAGATCCGCATACAACGCCTCGCCACCGGTCAACGCCAAGAACACGGCCGCTAGGATTGGCAAAGCGTGCCGCCACTCGCGGACCAGAAACGCCAAGCCCTCCCAGGGACTCAATGCGAACAGCACCTGCGGGTGCGACCATAAGGCACGCACACCTAGCAAACCGATCACCACAAACCAAAGGCAAATCACCGGCCCAAAAAACCTGCCCACTTTGCCCGTACCGAATTGTTGGATGGAAAAAAGCGCAACTAGAATGAACACCGCCACTGGCACTGCCCACTCGGAGAGCATGGGTGCGCTCTCGGACAGGCCCTCCACCGCACTGAGCACGGTGATGGCAGGTGTCAACATGCCATCGGCATAAATCAACGCCGCGCCCGCCAGACCTAACATAAGCACTTTTCGCGGGTCTTTACCGCCAAAACGTTTCAATGTCCCGCGAATCAAGGCGGAAAGGGCCAGGATACCGCCCTCACCGCGATTGTCCAACTTGAGAATGATGAACAGATACTTCACGGAGACCACCAGCAGCAGTGCCCACACGATCAGCGATGCCGCCCCCGTGAGATTCCGGGTGTTTTCGATCAGCGCCCCGTGGGATCCGGAAAAACACTCGCGGAACGCGTAAAGCGGACTGGTTCCGAGGTCGCCATAAACCACGCCAAGGGCGGCAATCGTGGTGACCAACAACTTCGGTTGGGTGTCTCCGTGGCCAGAGTTGGGATCATTCATCGTCGCGGAACCGATCTGCCGCACGCCCCTCAAACCATTTCACCAGCCTGCTGACCAGCGAAAACGCGGAAATCTGCAAAAAGAGTTAGGGCATGGGCCTTTCCGGGTGGCGTAGGCCCAATGAAAAATCCACCCCGTGCCTTGCAATCTGGCGAAAGCCGTTCAATTTCCCATCATGCCCATCGCGCCGAAACCGCACAGCGCCCTGCTCATCGTCGGTCACGGGTCCACCGGGAATCCCGACTCGTCGGCCCCTTGCTTCGAGCATGCCGATGCCATCCGCCGCCGTGGCCTGTTTGCAGAAGTCCACTGCTGTTTCTGGAAAGAGGAACCGTCGCTGCGCGAGGCCTTCTATATGATCGATTCCGGCGAGGTGTACGTCGTGCCGGATTTCATCAGCGAGGGATATTTCACCCAAGACGTCATCCCGCGGGAACTCCAACTCACCGGCCCGAGCACGATCATCCGTGGCAAAACCTTTCATTACTGCCTGCCCGTGGGCAGCCACCCGTCCATGACCAGGCTGATCCTGCGTCGTGCCAGAGAGGTCGCCCCCGATGCCGATCCCGCACAAACCACCCTCATCATCACCGGCCACGGCACCCATCTGAATCGCAACTCCGCCCAAGCCATCCGCGATCAAGTCAGTCGCATCGCCGCATCCGGCGCCGGCTACGCCGCCGTGCTCGACGCCTATATGGAAGAACCCCCGTTCATCGCCGGCTGGGATCTCATGGCCCCTACCCCACAGGTCATCGTCGTACCGTTTTTCATCGCCGACGGCCTGCATTCCTATCAAGACATCCCGGTGCTTCTGGGCATCGAAAAAGAACCCGGAGCCGCCGCCAGCCAACGTGATATCTTCCGCCATAACCCCCACCACCTCCGCGATAAATTACTCTACTATAGCTCCGCCATCGGAACCGAACGCTTGTTGGCGGATGTCATCCTGGATCAGGTCGCAGACTTTGACAGGATGCATAAGTCCGCCCTGACATGACATCCACATGCCTTTCCCATAGTAATCATTGAAGCTTACTGAGCAGTCCCTGAGTTGGAATACATTCAGTTAGCCGCAAAGAGGCACAGAAACCACAAAAAATGAATACCATCAGGCTTATTGCGCATCTTGCGCATTTTTGCGGCAAAAAAATACTGTAGGGAAAACCAAGGACTCATCAGTATGCCGATTGCATCCGAACTGCGGAATCTCCTCCGATCCGGTGTCCACCGCATGGGAGAACTTGAATTTCAAACCAACGTTTCCAACCACTTCTGCATCGTGACTCATTGGCAGGATGCCGGACGGGTGAACGAGCCCGGGTTTGGCGGATTGGAACGGCACGATGGGCCGTCAGCGGCGCGGGATCTTGCGTGTCGCACTGAGGACGGCCAGTATCGTTTCAACAAGGGACAGACAAATTTGCAGCGTGGCTGGATGATGGTATTAGAGAGCGGGGAGGATCTTCGCCAGGCATTGGATCAGTTCTATCCGGCAGGAGTGGGGGTGTTTCTGGCACATCGAAACGACACATTGGAGGTGGAAAACCTGCGCGACAAGCTCCAGCGCCAAAGCGGGATGTATCGCCTCGCCGACAAGATCAGCGACGCCGGGGCGCAACAACTCATCCGCAAAATCTGTGGCCCGAACCATGCATGTGCCAGACGGATATTGTGGCAAATCGATGCCCACACTCCGCTGGACGACAGCGAGGCGAGCCGATTCAGCGGAATCCCGGCACCTCTAGCGGAAAACGAGGCGATTCCCCTACTCTGTCGTGAGGCCTGCAACTTTTTCGTCGAGGAGTGTCGGAAAGCGGCGCAGGAAGAGATGCTGGATCTCAATCATCCAAATACCCGCGCATCCGATCGCGCAGGGTTGCGCGGGCTCTGAACAACAGGCTTTTGACGGCGGACACGGTGAGCTTCAGCACCTCGGCGATTTCCTCGTAGGAAAGTTGCTCGTAACGCCGCAGCACAACGGCCATGCGCTGGACCTCGGGCAACGAGGCGATGGCGGCATCGACAGCCTGTTGGAGTTCGGCTTGCAACAACTCGGCGTCCGGGTGGCGGTCAGGACGGTCTTCGAGCAGGTAATTGGAATGGTCCTCGTACGCGTCAGAGGAAACCTCCTTTTTCCGGCTGCGGCGGCGGGTTTCGTTGAACACGAGGTGACGCGTGATGGTGAAGATGTAAGTGGTGAATTTCGCATCCGGGTGGTAGCGTTTGGCGTTGCACCAGATGCGGAGAAATACCTGCTGGGCGATGTCTTCCGCGTCACTCGGATTGCCCAGCATTTTGGCGACGGTGCCGATCACCGCGTTCTGGTGGCGTTCGACGAGTTGCCGGAACGCTTCGTGGTCGCCCGCTGCGATGCGTGCCATGAGCGTGAAATCCAGAGAACCCTCATCGGCTTGGGCTGGTGTGAACGGATCCTCCATCGTTAGTTGGAAAAAACAGGTGTGGTGGCGATATGAGCGCTCAACATGTGTGATTCAACCTCATTACTCGTTAGAAGTTGCGGGTGGAAACAGGGGGGCATCAGAGTTGCGCGGCCTTCGCCCATGCCTCCACTTCGGGGTCGAGAAAAATCTCATCAAGCACCTCGCGCGCCCAGTCCTCACGGTTGGCGAGTTCGTTGAGCATCCTCCACGCGACCACCTGCACGGCGGGCATTTCGCTCCACACCGCCTCGGCCAGGCATTGCCAAGCCCGGCCGCCCAAGCGCTCCGGATGCTCCAACATTTCATGGCACTCATCGGAGATCAGCAAGGTGTGGTCGATATCCGGATCCGCCCCCACGGGCGGCACTTCGTATGGACGCAGCGCAACCCCGGCGACTCCGGTGATTTCGCACCTGGATTTCGCACGCCGCACGAGATCCTTGCCCATGCCTTGCAGGGCCATCATGCGTGCCTGGTGAAGTTCGTAACCCTTGGCCATGTCATTGGGGTTGTATCAGAATCCCAACGACTAGGGAATCTTGAAATTCAGGAATCTCCCATGCCCCGCAGGACCGGTCGATCAGCGAACTTGCCGCCTCTAAGGTGACGCCACTGTTAGTGCATCTTTCTCACCTCCTCTTCCGTTTGGAACGCAAAATGCGCCGCTTGGAACGCGAAATGCGCGTTAGCGTGCTTGGGAAAGGCCGACCCCCGAATACTCAGGAACCCACGCCTGCCGCTTCACTCCGCAGACGCTTGACTGCCAGATCAAGCCGACCCAGCAATTGCCAGACCCCGGCCAGTCCCAACAGCACCCCGCAACCGAGTCCGGCCGCGAGTACCGCTCCGCTGCCCGACACCAGCCAGGCCAGGGCACCGCAGGCAGCCACCGCAGCGCTCATCGCCAGCAGGCCCAAGCATATCAGCCAGCCAGCCGCCTCCAACGCCCTCCGGACCCATACTTTCACTCGCACGATATTGATAGGAATCACAATGTTTTCTTTCATGGCGCGCCGACCATCGCAGGTTGGCCCGCCCGCTTGATGAAGTGACGGTGAAAAACCGGTGAATTCGTCACCCGGCAGGTTGTGCTTGAGATTATTGCCGTCGGAGTCCATACTGAGCAATCCTTGGGTTGGAATACATTCAGTTAGCCGCAAAGAGGCACAGAAACCACAAAAAATGAATGCCATCAGGCTTATGGGTCATACATTCGGATTGGATGACGTTGAGCCGTCGGATTTTCTGATGAAGAGTCTTATGTCTTGGAATAATAGTAGGCGCGATTCCAAGCGTTTTGAGGAAGGAAATTTTAACACGATCAAAAGCAAGGAGGAGTTTT
>CAISTY010000241.1 GCA_903888515.1 Akkermansiaceae bacterium | reverse complement strand
GTGGAGGTGGCGAATTTCAAGCGCTTCCGCAAACTGGTTGACCAGTGGGCCGATGCGGCACTAAAACTCTCCCGGCTCAAGACCCGCCTGGGACTTCATTCCGACGAATCCTGAGCCGCAGAACTCCCCACTGTTGAGTACCACTATCTTTGCAATTTTGTTCAATTTCGCAACTGCTTTCACTGCATCCTGTGAGACCACACCAGAAGAAGAACTTCTAAATACAACACGTGATGTCTACATCTCTAGTATCCAAAAGTATCTTAATAATAAGAAAATAGAACCCAAATCAACGCTTACGGAAGAACAAGTTGTAAAATCCACAATTGAGCAATTGCTGGAAAAGTTGCATATAGACATCAACGCACGTGAATACGATGGTCCAAACGAGTCAATACGCAAGTCTTACAATAGTATGCTGCAATACAAAAAGAAAGTTGCAGCCGAAAGAATACAAATTATTGAACAAGCTATAAAGACCCGTAATAATAAGTTGCTGTCTGAGCAAGCAAAGCAATCTTTAGAGGAAGATCTTCGCGAATCTCTTATGAGATTGATAAGTTGCGTTACCATGTTGATTGAAGATGACCCATTTGGCAAAAACCCAGTAAAGAAGAAAGACGAAACCCTCGACAAACTCACTAAAGAATATTGGTCAATCAAGAATAGGCTCGATAAGCTAGTAAAACCAGAAGTTTCCGCTACTGTGCCAAAATGACACCAACCGCCCTGAATCCAAGAAGCCGAACAAGTCAGTGGATGCGACGGCGAGAAGCCCCGTAGTTGAATCATAGTCCCCCGCGCCGCGCATCACCTCTAACGTTCGACTCCCAATAAGATGCTATACATCGTTCTCATTGGTCTATTCTGCTTTTGGGTACATGCGCAGATACACCACGGGCTACTCTCCAGATTACTATCTAGCCTAGCTCTCTTCACGTTCGCCATTTTGATGGTAATAGGTTTCTATAGAATATCTAACTTTTACGCGAAAGCACCGATCTTCCAAGCTCTTGAGAACATGAATTACGACCGGGATGCAGACCAGAAGGCAGACTATGAAAGAATGATTGAGCATTACAAGTTCGACAGTAACGCTGACATCTCTTATCTGGTAGAAGAGACGGGCCGATTGAAGGCGAAATACGCGAAGCTGAATCAAGTCGAACCAGCGGGCGATGAGCAACCGGCTACCCAGCCCGCTGACAAGGCTCCCGTGAAAGATCAACCCTCAACCCCCACGTCGAAGGATGCCCCCCGGTAGCCGGATGGCAGGCCCGCACGTTCGGGCAACGCAAAATCGAATCCCTCGTCGAGCATGGGTCTTGACGACCGTCAACCGTAGGGTATGATCACGCCACGTGGAGACGGTTTACATTGAGACGACGATTCCCAGCTACCTGACTGCGCACCGTAGCCATCAGGAACCTATGAAATCGCATCAGCGAATCACGCAGGAGTGGTGGGACCACGAAAGGGCGCGGTTTCGTCTCTACTCGTCGATTGCGGTGCGTGCCGAAATGTCCAAGGGGGATGCCTCTGCGGCCGCGAAGCGATTGAGGGCGATGGTCGGCATACCGGAACTTGATGTCACCCCCGAGGTCCAGCCGCTGACCGATTCCATCGTTCAACTACTGCAACTGCCCCGAACGGCTGAGATGGACGCGACGCATGTTGCCTTTGCGATTGTTCACCGGATGGACTATCTGCTGACATGGAATTGCACACACCTTGCGAACGCGACTCTTCAGAAGACGCTTTTTGAGTACTGCTCCTACCATCACATCCACATGCCCGTGATTTGCACTCCTGAACTCCTCACCAAGCCCCAGATATGAAAGACCACATCGTCCAAGAAGTGCGCGATGCCAGAGTTGCTGTCGCAGACGATTTTGATTTCGATCTGCACAAGTTTTTCGCATGGGCGAAGAGACACGCCGCCGCCGAGCGCAAGGCCAAGCACTGGCTGCCAACAGACCCGAACAAGACACCGGAGACAACCGGAGGGGCACCGAAGTCTCCCGAACTTCGAAAGCGTCGTGTGCGCCCCTCCGGTGTCTCAGCTTGATCGGGTTCGCCAAAAGACGAACCCTCTTGGGATTCTTATGCGAGAATCAACATTCCTAATCGCCACAATTTTCCGTCTTGTCAGCATCGTTCTCTGGAGCGTGGCTGCAATGGATTTGGTTGTCTGGATCACGCACCCGATAGCGATTCGGATCGACCCATGGGGCACCGAAGTCTTCAACCCCAATCTACTAGCGATCATAGTATGCTGCACTGTTGCAGGAGCGGCAGTTTACGCAATCAGCCTTCCAGCAGCAAATCAATTAGCACACGCAATTACAAAGCGCTTCAATCCCAAAACGGGAGGCTAACAAGCCGGTCGAGGCGGCGGCGATAAGCCGTCAAATTGAATCGGAGTCTTGCGCGCCGCCGCCTCACCTATTACGTTGGCTGGGTAAGGAAAGACCAGAAACGAGGCGCTAAATTGGAGTTGCGGTGGTCAATTTCCCGAAGCAGGATACTGCCATGGTTCAGCTTGCGGACATTCAGAAACAGACCAAGGAACTCTCCGAGGAGGATCGGAAGGGATTGGTGGCCTATTTACTTCACGGCATGTCCGGCTTGCCGTCGGGTCCGGATGACGAGGAAGTCGAGAGGCGGGAGGCGGAGATGGATTCTGGATCCGTTATCCCAATCAGCCACGGCGAATTTCTAGCTCAGGTTGGCCGTGGAAGTCGATGAGAGCAGTTGTTTATCACCCCAAGGTGCCAGCGGAGGTCCGGGCATTCCTCGACCATTATGATGCGATCTCGTCCGATCTTGGGGATTCGTTTTGACAGGAATTGACCGAGGCGATCGACTACGCGCGGGATCACCCCGAAAGGCATCATTTCGACCGCACGGGTCGACGCCGGAGCAATCTGAAGAGATTTCCGATCCATTTTCTGTTTCGGATTCTCCCCGGCGTGATACGGATCACGGCGGTTCGACACGACAAGCAGGACCCGGGCTACGCATCAACCCGGCGATAAGACAGCCAATCGGGTCTCCGTGACTGACTCGGAGAGCCAGCCACGGGTCCCACATCTTCCAGCCCCCGGCTCGTTTCTCCAACGACTATGGCCTCAGATGGTAGTCTCTTCATTTTCATGTCTGGTTTTCCTACAGGGGACTTGCACCCCATTTACATCGGTCCCAAGACTTCGACGAATGCCCTTGCCTGCCGCCTTCGTGCTGGCGTAGTAATTGCCGCCCCGATGACGGACGAGACACGGAATCCTGGATTTGCTGAATTGCGCGTTGCGGTGCATGGCTTGGTGCTTGATCGCGCTCCCGCTATGCACTCGCGGTCCGCACCCGGCAAAATAGAACGTCTCAAACCCTATAGCCCCCGTAGTTCAATGGATAGAACGATGGTTTCCTAAACCGTAAATTCAGGTTCGATCCCTGACGGGGGTAATGCGCAAAAAAACCGACTCATTACCGTCATTTGCAGTCCACACCAACCAGCACGCCACCATGCCACTGGAAATTCAAATCCTTCAAAACATCATGGCAACACGCCGGAAGATGGTTGAAGACAACCCATGACCAGCCTGGCCCGGCACAACCCGTATCTGCCTGCCGACTCTCCCTCACCTAACAAAAATCCCCGGAACTTCCATGATCAAACCCCTTGCATCCATGATACCGGCACCGGCTGTTATGAAATTCCCCATCCTGATTGTCCCGCTTTGTGCGGCACTAGCCGTCATCGGCTGCGCGCCCACCGCCCAACTTCCGGCAGAGGGTGCGCAACGCGCGGCAGCGGTTCATTTGAAGCAGGCTGCGGCACAATCGTTGACCGCCGAACAACGCGCCGTCCTCTATCTGGATTCCGCGAAGGAGGCCTCCGCCTTGCTCGACTCCCGCAGCGCGGGTGAGTCCGTCCGAGTGAACTACAACAAGGCCGCCGCCGATCTCACCGTGCTGTTGTGCTCCGCTGAAAACAGCCGCCTGTGGAACCGCCCGCTCACCCTCAGCCACGCCGGCACCACCTATCAACTGCGCTTTGCCAAGCCCACCCGCGACGGCGTCTGGGACCCCGGCTATTTCACCGGGATGACCCAGGCGGAAACCATCCCGAATGGCGATCTTGATCGGAGAAACCTGCAGCACGGCATCGGCGGCACACTGGTTGGCAACCACCAACCCAACCCGCTGCCACCACATGTCCGTCCCTGTGGCATCAACGCGGCGGTCACCGTCACGCTGGATTTCAAAGGGCGCGAGGTGCTGCTCACGCTGCTCGATCCGAGTGTTAGAAAAACCGCCCGGGTGGCTGGAGCGGATCGGCCGCTGGCCGCCGATTTTTCCGCTCCGCTGGCCGCCTACCCGCAGGGCTCCGAGCTATGGAACGGCCTTATGGGGGTGCTGCATGTCGAGCAGACCATGGATACCCTCGGGCTTTTCATGATCCGCCCCTATAACCCGGATCGCATTCCGCTCATCTTCGTTCACGGACTGGCCTCCACTCCGCGGATGTGGCGTCGGGTGATCAACGATCTCGAAGCCGATCCGGAGTTCCGCAGCCGCTACCAATGCTGGCTGTTCTCATATCCCACTGGCAATCCTCCCGCGTATTCGGCGCTGCGCTTGCGTCAGGAACTGGCGAGCATCGAACGGTCCTACCCGCAGTCGCGCCCCTACGTGCTGATAGGCCACAGCATGGGTGGCCTGTTGTCCCGGATGCAGGTGACCACCGTGACCCGCGAAAGCTGGAATGTGATCGGCAAGGACAAGGCGGAGCAGTTCTTCGCGGCGGTGAAACCCGGCGATATCATCGATCAATCAACCCGCTTTCAGGCCAATCCCCGCGTGGGCCGCGTGATTTTCATCTGCACTCCCCACCGCGGCAGCAGTATGGCTGTCGGCACCATCGGAAACTTTTTTGCCAAGCTCATCTCGCTGCCAAAGAGTCTCACCAGTGTCCTCACCCAATCCGTGGTGACCTCAATCGCCGTCGTCACCGGGGATCCCAAACGCATGCCCAACAGCGTCAGCGGACTATCACCTAACAACCCAACCCTCAAGGTGCTCGACCACACTCCCATGAAAGCACCCTATCACTCGATCATCGGCGACCGCGGCAAAGGCGACAGCCCTAACAGCTCGGACGGCGTGGTGGACTACTCGAGTTCCCACCTCAAAGGCGCGAAGTCCGAGTGTATCGTGCCCGGTCCGCACAGTGCCTGTGAACTGCCGGAAACCCACGCCGAAATCCGCCGCATCCTGCACCTGCACGTCCAACAGAACTGAATCCGCCCATGCATTCTTCCGCAACCAGTGCGGCCTGATGGGCGGTCGCGGCCGGCAAAGGGCCAGGATCACCCGCATCCATCCGCCGCGCCTGGCGATATCCTCTGCTCCGGCAATCTAGCGTTTTCGGAAATTTCCAACGATATATCTTGATAAGCGGGTCGGAAGGCTGTCTTCTCGGGCCAGGACGTCAACCCTTATTTCCCATGCGCACCACTCCAACAAGCACATTGCCGGCAGCCATTCACAACGAGCCCGAATCGCGAGCGGGTTGCGGTGTGCTGATGTATATTCCGCGAGGTTTGCATGCCATGAGAATGGGATTTTTCAAGTCGGGTTATGTGGTGTTATCGACACTGTGTGTTCTGATGGTGGTGTTGGGTGCGGCCCGCGCCGACGAACCGAATTGGCCGCGATGGCGCGGGCCGACGAATGATGGCAAGTCGGCGGACACGGGGCTGCTCAAGAGCTGGCCCGAGGGGGGGCCCAAGTTGCTCTGGCACTGCGATGATGTCGGGCAGGGGTTCTCGAGTCCCACGTTCGCCAATGGATGCATCTACATCACCGGCCGCAAGCCCGCCGCGAGCGGTGAAGAGCTTTTCACGCCGCAAGGTGAAAGTAGTCTGAAGGATGGTCGCCAGACCGCCACTGACACCACGAAGCCCCGGCCACGAGTCGGCACCGGGTATTTTGATTATCCGGGAACACATCTTTATCTAACGTGTCTGGACATGACCGGCAAGATTCTATGGAGCAAAGACATCGGCGAAGCTTATGAGCATAAATTCGTCGGCAGCCGTTCGTCGGTCACCACCGATGACGGCCGGCTGTATGTTTTCAGCGGCAAGGGTGTGCTGGGCTGTTACGATGGCAAATCGGGTGAGACACAATGGACACGCTCGGTCAATGATTTTGAGGGGAAACAAGGCCCTTCAAACTGGGGATGGGCCGAATCGCCCCTGATCGTCGATGATAAGATCATCTTCACCCCCGGTGGCGAGAAGACCTTCATGGTCGCGCTGGATAAAAAAACCGGCAAGAACGTCTGGCAGTCCCCGCCGGTGACCGAAGTCCACTATGTCCCGGCGCGTTACGTTGAGTATCAAGACATACCCATGATCATCACGGGTTCAAAAGACCTCTTGATCGGCCTTCACGCCAAGACGGGCCTGGTTCTCTGGACGCACCCGCACGGCGAGGGCAGCCAGGCCAACGTCCCGACTCCCGTATTCGATGACGGTTATGTCTTCTGGGCCGTCGGCTATGGGCGCGGCGCCATCTGTATCAAACTGGAAGTGGATCCCGGGACCAAGAAAATCACCACCAAGGAACTGTGGAAAGACAAGGCAGGAAACGAAGACAACCGCATGGACAGCCAGACGGGCGGCTATATCCTCCACGACGGTTATGTGTATGGTCCGAGGGACTATAAAGACTGGGTCTGCGTGGAAATGAAGACGGGCAAGCTCATGTGGCAAGCCCCCGGCGTGAGCAAAGGTTCCATCTGCTGGGCCGACGGCATGCTATATATGCACAGCCTCAAAAACGGCCGTATGGCGCTGGTCGAATGTACGCCCAAGGAATACAAGCAGGTCGGTGAGTTGTTGGCCCCGGTCGCCGACGGAACGAACATCGTCGCCCACTGCAAGAAGCTCGGCATCCCCGCCCCCGAAGGCCCCGTCGACAAGATCAAAGCCGAGAGCCGCGGTCCCAGTTGGGCCCACCCCGTCGTCACTGGCGGCCGCTTGTACCAACGCTTCCATCGGCATCTCTATTGCTATGACGTCAAAGCGAAGTAGCAAAGCTGGCAGGAGCGACGGCGGGGGAGTTACTGATGAGTTCTTGGTTTGCCCTACAGTATTTTTTGCCGCAAAAATGCGCAAGATACGCAATGAGCCTGATGGTATTCAATTTTTGTTGTTTCTGTGCCTCTTTGCGGCTAACTGAATGTATTCCAACTCAGGGACTGCTCAGTATGTTGCGGGCGATCGGGGGTGGCCTCACTGTCTGGCATTAGAGGCCCGTAGGGTGGTCGATAAACCTCCACGGGAGCTGGAATTCTTGTGCCAACGCATGAGCGAGGGCTTGTACGCCGAAGGTTTCCGTCGCGTAGTGGCCGGCGTAGAAAACATTGATGCCCAGTTCCTCGGCGAGCGGATAGCTCCAGTGGGGGCCCTCGCCGGTCACGAAGGCATCCACTCCCAAAGCCGCGACTTTCGCCACCTCGCCGCCCGCGCCACCGGTGATAAGACCGACCGTGGTGAGGGATTCCGGGCCACCGGGACAGACGTGAACGGCACCGCCAAGGGTTTGCCGGAGAATTTCCGTTAGATCGTCGCGCGTGCCGGCCCATGAACCCCGGAGTCCGAGAAAACCACCGTTGTGTTCACAAAAGGGTTGGGGATCGATAAGCCCGAGGGCTCTCGCAAGCAGGATGTTGTTGCCCCACTCTGGATGAACATCCAACGGCAAATGACTGGAATAGACCGCCAGACCGGCTTCCATCGCGGTTTTCAATTTCCGATAGAAAGCGCCCGTCACCGCTTGGGTGCCCTGCCAGAACATCCCGTGATGGACGAGCAGCAATGCCGGTCCGCCCGCCGCCGCCGCCTCGATGACCGGTAGCGAAGCATCCACCGCCGCGACGATCCGATCGACCCGGCCATCGTTGGAAAGTTGCAGACCGTTCATCGCTCCCGGGTAATCCGCGATCATCGCCACATGCAATTCCCGGTCCAGAAACGCCACCATTTCAGCAAGCTCGGCCATGCGGCACACTATGCATGACGGTTCCAGATGACAACACCGGCGATCTCACAAATTTCCCGGCCTGCGGCAAAATCCGCCAAATCGCTTGCCAGATCGGTTTCCCATTCGATCCAACGCCCGTTCCATGGCAGCGCAAGGCGGGCGGCATGCAACGCGTGGCGCGGCAGTAGCAAGCGCTCCCGCAGTTGTGGCGTCCAGCCATCGGCCATCCATGCAAGGTATTCCGAGCCGTCACCCGCATAGAGTTTGTCGCCGAGAATCGGATGTCCGCCCGCTGCCAGATGGACGCGGATTTGATGCATCCGCCCGGTTTCCGGAAAACACCGGACCAACGCAAACTTCCTCCCATCCCTTGCAAACCGCCGCTCTAACTGAAAACGCGTGCGGCACAAGCGGCCCGCAGGATGCACGATCTGACGCACCCAAATCGACGATGGACCGATCTCACCGGCGCGCAGAATCGGCGCGGCACATTCCCAAGTATCCGCCTCAGGCCAACCCATCACAATAGCCAGATATTCCTTCGCCGCCGCACGTCGTTGGAATATCCTGCCGAGTTCGCGGGCTGCGGCCGTGTGTTTCGCGACCAGCACCAAACCGCTCGTTTCGCGATCCAACCGGGTGATGATCGCCGGACATGCGCCATTGGCGATTTCATAGGCCAGCAGATGCCTGATCCCGCCTAACAGCGTGGGCTCCGGCTTGCGGTTGGCCGGATGCACGATCAAGGGCGCGGGCTTGTCCACGAGCAGCCAGTCGGCGGACTCATCGATCACCCGGAAATTGACCACGACCTGCAAACCCATGGCGATCAATCTGCGGGACCATCCGCCGGATTTCAACTCCGCAAACCGCCCGCAACAAATGCCGGAAGCCCTAACCCGCGAGCCAGTGACGCTGGCATGAATCCCTCACGCCCGGAAATCAGGACTTATAGCGGAGACGCTTCTTGTGGCGGTTCTGCTTCATGCGCTTCTTGCGCTTGTGCTTGTTGATTTTGGTTTTGCGGCGTTTTTTGATAGAGCCCATGGTGGTTACGTTCGGGGTTGGCTTGCAGTGAAAAGATCAAGGGACGATTTTATTGAGCGGATACTCGATGATCCCCTCGGCCCCCAGACGCTTCAGCTCGGGGATGATGTCGCGGACGACGATTTCGTCAATCACCGTCTCCACCGCCACCCATCCATCTTCAGACAGGCTGGAAACCGTGGGACGACGGAGCGAGGGAAGTTTCTCGAGAAGTTCGGGCAAGCGGGTGATGGGCAGATTCATCTTGAGCCCCACTTTGCCGCGGGCACCCAGTGCGGCTTTGAGCAGTAGCGCGATGCGCTCCATCTTCTCTTTTTTCCACGGATCCGCCGCCGCCACGGGGTTGGCGTAAAAGTGCGGGAACGAGGTGAGCAGCGTGTCCACGATGCGCAGGCGATTCGCCTTGATCGACGAGCCCGTCTCGGTGACGTCCACGATCGCATCCACGAGATCGGGCACCTTGACCTCGGTGGCTCCCCAAGAAAACTCCACTTCGGCGTGGATGCCGCGCTCCGCGAGGTAGCGCCGGGTGATGCCCACGCCTTCGGTGGCGATACGCTTTCCTTCGAGATCCTCGGGCTTGCGGATCGGTGAATCCTCCGGCACCACCAACACCCATCGCGTCGGACGCGTGGTGGCCCGCGAGTACGGCAGTTCCGCCAGATCGATCAGATCCACCTCGTTTTCATACACCCAGTCGTATCCGGTGATGCCGCAATCGAGAAACCCCTGATCAATGTAGCGGCCGATTTCCTGAGCGCGGATCAAGTACAGATCGAGTTCGGGATCATTCGAACTCGGGCGCAGTCCCCGCGAGGAAACGTAGATTTCATAGCCAGCCTTGGCGAGAAGCTCGATGGTCGGCTCCTGCAGACTGCCTTTGGGAATCGCAACTTTCAGTGATCGTGATGAATCCGGCATGAGGGACGGGGCTTGTAACCCAAAAACCATGAGAATCAAGCCGTGTTTTGCATTTTTTTTGCAATCACCAGCCCGCCCATGCCCGAACTGTGCGATCCGGGGCGGTCGGGCGGACCATGTCCCGCAGCCCGGGTACCGGAAAAATCACGGCTGCCGGAAAAAATTCCCTTCCCAAGCAGCGCGGGATAGCCTAGCTCTCAACCCACGACTCAGACATGTCAGGGTTCATGCTGATGTTGCATGCCAACCCGCAACCACCCGTTGGTTGATATCCACCCCAGATGAGCGACGACGCCCCGATGCCAACAAAACGTCCGCACGTCAATGTCCGCCACCCGGACGTGATGGAACTCGTGACGGCCCAGGTGACCGTCCATTACCACTCGCCCCTCGTCGAAAAAATCCGCCGGCGCGGCGGCACCATCACCGTCGGCAACACCACCGTTCTGCTGGCCGAACAATTCGGCTTTTGTTATGGCGTGGAACGCGCGATCGACCTCGCCTACGCCTCCCGCCAGGTCTTCCCCGAGCAACGCATTTTCCTCATCGGGGAAATCATCCACAACCCGGAGGTCAACCGCCAACTCCGCAACATGAACATCGTCTCGCTGCCATGGCGGGAAATGGACGCCACTTACGACGATCTAACATCCGACGATGTGCTCATCGTGCCGGCGTTCGGCGCACCCACCACTTTCATGGACAAAGTGGCCCAGCGCGGTTGTTATGTGGTCGATACCACCTGCGGCGACGTCATGAAGGTCTGGCGCCGGGTACGGGGTTACGCGCAAAACGGCGGCACCTCGATCATCCACGGAAAAGCCGATCACGAGGAAACCCGCGCCACCGCGTCACGCGCGCTCGGCGAGCACGGCGACGGCCACTATCTGGTAGTGCTGACCTTGGATGACGTCGATTATGTCTGCGACTACCTGCGCGGCGGGGGTGACAGGACGGAGTTTCTGGCACGTTTCCCGGGTTGTCACTCGCCCGGGTTTGATCCGGACCTCCATCTGAAGCATGTCGGGTTGGCCAACCAGACGACGATGCTCAAGAGCGAAACCGAGGAAATCCAACGGCGCATTCGTCAGGCGTTCATCGACCGGGATGGCGACGCCTCCGCGTTCCAGATGTTCGACACGATCTGCGGAGCCACCCAGGAACGTCAGGACGCACTGTTCGATATGCTGCGCAAGCCAATGAACCTCCTGCTGGTATTGGGCGGGTATAACAGCTCCAACACCACCCACCTCGTGGAAATCGCTCAACCCTTGGTACCGACGTTTTTCATCCGCGACGCCTCCTGCATCCAATCCCTCGAGGAAATCGTCCACTTTGATCTTCACCAACGCCAGGAAATCACCACCTACGCACGCCTGTTGTCCACAGAACAACCGGTCACCGTGGGCATCACGGCGGGTGCCTCCTGCCCTAACAACCTGATCGAGGAAACCCTCTTCAAGGTGTTTGAGCTGCGCGGCGTCACCCGCGGGGTGCTGGCAGACGCATGAGAGCACGCGTTGCGTCCCCACATGAATGTCATCCGGACACTGAAAATCCGCCCCGCTTCCCGCCCCTCAGGACCCATCCTGCGCAATTCCCCTAAAATACCATTGAAGAACCGCTCGGCGCCCTCTTTACTCGCCGCGTTCCCCCAAACAACACCCCAACCACAATTCCATGATCGAGCATATCCAAAAATACAAGGTCATCATTATGATCGCGCTAGTCACCGTCGGAGCGGGATTCGTTCTGGGTGGATCCAGTCTGCTGCGGCAAACGAGCGGCGGCGGCAGACCCGTCTTGAAAATCGCCGGCCGCACCTACGACGAAATGGAATACCGGAACCTCGGTGCCGGTTCGTTCGAATTGATCTCAACCCTCGCGCGCTCCGGTGATTTCGGACTCTATCAATTCCTCATGGGTCTTTCAACCGGTGCCACCAACGAGAATGACGCAGTCGAGAAATTCTTTGTCGGACGCATGATTCTGCGCCAGGCGAAGGAGGAATTCGGCGTCTATCCGGGAGAAGATGAGATCTCGGACTATATCCGCGGGCTGCGTGCCTTCGCCGACAAGGAGGGCAAGTTCAACGAGGAAACCTACCGCCATTTCATCGAAAAGGGCATCGGCCGCCTCGGCATGACCGAAACCGATCTGCGCGGACTGGCCGCAGACGTGCTCGCCTCGAAAAAAATCAATGCTATCCTGGGTTCCGGCCTCGGCGTGAACCGCGACATCGTCGCCCATAACCTCGCCCTTGATCACCAACAGATCACCGGCGAAATCGCCCGCCTCGACCTCGATCCATTCGAGGCGAAAATCGAACCCACCGAAGAGCAAATCAAAGCCTACTGGGAGAACCTCCAGGACGCCTTCACCACCGAACCGACGCGCAAGTTCTCCTACCTCCTCGTCGCCCCGGACATGCCTGCGGACACCGAAGCCGACACGCCACCCACTCCGGAAACCCTCGCCGATGCCGCTGCCAGCGACGAGGCGAAAATGGCCGCCGCCAAGAAAAAGGACGAGGAAAAAGCCAAACGCAGCGCCGAACTCGCCGAGGCACGCCGCAAGAAACAAATGGAACTCGACGCGCTGATGAACGATTTCACCGACGATCTGGACCAACAGAAAGGCAGCAATTTCGAGGAACTCGCCAAGCAAAACAAATGGGAGGTCAAGACCACGGAACTCTTTCCACGTTCCAACCCGCCCAAGGAACTCGATTTCAAACTCCGCTCGTCCAGTCGCGGCGGCAAGCTGGTCGATGAACTCTTCCGCATCGAACTCACCTCCGATCCTCTATCAAAGTTTTCCCAACCCATCGCCATCGGTGAAAACCAGTGGATCGTCGCCCGCCTCGACGAAGAGATCAAAGCCCGCCCGAAGACTTACGAGGAGGCCAGAAACGAGGCCCGCGCCAAATACATCACCGAACAGGCCACCACCGCCATGAAAACCGCAGTCACCGAGGCGGTCACCAAAATGCAAGCCGCCCTCGCCGCCGGCAAATCGTTCGCCGACGCCGCCAAGGAGGCGGGCATCGAGAAGACCAAGGAGTTCACCAAAGTCACCTCATCCTATCGCCCGGATACCGCCACCGAACCCAAAAACCTCTTCGAGGCCGCCCGCAATATCGACCCCAATGCCATCGCCGAGCCGATTCTCGAAGCGGACCGCGCCTTTATCCTCCACATCGCCAAACGCGAGGTCGTGAAACAGGAAAACGCCGCCACCCGCCTCGACAACGAAGTCAAAATGCGCTCTAACGAAAACGAAACCGTCGCTTTCACCGGCTGGATCATCACCCGCACCGAAGCCGCCAAAGTCGAACAACTCTATCGGAAATAACCCGTGGCGGCGGCTTCCAACCGCCATGGAGCGGCGGTGTCCTGCCGCCATGGACCGCGAGTCTCCAGACTCGCCAGCAAATACACCGCAATACCCGGCGACGTTTGCCGCACTCCTTGTCGACGGCGAATCCATCCGGATTTTTGTTAGCCAATGGCAGCGTGCCGACCTCGGAAACGCCGTAGTGTCGAGCAAGCCGGATTCCCTGAAATGGTAGGGCGTGGCGGCCGCGCCGCGCCGTGACTGGCCTTGCGGCCTGAAAGGACACGGAGGAAGTGAATGGCTAAGCGCTTGGATTTTAGCGAATCAAGCTCCCTCCATTCGCACCGCCATCCGGCGGACAAGTGGGACGGCCGAGGCCGACCGTCCCTACCTTTGAGGGAATTGAACTTGCTCGGCCATTCGACCCAAACGAGGTGGTTTGCTGAGTTCTGTTGCTAACAAAACAATGGCAGCGTGCCGACCTCGTTCTTGCGGGAGATTCACCCCGGCATCATCCCGGATAATCGCCGGAGATATACCCATGCAACTGCAGGATGGTATGGCGCTGTGAGACTATCACCCAATTGACCAGGTCGCCGATGGAGACCAAGCCGGCCAGGCGCCCGTCATCCACGACCGGCAAGTGCCGGATGCGGTGGGACGTCATCAGTTGCATGCATTTTTCGATGCTGTCCGTGCTGTGCACGGTGATCACCGGACGGGCGAGGATATCGTCCACCAAGGTTTCCCGTGAAGCGCGGCCATGCAGGACGATTTTGCGGCTGTAGTCGCGCTCCGAGAGCATGCCTACCACCATGTCACCCTCGACGACGACGAGGGCGCCGATGTTTTTTTCGCCCATCAGGCGGATAGCTTCATACACCGTGTTTTGCGGACGGGTCGTCCAGACCTCGCCGCCCTTGTTTTTCAGGATGTCCCGCACTGTGCCGTGAATTTCCATGAGCTTGCCCGTTTCGGGGTCCGCAAGAACATGCGTGTTTCAGGCGTCCCGTCAAGTCTTGAACGCGTCCTCAGGGATGACCGGCCAATACGATAGAACCCGCTGGCGGCCGATGGTCGGCTACAGAAATGAAGACGAGGAGGGCCGAGGAAAAGCTGAAAGTTGAAATCACTCGGGTTTGGAGCCGGCGGGTGGGGTGAGGCGGACGCGCAGCGCCTCGTTGCGGACGCGCAGGAATTCCACGATTTTGGCGGGCGGTGTCAGGCGGTCATCGGTCGGTTGGGTGAATTGATAGCGGCGGCGGATCAGGCCGTCGTTGTATTCGATGGGCAGTTGGGTGGCGGCGTCCAGATAGACGATCACTTCGGACGCCTTGGGTTTAAAGACCTTACTGGGCGTAATCGATTTGTCCGAGAGTTGATAAAAGGCCATCACCCGTGCCTGGTCGCGAGACAAGCGTTTTTTGTCGAACGGGACGCTGAACACAAACGCAGGTTTGCCCTTATGGGTTTTCAAGCCGCGATAGAGGGACATATCCACCCAAGCCAGTTCGGAAAAGTCCGCTTGGCTCAGATCCGCCGCAGTGGACGACTCACCGCCGACGATGTAGAACCCGCGGTGGCCTGCGCGTTCGGCCACATGGCAGCCCATCACGATCCACTCCTCGTCGGTATCGCCATCGCTCCAGCGGGTGCGCAGGAAGTAGCTTTTGGTTGCGGCATCCTTGGAATACTGGATTGAACTCACGGTGCGCTGTTGGGTGACGCCTCCTCCGGTAGGGGCACCCGGTGGCATCATGGCGGGGTTGCTCCCGCTGTCGGAGAAATCCGAGGTCATGTGCACCGTCCATTCCGCGCGTGCCGGAGCAGCGGCGACCAAGGGCATGCGGGGCACCGGTTGGCCGGCCTTGGCGGTCGCAGCGGGCTTGGCGGCGGAGGGCTCCGCCGGTGTCTCCTGGGCGCTGGCGGAGCTGGTGCCTAACAGCAGCAGCAGCGGTAGGGTGGCAAGGAGGCGGGAATGTGGAGTGGCGTGTTTCATGTGGCGGGGCGCGTGCTAGTTAGAGGGATTTATAGGTCTTATAGGTCTTATAGGTCTTATAGGTCTTATAGGTCTTATAGGTCTTATAGGTCTTATAGGTCCTATAGGACTTATAGGACTAATGGGACTAATGGGACTAATGTTTCACCGGTTCCCATTGCACTTCGAGCAATTTGCCGGTGATGCGATCAATGGCGAAATGGATCCAGTAACGGCGTTCGGCGGAACTTTGGAATTGCTTCAGGTCGGTGGCGGTGGGAGTGAGCTGTCCGCTCTGGACTAACAGATCCAGCGTGAAATTCCATGCCCGGCAGGTGGTGCCGTCGGCGAGGGCGCGGGTCACCGCCTCGCGGCGCGCCTTGATCGACCGGTCCTCGGCCTTCTGGAATGTGTTGGACAGCGTGGTGATCAGGCTGGTGGCGGCCGCGCCGGTGCCCGACGGGCGGGAGACCAATTCCGATTTGGAGAGGAGCGGGCCGCTGGTGGTGCCCGTCGCGCGGATGGAATTGACGAGCAGGTTGGCCAGCGACTTGGCATCCGTCGCGTTGATATAACTCCCGGTGTCGCGCGCGGTGCCGCTGATGAGGGCCGCGATCACCTCGGGGCCGGCGGCATTCAGGTTGACGCGGCCCGCGACCACCTGGGCCGGGCGCTTGCGCAATTCCGCAGCGGTGAGGTTTTCCTCTTCGGGGTTCTCATACAGGCAGAACACCTCTAACAGCCCGGCGTCCGGCGACCCCGCGCTGAGGAAGTCGACATCGCGCCACGGGGTGCCACGGAACGCATACGCGAGTTCCGCCACCGAGCGGAACGGTCGGTTGAGGATGACGGGGCGCCCGGCCAAGGGATCGTTCATGCTGAGCGCGCCGGTATCACTGATGGCGTAACGGCGCGTCATCGGATTGCCGAGGTACATCGACTTGTCGTATTCATTGACGGCTGCCACACCAGGTCGCAACACGTCGTCGGGATCCTTGAAGGCGAACGTGAGGCGGTTGTTCCATGCCGCCTGATCGTTCTCCACACACCCGACCTGACTCAGGCTCATCCACCACTCCACGGTGTCACTGAAGTTCCAACCGGTATTCGGAGCGGGGGCGCGCCACCACGTCCAAACGCCCGAAGCCAGCGTGGGGTCGTCAGCAGCCCAGCGTGGCTTTTCCCAGCGCATGCTGGCTCCTTCCGGCCATTGCAGGCGCGAGCCCACCCAGCTTTGGTTGGTGCTGGCGATCCCACCGAAGCGGTCGGTCCGTGGATCCACCAGCACCGACATCCAATACCAGACGTCAGTGCCCCAGCGGTCCCCGGAGTGATGGTGGCGGCTGAAGGTGGCCATATAGTTGAATTCGGCGCGCTGATAGGGACGCCACGTGCCGTCGGGTCCCTCATATTGCAGCATGATTTCGATCGGGTCGCCGCGGAAGAAGCCGTTGCCGATGCGGTTGTCGTTGCTGGCACCCGCCTCGATGCGGGCGTGGAGCGCGTGGCCGACGAGAAATCCACTGACCCGGTCGTAGCTGTTAGGCAGGCCAGGCCACCGCAGATCCCCGTCGCGCACCTCGATGGGGAGGACGTTGCCCCCGACAGTATATCCCGCGATCGCCCCATGTGCCGGGGAGTGGACGGTTTGCGGTTCGCGAAAGGCGGTGGATGAGAACGGCACGTTCACTTCGAGATATTCGGTGCCGGCGAATGTTTTCGGATAGAGTTCGGGATTCAGAAGGCGGAAATTAGGTCCGTTGAAATAGGTATAATCGCCGATCTCTGTGAGCGCCTGCACCTCGCCGGGTGGCCCGCCCTTGCCCGGCATGGGCCAGCCCCCGAAGAGATAGTAGATCACCCCGCCTCCTGTCGAATCGACGTGCTGCGGGACGATGCGGAATTTTTCCGGGCCTTTGAAATTCTTGACGGGCTGGTGGAGGCGCCACAGCGTGGACTGCAGGACACTGGATGACTCGTAAACCTCGTTGGGGAGGGCCGTGCCGCCACCATCGTAAACCTTGACGTTGGGCAGCACCCTGCCGCGGTAAGTCGGCGCAAAGGTGCGGTTGAGATAGGGCACATCCTCCTTGCCGAAGGCGAAATAGGAACGCACCGGACCGGGCAGTTCGATGGCTGTCGGGTAGCTGTCCGAGTCGTATTGGTCGATGATGCAGGCACCCATTTCAAGGATGTTGAGATCCACGGAGCCATCCACCCCCCCCATCCGATGGATCGAATTATCCGGGTAACTCATGAGGAAACCACCAGCGCCGTACTGGCGGCCGAGACTGCCGCACAGCACGGTGGCGCGCAGGATTTCGAAGAAGTTCGGCTCGCGGTCGGCGGGCACGTCCTGCAGGGTGTAGAGCGATCCGTTAGAACGGGCATGGATGTATTTCCAATAGGTGCCCTGCCATTCCAAGCCGAAGAACCGCTTCGCTTTTTCCGCATCGACGGGGGTGGAAGTGGCGGGGGTGGCGACCCATTTCAGGCGCTCTAACGGGAAGCGGCGCGGCAGCATCTGGCGTTCGCGTTTGGTGTCGTAGGCGGTGAGGTCGGGGTTATAGGTCAGTGCCGGATTGTGGGGGTTCTTGTCGGCGTCATAGGCGTCGTTACCGCCGCCGGCCGCGTTGCGCGCGACTTTCGGGCGGGCCGGGTCGGGGCGGTAGGTGGGCGCGTTGAGGTCGCGCGAAAAGTGCGTCAGGAACGGCAGGGCCTCCTGCGGCAGCGCCGACGGTTGTTTTTTGGCGAAGTCCAGCAAATCCTGGCGGCTCAGGAAGAGGTTGTCATTGGCGGCCATTTGTTGCCAGCCCGAGCCTTCCGACTTGCGCAGGTATTCATCGTGGCTGGTGGTGGTGCCGGTCGGGGTGGTGACCGGGGTGCTGGCCGTCCATTCGTGTTTCCATTTGGCGAGTTGGGCCACGCCGTCGGCATTCATGCCCGGCAGGATTGCCAAATCCGCCATCATCAAGGAGCCCTTGGAGCCCACCTGTTCCGCGTCGGGCGGGTCGGATGGATGCCCGGCCACATTGATATCCAGCAGGCCGGATGTGTCATAGAGGTTATATGCATAACGGCCGATCACGAACTTCGGGTTGGCCACGCCGGCGGTGTCT
>CAISTY010000240.1 GCA_903888515.1 Akkermansiaceae bacterium | reverse complement strand
GTGGAGGTGGCGAATTTCAAGCGCTTCCGCAAACTGGTTGACCAGTGGGCCGATGCGGCACTAAAACTCTCCCGGCTCAAGACCCGCCTGGGACTTCATTCCGACGAATCCTGAGCCGCAGAACTCCCCACTGTTGAGTTAGATACATCTGGAGTTAGAATTAAAGATGGCGACGAATATATTCTAAAAGACGCGACAATGCTGAGCAATGTGTATCATAATGGTATATTGATAGAATCTAATGATACCACATCTATTTATTAAATGCACCCACGCGCCAACCAATAGCGGAGGCCGTGCCAACCTATTTGTTGCGGGCAGAATTGATATCGTATGGGATTCGCAAATTGACATCGTCGCTATTTTGCTAGATTGCCACGCTCTGATCGGGTTTCAGTGTTGCGGGCCGCATTGACATCGTATGAGATTCGCAAATTGACATCGTCGCAATTTTGCTAGATTGCCACGCTCTCATCGGGTTTCAGGTCCGGTTTCATCGTAGTTTCGGCGGTTGATGATGACGTCGCCGGAAGTTATCAGACGCCTTGGGGCTTTGTCTGAGCTACTTACCTCCAAGTGAATGCTCCCGTGCTGAAGCGGGGCGGCATGGCCGACCATGTCGCGATAGCGGTGGTCCCCTTGGCGGAGCCAAGTGAGGGCGGAATTAAGCTATGAGGGTTGGAGGGTGCGGGGGCGGTGTTGGTTGGTGTGGTTTCCGCCCATGAAGGGGTTGATGGAGTGATGGGATCGAAGCCAAACTTTCCGACCGAAGGAGGAACGGGCCAGAGCCGTGTTCCCCCTCCGGGTCGGGGTTGTTTGGGGTGCGGAAATCTTCCGCCGCAGGCGCACTTTGTCAAGTTTCGTATGGCCGAATGTCCGGCCGGGCACGGCAGACAAGAAAAATTCGCGCCCGCCAGGAAAAAGTCCCTTGCCAACGGCCACCGCAACTGTCATCTCTCTTTCTGTTGGCCAGTGTTTCGGAATTCTATCTGACTTACGTATTATAAAAGGACAGGCCTTTAATCCCTAACACAGGCTTGGAATTGAATGCTTTCAGTCATGCACAACTACCCCGATAACAATTTTTTGCCGGTCATGGTGATTGCCATGATGACGTGCCACGCCGCCGTGGCGGACGACTCCGCCACCCATAACCCCGGCGCCATGCTCAAACTCGAGGCACCCGCATGGACCGTGCCGGACATCGGTGTGGCAATGCGGCGCATTCCGGCCGGCTCGTTTGCCATGGGCTCCCCAGCAGGCGAACTGGCGCGCAAGGCCGACGAACCACAGCACGACGTGACCATCACGAAGCCATTTTACATGGCGATTTATGAAACCCGCCAGCGTGAATACTACCCGCTCATGATCCGGCCGGATTTCGACTTGGAGGCATGGGGCTATCAGCGCGGCCCGCTGCACGAAGGCGCGGCTTGGACATATCGCTCTCTGATGGACGGGCGACGCATCAGCGGCGGTTCGGCGTATCCGAAAATAGCGCGCACGGATCTCAATCCGATGGAGTGCGTTTCGTGGTACAAGGCGATGCTCTATTGCCAGAAGATCACCGCCACAGAGCGTGCCGCGGGCCGCTTGCCCACGGGCTATGTTTATCGCTTGCCTACCGAAGCCGAATGGGAATACGCCTGCCGCGCCGGGACGACCACCGCATACAATTTCAAGGGCGATTACAGCAATCTGGGCGTATTGAGCACCTATATGTGTCTCAGCAAGGACGGCGGTAACATCGCTTTTGCGACATCGCCGACGCCTGACAACCGGCAACCCAACGCATGGGGTCTTTATGATATGCACGGCAATGTTTTCGAGTGGTGTCTGGACTGGTACGGACCCTACGCCGTCGGCGCGGCCGCGGATCCTGTCGGACCGGAAAGCGGCACCGAACGGGTCGCCCGTGGCGGCGGCGTGCTGACCAACCCGCCCGGGAGCGGTTCGCTGGATCAACTGGTCCACCCGCATTTCCGCAGCGCGGCGCGCTACCGGTTTCCAGCGCGGACGGCGCACCAGATCAACCTCGGCTTCCGTATCGTGCTGGCGCCGGAGGTGAAAGTGCCCGGCGCCACACTGCCGGAAGAATAGCGCGGCGCGCTTTTCTAACCGATAAGGATCACATATAAGGACAATACACAATGATATCAGTAACGACCATGCCCATGCGTTTTCAGCGATTTGCGATTCTTGCGTTGTTTGCGGTCTTGATCCCAAGCCATGGGACATCAGGCCGCCTTGCGTTCCAATGCTGTGCCGCAGAGCTCAATACGACGCCAACCCACGCTTATGATTTCTTTGATCTTTCCCGATACCCGCTCGAAGGCAAATTGCGTCCTTGGGTCGAGCTATCCAAAGCCACCCTCGAGGGCGATGGCGATCCGACAAAATACCACCGCCGAGTCACACGCTGGTGGCCGCGCAAAGGCGTCGATTTCACCGAATTGCGCGATGGCATGATCGAACGGCAGTGGACCCTGGCGGCGAGCGTCATGGATCCCGAAAGCACGGCCGGCGTCGTCGGTGAAATGCAAACCGAAGAGCTTGACTCGCTCAATCCCGCACCGAACGTCGGCTCGGCTTTCATGCGCCGCGTGCGAGGCTGGATCACGCCCGGCGAATCGGGACGGTACACGTTCAAGATCGCCGCCTCCGACGAGGGATATGTCTATCTCAGCACGGATGAAACCGCCGCGAACGCACGCGCCGTGTGTTATCTCACTACGAGAAGCCTGCCTGCGCAGTGGACGGCGTTTCCGACGCAGATCTCGAAGCCGCAGAAACTTGAAAAGGGCAGGAAATACTACTACGAAATCGTTCACGTAGCTCGCAAGTACCGAGACTTCTGCGACGTCGTTTGGTCCGGCGAGACCCGTGCGGAGAGTCCGCTCATGGGCGACGAGTTCTCCACGCTCGACGGCAAAAAGGGCAAGTTCCTCGTTGAAAAATGGAACTTCCAGTCCAACGACGGTGATCCCCGGCCGCTCGGCGTGCCGCGTACGTTCAAGGCACATTTGGTCGGCTTCATGGGGCTTGGCAACGAACTCGGCGAACCCTACGAGGGCAAAGAGATAGTCGCGCCGGGCGTTGTGCTGCGGTTGGCCAACGGGAGAAAGCGAGTGCTCCACCGATGGCTGCTTTGCGAGGAGGACCAGCGTTTCGCGATGGACCTCTACGTCAAGGAAATGCAGCGGATCAAGGCATCGCTCGATCAAACCGAATACATCGGGGGCGGCGGATCCGCGGGGCTCGGTCAACAACAGTACGTCTCGCCGCACTTCGTCTTTTATTTCGCCGCCGGCCCAAGCGGAGAAGATCCCAAGGCAGCGGCGCTGCGCGACAAGTTTTGTCGCTCGGCCGTGGCGGGAGCCGAGTATTGGTACGCCTATTTGGAATACGGCGGCCACTTGATGCAGTATTGGGACCGCAAGGAAAAACGCAAACACGGCGTCAGAGTCGGCGGCGGCAACGGCGGCGGCTACGGCGGTTGTACCATCGGCGGCGTCAGCGCTCTGCCGATCGCGCTGTTTCACGAATACAGCCACGGTTTCAATCTGTGGTGGTTCGGCCATCCCGAAATCTTCTGCGACTTCGGCCAGGTTCTGGGCACCGGCGGCACGGCAGTGGACAAGGCCGGAAACAACGTGCGTCGCCCGCATCTCAGCGCACTTAACGGGTCATATCCGACGTGCCTGTTCCTCGCGGCCCTGGGCGACGATCCCAACTGGGGTTATTCCGCAGTGACGTCGATGCCCAAGGCCGATTCCGAACAGAACTTCTTCCAGTCGCTGGCCCGCATCGCCGAGCAGCGCGGGATGTGCGAAAAGGGAATCCCGGGCGCGGGCGACATCGTGGGCGACTACGGGGCGCGTCTGGCGGAGTTTGACTTCCAGAACAACGACGCCTTGAAGAGATCATGGCTCGCGGTTGTTAGACCTCATCTCGAAGCCATGGACGTGAAAAACCGCGAATACCGTATCGTGTGGGATTTTGCGCCCGAATCGTACGGTACGGATGTCGTGCGACTGGTGGCCGATCCGGACTCCAAGGAAATCACGGTTGACTTTCAAGGCTATCACGATCCGACGACCTATAGCGATTGGCGGGCGTGCATTGTCGCCGTGGACCGCAACGGCGACACCCGCTACAGCGATATGTGGAACAAGGGCGTGATGACCATGCCGCGGCAGGATGGCGACCGGCGCTACTGGCTGACGGTCACCGCCGCGCCTACAGGCATCTTGCATATTCGCAGCCCGCTCGGCATCTGCAGCGGACGATGGGCGCCGCGCTATCCGTGGCGCGTGACGCTTCACGGTGCCCGGCCAGGCACGCCGCATCGCATGCGATTTGACACGGATGATTATTACTCCAGTCACGGCTCTGCGGAAGTGGTCAACAGCATTGTGCCCACCCCGCCGAATACGCCCGAGCGAAAGTTGTTCCTGGAGGAAGTCCGAAAGGCCAGGGCGCTCGTATCCGCAAAGTGCGAGACCTCCAAAGACCCTTACGTGCGGCAACAACTGCTGGCAGTCGGGGCAAGGATGGACAACACCCTGTCTATTACCGACGGTGCGCCGCATCCCAACGGCGGCGGTTGGGTCGCCACCACGGCAACGGTTGCGCCGACGGCTTATGTCGCCCCCGGCGCCATGGTGCTCGAATCTGCCAAGGTGCTAGACAACGCCAGCGTCGAGGACTACGCCATCGTGAGCGGTGAGGCGGCCCTTTCGGGCAACGCACGGGTGGGCGGTCAGGCAGTGATCGCGGGTTCTGCCCGCCTTTCCGAATACCAACGCGAGTGGTGCCCCGGCGGAGTGGGTGAATTCCACGGTTTGTGGCAGAACTACGCCATGGACGAGGCCTCGGTCATGATGCTCGAGGACCGTTATAGCGACCACGGCGTGATGAACGGCTATATTTTCGGCGCGCCGAAACTGACTACCGACGCAGGCCGGCGAGCGTACCAGTTTGACGGCGAGAGCCAATACCTTGAACTCAATGCCCGCGCAGCCGATCTGGACTGTATCACCATCGACATGGCCGTGCGGCCTGTCCGCCCGAAACGGCAGGCGTTGTGGGACTTCGGCTCCGATGCGCAGAACTGCATGACGCTGAAAACCACCGACGGCGGCACGCCCGTGTTTACGGCTACCGTGGCGGGCAAGGAGGTCGTCACACTGGCCATGACCGCGCCGCTGGCCAAGGATGCGTGGACGCGGCTGCGCGTGGAAATCGACGGCAAACAGATATCCCTCTGGGCCAACGATCAGTTGTCCGCAAAGACGGCTTCGACGTTCCGTCCGGCGGATGCGTTTGCTTCGGGCCTGCAAAAACGCAACTTCGTCGCCGCCTCGCGCGAGGGCAAAGAGCATTTTGCCGGAGCCATCGACTACGTTGTTATCTATCATCACGTCCACGGTGCGGCGTTCACCGAGTTGCCGCCCCCCGTAATAGACCCCGGCAACCGTCCTACGCAGCGGTTTGCCGACGAAATGCTCGTGGACCGCGCTGCTCGCAAGCGTTACGAAATCGAAAACAACCGCGCCGTCGAAGAGACCATGGTGTATTACAACAAGCTCGCCGACGATATCTTTTTCCGACTGCATGAGTTGCGCAACCGCGATCCCAATTGGCAAAAGGCCATCGCCAAGACGAAAGAGGATCTCGCCAATATCGGCAAGGGCGAGAAGCCGCCCGAGCCGCCCAAGCCGCCCAAGGATCCTGCGCCGCCGCCTAAGTTGATGGTAATCCGAAAAGAAAGAGAAGCCCTGCAGCAGAAGATTGCGGGCTATGCCGCAAAGGAAAAGGAGTGGCGCGAGGGCGAAGCGGAATGGTTGAAGACCATCAACGATCCAGAGTATGTGAAGCTGAAGGCGGAGCAGAAAGCGGGTGAGGAAAAAGTCGAGAAGCTCCGTAAAGAAGTCGAGGCGAGCTTCGAGACAATGCCCGAGGCCGTTGCGACCAAGAAGAAAATCGCCGAACTCACCGCTGAGCGCGCCGGGTTGGAGGATGTGGTCAAGCAGGTCAACAATGCCGTCGACGAGGTCGTCTCCAAGATGCCCGTTTACTGGGAAAGTGCGACCATCGACGCTGAAGTGAAGTTCATGGGGGAAATGAATATCAAGTACGATAGCGAACTCGGCGTTGGCGGCGGTAAAAACATTCAGGCATATCGAGCGCAGCAGGAGCGCCGCAAGCACATGGCGAAGACCCCCGCCTACAAACGGGCGAGGGAGATCGACCTCGAGCTGCAAGTGCTCGCAGCGCTCGCCCCCGTTCACCGCGACATGCACTTTGCCGGGGCCAAGGAATACAAGGAGTTTCGCGGCAAGATGGAGGGCGCGAATTCACCGCCGCACAAGGCAAACGAACTCCTGGCGCGCCTCAAGGAAGCGCGGCGACAGAAGATCCTCGGCCCGGAATATGACGAGTTGCAGCGGAAACGCGAGGCACTGGATCGTGATATCAACGATCTCCAGCGTGACTATGACCAAGCGCGTCACGCACAGGTAGAGGTGAACCGTCACAGCCATGAAGCGCGACGCGAAGAGATCCGGCAGGAGTTGTTCGCGGCCTATAACAAGGCAGTCGAACCCTACTACTCCGAGTATCATACCGGGGTGTCGTATCTCCGCAGTTCAATGGCCAGGTTTTACAATACGCCTTACTTGCATCATTTGCATGCTCAGGGATTGGTGAAAAAGACATATCGCTACCGCGACGAACCGGATGACATAGTGGCGGCCATCAGCGCCTATCAGCCGGAGAATTGGAAAACCGACGTCCGGGCATGGGATTGGCGCACCCGCTGGGAGCGTGACGGCACGATTTCCCAATTCCCGATGACCCAGCAATGGCTCAAACGCGTGCGCGGCGATGGCCCGATCAACATTATCGACGAGGGACCCCGTCCTTGACATGGCCACACGCGCGACTCATGGTGCTGCCTGTCGTAGCCGAGCAACAAAGCAGGAATCCAACACAACAAACAGCTAACTTCAACTGAAAGGACACCCGATGAATACCCATGTGACACGCCGTAATTTCCTGACCGCTGCCGGTACCGCCGCGCTCGCTACCAGCGCCAGCACCGCCCAGGCTGCCGAAACCCGGGGGGAGGGGACACTGCGGATCCTCGGCATCGCCTGCAGCCCGCGCAAGGGCATGAGTACCAGCAAGGCGGTGCAAGCCGCGCTCGACGCCGCCAAAGCGGTCAGCCCGCGCATCGAAGTGGAAATGATTGATTTAGGCGGACTGAACATCGCCGGTTGGTCACCCAAGCCGGTGCCGGACGATTTCGAGCTGATTCTGCCGAAGCTCAAGGATCCGCAATTCGCCGGACTCATCATCGGCTCGCCATCCTATTTCCGGTCCCTGAGCGCCTTGTGCAAGGCGTTCATCGAACGCTGCATGCCATTGCGCGAAGGTGCCATGCCATTGGCTAACAAACCCGTGGGCGCGCTCGCCGTGGCTGGCAATCGCAACGGCGGCCAGGAGTTGATCATCCAACAGATTCTAACAGCCATGCTCAGCTATGGCATGGTGCCCGTGGGCGGCAACTCTCCAGCCATGCTGGGCGGCACGCTCTGGAGCGCCAAGGACGACGTCACCCAGGACGAGATCGGCTTGCAGTCGGCCAAGCTGCTAGGCACGCACGTGGCCGAGGTGGCGCTGCTGCTGGGCAGGAAACCATGATCCATCACCGCCTGCCGAGTGATCCTTGTCTTCCTTCCCACCACGCACCGTCACCGTTCTGCGCTGAACATCAAGGGACGGCCAGGGAAAAGCTGAAAGCTGAAATGAAGAGGAAGAGATAGAAGATTGAGGATTGGGGATTGATGATTGAGGATTGGAAGAGGAGTGGTTTCATGGAGGAGGTTGGATCTGGGGAATCCTCCTGCGATGAAGCTGCGGTGGCGAGCATGCGTGGCGCGGCGGGGTGTGCGGACGAGGTGATGGCCAGCGAGGTTTTCTCGCAAATTGAAATGGTCGTTGCCGCCTGATTTCCAGGCTCAGCGATCCAGGCGTTCGGCTCCATAATCACCGAAGGGAACCAGCAGATCCCCGTCGGCGGCCACGGTCATGCGGTCGAGGCCGAGGTTCCAGGCCGGGAACGTCCAGGTGTCGGCGGTGGTGCCATCGCTGTTAACGGCGCAAAGGGAATTCCACTTCGCTCCGGTCAAGGTGCCATGGATCCAGCGCAACGAATCCGGCGTCCAGCCGATTTTGAGCATGGGCTCGGTGACAAAGGTGCCTTGATCATTGAGCAGGTAACGCTCCACCACGTCTGATTGGGCGACAAACAAACGGCGGCCGCCGGCGGTGGCCACCACGTTGGCAGACGTATTCAAAGAGGTGATCAGGAATGCGTCGAAACCATCGCAAGCACACACCTGTAGAGCGGAGGATGATTCGTTAGATGCAAACCGGGTGAATGCCAGGAATCCGTTGGCATCGAGATCGGTGACGGCGAAGAGTTCGCCGGGCAGGTCGATCAGAGGATGCACGGAGGGCATGCCCGATGTCCCCACCTTGATCACGAGTGCCGATTGGGTCGCGAGGCCGGCATTGAACCACCTGCCGGTTTGCATGTTTTTCCAACAAGAAGTTCCCAGCACAATGCGTCCGGCGGCAGCCTCGCAAACCCCGTTGAGCATCGTTCCCACAGGCCCCAGGCTAACAGGACTCTCCGCCCACGGGGCCTCCGGGCGGGTCGTGTCGAACAGGACCAAACAAGGCGCTTGCTCCGGAACCCAATACGGCCGTGTATCCACCACCACCGATGGCGTCACCCGCACCGGGCTGGCGGCTTCCGCCAGACTCGCCGCCGGTTGGATCAGGATCGGTGGATATCCCGCATACCAACAAGTAAAGCGGTAATCCAGCACGACTGCCGGACGATCCGGTTGGGGCCATAACAAGCGATCGACTGCCGCCTGCGTCCCGGGCGGCGGATTCATCGAACAGGATCCCAAGAGGGGCAGCGCGGGCAGCGCGGAGGCATCATAAATATCCAGCACCAGCGGATTTCCTCCGCCCCCCCCGATGATAGGTCTCAACTGATAGATCGGTTGAGCGGGTACTTTTTCACGCAGAATGAAAAGCTTGCCATTGCGATAATCCGCAGCCTTCACGATCCCTTCCCCGAGATCGGTTTCCGCGAGAATTTCCTCGGGCGCATTGGCCGGCGACACCCGCACGGTCGCCCGCCCGCCACCATACCAGCGGCCGTCCTCGATCTGGAGCAGGAAAGCGCCCGCCTCCAGCACGCGGTCCACCGGCCATGCCAGTGCCACCTCGGACAACACGGTCGGGAAATCGCGGTCCGTGACGTCGGCCGATACCAGAACCCGCTGCGATATCGAAACCACCGCGTGACCTATCAGGTCGGCGCGGCGTGCGTCGAAGGCATGGGCGATTCCACCGCGCAAGCGCAAGTCCCGGGCGCCCAAATCGATATCCAGCAATTGCAGCATCGCGCGCCAGGTTCCGGAGTCGGAATCATGGTAACTCAGGGGGATCAACGCCAATCCCGCGGAGGGCAGCACTTTCAGCGCCTGCTCATCCCACATGGCCTCGCTGAAAGATCCCGGTGCCCCGAGACTCACGCGACGCAGCAATGCGGGTGCCGCCGGGTCCGCCACGTCAAACAGCGAGGCCACCACCGTCCCGGCATCCCAACCAATGGAGAACAACAAGTCACCGATCGGCTCCAGATGGGACGACCACCCCGGTACTTCGAGGTGTCCGGCCACCACCGGATTGCGCGGATCAGTGAGATCAACCACCCATAGCGGGTCGGTTTGCAGGAACGTCACCACGTACACCTTGTTGCCGGCGAAGCGGGTGGCATACAAGCTTTCACCGGCGGCCAGTTCGAGCCGCCCGAGGCGCCCCTCGACCACCGCCGGATGCACGACCTCGGGTGCCCACGCGCGGAAGGTTTCCAGAACGGTCGTGGGTGACCATGATGACGATCCGTTCCATCGTATCTCCGAGATGGTCGTCAGCACGTTGCCGCTCCATTGCATCCGGAATTTGTTGGAAACCGCGCCCTCGGTGCGAATGGGCGGGGCCATGCTGACCAAACCGCTAGGACGTATCGCGAAAACCGACACCTCGGAGACGTTCCATTGTCCGTTAGTGTGAACCGCAAGCGCCAACCAGTCCGCACCGGCAGCGATCACCGGACTGGATCCTTCGACGACGGTTTCCCCGGCCGCCACCGGTGCCTGCCCCGGTGCCAGCAACCACTCGGTCAGGCGGCTTCGGACACTTGGTCCGTTAGATCCGGCGCCATCCGCATGGTTCCATTCGGTGGTCGCGAGAATCAGGCGCTTGCCGACCAACCGGCTGTCGGCCAAACTGCCGGCCACTTCCTGAGTATAAGTGATTTCGGCCTTGCCGCCGCTGACTTTCACCATATTGATGCGCGTCCATTGGCCTGCATCCTGCGTCCAACCTTGGGTAATGAGCACGAGCGTGCGGTCCGCAGTGGTATCCGGCGGCAACACATAAAGATCCTGCCCGACCGCCGGCAGCCGCAGGGACGCCATGATCCGTGGATCCGCCGGATCCGTTAGATCGAGCACCTGTAAGCCGCGCAGTTGGTTGAAAAAGTAGACAGTGTTGCCATCGACCTTCCAAATATCCGCTTCCACCGGCTCGTCCACCGTGCCGTTCTCCGCATCATCCACCGCCGCACCGGGTGTCATCAGCCCGCGCGGCCCCAGCCAGGATCCCGCCCCCGAATTGACCGGCGCAAACGTATTGCCGCCCTGATAAAAACGCGCGGGGAATTTGGCACGCGATGCGACCTCCACCTCATACCATCCGAGCGCCCGCCATTGGATACCTTTTGGAGTCGCGGGCAGGTTGAATTTCATCACCCCGACCACCGCGCTGCGGGTGATGACGTTCTGCCAGCCGCCCTGACGCTGGAACTTTTGCACCGTCACGCAGCCCATCCCTTCGGGCACTGTCACGTCTGCGGTCAGGCGATCCGATGACAGTTTCATCTTGAGGGGCTTCTGGCCACTGGTTGCCGCCAAGAGAAAACCGCTACCGGTCATGAAGACCGCAGCGAGCAACCACACGAATAACCTCCGCCAAATACGGAACCACAGGGGAATGCAGGATTTCATGGTGAATGATGGGGAAAAGGATTCAAGGAGCTTCGCAAGAAAGCCACACATATACCTTCCAACGCAAAAAAACAAGCCATTATTCACGGTTTTCCTGCACATGTGCGTTTCGCCCTTCAATCATTGGTAAAGGATTTCCCTGTGGATCCGGATTTTTCATGGGGTTTTCTTTCCGGGTCTTGCCAGATGCCTTCAGAAACATACCTTCAGCGCCGTGCACGATGTATTTTGCAATTCGCCGCCGCGCGCGTGGGCGGAGATCAATCTGGCGGCGCTCAAACAGAACCTTGGAGTCGCGCGTGCGGCCTCTGGCTGCGCGGTGATGGCAGTGGTCAAAGCCGGAGCCTACGGGCACGGGCTGGAAGAAGTGACCAAGGCGCTGGCAACGGAAAACATCGCGTTTTTCGGCGTCGCGAACGTCGGCGAGGCGCGCCGTATCCGCGAGGCGGGGGTGGCCACACGCTTGTATTTGTTAGGTGCCACATGGGCCGGCGAACGCGAGGAAATCGTCGCCTGTGACTGGACGCCGTGCCTTTCCTCACTGGACGAGGCGGCACACTTCAACCGGTTGGCGATGGCATCTAACAAGCGGCTGGCGGTGCATCTCGCGGTGGACACCGGCATGGGACGGGGCGGATTCCTACAGGACCATCTGCCGGAAATGATGGCCGCCTTGGAGCGCATGCCGCATCTCGAGATCGAGGGCATCGGTTCGCATTTACCGGCGGCGGATGAGGATGATGCATTCACCCGCGGGCAGATCGCCAGGTTCCGCGCCATCCTCGACGAACTCGGCGGACCGGAGCGCTTCAAGTGGCGTCATCTGCTCAACAGCGCGGGCTTGTTAGCCCATGACCACGGGGTGTGCAATCTCGCGCGTCCCGGCCTGATGCTTTACGGGGTTTCGCCAATGCCCGGCTATCAGGACAAACTGAGCACGGTCATGACGTTGAAATCACGCGTGACACTCGTGCGCACGCTGCCCGCCGGTCACGGTGTTTCCTATGGCCGCCAGTTTGTCACCACCCGGCCCACGCGGGTGGCCACCATCGGCATCGGCTATGGTGACGGCTATCCGCGTCATCTATCAGGCAAGGGCGCGGATGTATGCATTCACGGCCGGCGTTGTGCGATTCTCGGGCGTGTCACCATGGACCAGATCATGGTGGATGTGACCCGCGCGGACGATGTCATGGAAGGCGACGAGGTGGAAATGTTCGGACCTAACATCCCGGTGGCGGAGATCGCGCAAAAAGCGGACACCATCGCGTGGGATGTCTTGACCGGCATCACGCCCCGCGTGATCCGCTGTTACTGAGCCGTCCTTGCCCGGCAGTGTGCCTGCTCCAGCTCGCCTCATTCATGGGTCAATTGCCGCATGGGTCAATTGCCGCATTGACAAAGGACAATTTGCCGACAGGATAAAGAACAATTCACCGCGACTCCATGGAGCAATCTGCCGGAAAACCCGCCTACATCCCCCGCCACCTTCAGGCGAGCTTGGAGTTGGCCCTGAAAGATACCCCGGTGGTTTGTCTGCTAGGCCCGCGGCAGTGCGGCAAATCCACGCTCGCCAGGCATCAGGCGCCGGATCGGGTTTTCATCAGCCTCGACGATGCGCGGTATCTCGATCTGGCCCGCACCGACCCGATAGGGTTTGTGAGCGAACTCCCGGATTTTGTGACCATTGACGAGATTCAGCGAGCACCTGAACTGATCCTGGCAATCAAGCACAGCGTGGATCTGGACCGGAGGGCGGGACGCTTTCTGCTTACAGGCTCGGCCAATTTGCTACAGTTGCCGCGTCTTGCCGACTCCTTGGCAGGAAGAATGGAGTGTCTTTATTTGCAGCCGTTTTCGGCGGCGGAGCAGGAACTGGCACAAGGGCGGTTTCTCGAAATGTGGATGCGTGCGCAGCTCTCCCCGAAATTCGTCGGATCCAGCATGCCGCCGAAGCCCTCCAGTCTTCCACAGCGGTTGGCAGCCGGTGGTTATCCTGAAGCTTTGGCGCGTCCTCCGGAACGTGCCCGGCAGTGGCTGCGCCAGTATCTCCGCTCCATCATCGAGCGGGACATTCATGATGTCGGCCAGGTCAAGGACGGCAATGACTTGGCGCGACTCAGCGAGTTGCTGGCCCACCGGACGGGAACCCTGCTCAATGTCTCGCAACTCGCAAATGCCCTCGGCCATTCCCGCGCAACGGTCGAGAGACATCTGGCGATTCTCGAAAAACTTTTTCTCATCCGCACCCTTCCGGCGTGGCACCGCAACGTCGGCAAGCGTTTGATCAAGAGTCCCAAGATCCATATCTGTGACTCGGGAGTGGCCGCCACGCTATCCGATCTGCAGGCGCATCATTGGGTCCAGGAGCGGGAGCGGTTTGGTCATCTGTTGGAATCGTTCATCGTGCAGCAATTGGTCGCTCAAGCTGGAGCGACGCAGGCGGACCTCCGCTTCTGGCACTACCGGGACCGTGACCAGGTGGAAGTCGATTGCGTGATCACACGCGGTCGGAAGGTCTGGGGTGTTGAAGTCAAGGCGGCACGTTCGGTCACAACATCGGATACCCGGGGCTTGCACCGCTTGGCGGAGATCGCGGGCAGTGACTTCCAAGGCGGGATTGTTTTTTACGATGGCGAAAGCATCCTTCCCGTGGCCAATGAGACGTTCCTCGCCGTGCCCATCTCCAATCTCTGGGAACTCTGATTCAAATTGGATATTGAAGTGACGTTAGATCCCACCCCCTTGCTGGGGCAATCCTCCAGAAACACAGCCTTCCTGCGGAATGGCATTGTATTCATTGTTGCGGCTTCTGTACCTCTTTGCGGCTAACTCATTGTATGCCAACTCAGGGACTGCTCAGTATGATTTCTGATTTGTCTGACAAATCATACTGCGGGCGAGAAGAGAATGCCTGGGTTCCGGTTGGCTGCGATTCAGTGTTTTTTCCTTGGGGGATACTTCACGGTCCGCGCGGGCGTGTGGGTGGGCGGGTTTTGCAAGGCGGCGATCTGGTCACGCAGGTGGGCGGCGCGCTCGAACTCGAGGCGCGACGAGGCGTCGCGCATTTCCCCTTCAAGCTCGCTGATGACGCGGAGTTTATCGTAGGCCTCCATGTTGTCGGCGACCAGCGAGCGGTTCAGGAGATTCGCCTGTTCGCGTTCCTTCTCATGGGTGTGAAGGCTGTGCTGTAGGGCGCGCTTCACACTCTGCGGTGTGATCCCGTGCTCCTCGTTGTGGGCCTGCTGGCGGGCGCGGCGCTCGCTCGTGATCCGCAGCAACGTCTGAATCGAATCGGTTACCTGATCACAGAACAACACACATTCGCCGCCCAGATGGCGGGCCGCGCGCCCTGCGGTCTGGATAAGTGAGGTTTCGTTGCGCAGGAAACCCTCCTTGTCCGCATCGAGAATGCAAACTAACGAAACTTCCGGCAGATCCAGTCCTTCGCGCAGCAGGTTGATGCCTACCAGCACATCCACCGTGGCGGCGCGCAGTTGGCGCAAAATCTCCACCCGCTCGACGGCATCGATGTCGGCATGGATGTAGCGCACCTTGAGCCCGGTGCCCTGCAGGTATTCACTGAGATCCTCGGCGGTTTTCTTGGTGAGGGTGGTCACCAACACCCGTTGGTGAAGTTCCACGCGCTGGCGGCACAGCTCGATGGTCTCATCGATCTGTCCCTTGAGCGGGCGCAGTGTGATCACCGGATCGAGCAGCCCGGTGGGCCGGATGATCTGTTCGACAACCAACGGGGTGCCGCGCCGGGTGGGATCGAATTTTTCTATCGGCTCCAGGTTTCCGCTAGGCGTCACGCGGATTCTGCGCTGACTGGCCGGCAGCGTGCGGCCGGCAGCGTCCTTGGTATTCACGGCAATGAACGCGCGGTTTTCCGGCCGCGAATTGGTCAACTCGAACGGTCCGGGCGTGGCCGAAACATATAGCCGCTGGCCGGTCATTTGCATGAACTCCTCGAAGCGCAACGGCCGGTTGTCCAAAGCGCTTGGCAAACGGAATCCGTGTTCGACAAGCACTGTCTTGCGGCTCTTGTCGCCTTCATACATGCCGCCGATCTGCGGGATCGTGGCGTGGCTTTCATCGATGATCAGCAGGAAATCACGCGGAAAGAAATCCAACAGAGTATATGGCCGCTCGCCCGGCATGCGCCCGGTGATGTGGCGCGAGTAGTTCTCTATCCCCTGGCAATATCCCATCTCGGCCATCATATCGAGATCATAATCGGTGCGCATCCGCAAGCGCTGCGCCTCCAGCAATTTCGCCTCGTGCTCGAACTTCGCCACCTGTGCGTCGGCTTCCTTGCGGATTTCCACGGTCGCGTGCCGCATCTTGTCGCCGGGCGTGACAAACTGTTTTGCCGGGAAAAACGTGTGTTTTTCAAGGAGTTCGATCTTGTTGCCGGTCAGGGTGTGGATGCTGGTGATGCGCTCGACCACGTCGTCGGCAAACTCCACGCGGATGGCGGTTTCATCGAGGTAGGCCGGGTGGACTTCCACCACATCGCCGCGGACGCGGAATTTCCCCCGGCCGAAGGCGCTGTCGTTGCGCTCGAACATCATGCCCACCAGCGAGCTGATGAATGCCTCGCGGGTGAGTTGCTGGCCGCTCCACACCGGCACCATCAGGTTCTCGTAATCCTCGGGCGAGCCCAAGCCATAGATGCACGACACCGAGGCCACCACGATCGTGTCCTCGCGCGTCAACAGTGATCCCATGGTGCTGAGACGCAGGCGCTCGATCTCCTCGTTGATTGATGAATCCTTCTCGATATAGGTATCACTGCGGGGAATATATGCTTCCGGCTGATAGTAATCGAAATACGACACGAAATATTCCACCGCGTTGTGGGGGAAGAAATTCCTGAACTCCGAGTATAGCTGGGCCGCCAGGGTTTTGTTATGGCTCATGATCAACGTCGGTTTGCCGTGCAGCGCGATCAGGTTGGCCATGGTGAAGGTTTTGCCCGAACCGGTGACTCCGAGCAACGTCTGGTGACGGTTGCCCGCCGCCAGCGATTTGGCGAGCTTGCCAATCGCTTGCGCCTGATCGCCCTCAGGCTGGTAATCACTCACCAATTCAAATGCCATGCCGCACCAGTGATAACCCGCGCCATGCCCCACCGCAAGCGCGGCCGATGCAGCCGTCCTGATTTGGGTTGACTCGTGCGGATGAAACCCTTTCCATCCCCCCAATCCAACCCTCATGCGCTTTTTCCTCATTGACCGGATCACGACATGGCAGCCGGGCCTGCATGCCGAAGCACTCAAAAACGTGGCCTTGAGCGAGGATTTTTTCGATGATCATTTTCCGCGGCGTCCGGTGATGCCGGGGGTGTTGATCCTCGAGGGGATGGCGCAACTGGGCGGGCTGTTGCTGGAGGCCAGCCTGCTAGAGCAGTACGACAAGAGCGCGAAGGCGGTGTTGACCGTGTTGGAGCGCACCAAATTCCGCACCATGATCCAACCGGGCGACTCGTTGCATTACCGGACCGAGGTGATCGCCCTGAACGAGGCGGGCGGCAAAATCAAAGCCACCGCCCGGCGGGATGACAAACCCGTCACGTCCACGGAAATGGTCTTTGCCTTCAAATACATGGATGACCCGCTCCTGGACACCAAACGCAAACATCTGATGGAAGTTTGGAGGCAGTAAGGATGTCACCGGCTTGCTCTAACAAACCATGGAACGATGCGGTTGTCATCACCGGCATCGGCATGGTCACACCGCTCGGATGCGATGCCGTTGGGGTGTTAGATCGAATCCAGGCCGGAGCCTCCGCCATCGCCCCAACGCGGAATTTCGATGCCCGTCCGTTTGCCTGTCCGGTTTGCGCGGAGATCGGGGATTTCCGCCCGCACGATTTCATTGCCGAGGCCAAGTTGATCCGCCTGATGAGCCGCGACGCACAACTGGCCGCGGCCGCCGCACATCTGGCCCTGCAGGACGCGGGCCTCGATTCTGATAGGTTTTACGCACCCGGCGAAATCGGGTTATATGGTGCCACCGGGCTGGCCGGGTTGCCGGTCCGGGAAATCGTGCCCTTGCTCAAAGCCTCCACGGATGCGCACGGTCGCTTCGACCTGGTGAAATTCGGGGACGCCGGACTGCGCGCGGTGAGTCCCATTCTATCATTCAAGATCCTGGGCAACATGCCGGTGTGCTTGGTTTCTATCTGTGAGAACATCCAGGGACCGAGCGCGGTCTACACACCCTGGGAGGGCCACGGTGCGCGCGCCATCGAGGCCGGCATCCTCGCATTGCAGGAGGGCGATGCCCGCTGCGCGCTGGTCGGCGCGTGCGATGTGAAAACCCACGAACTGGCATTTCTCGCCCTCGAGCAACTTGGACTGTTCCAATCATGGAGTGATGCGGGCACCGGCCTCATCCCCGGCGAAGGCGCGGTTTTTCTGGTGCTCGAAACCGCAGCGACCGCTCGCAGCCGCGGCGCAAGGATCCACGCGCACCTGGCCGGTTGGAATTTCCAATGCCAACAAGGCTCGCCGCAGGCTTCTCTGTTAGAATCGGTGCTCCACGCGCTCGGCCCGCTCATCGTGGGCGCGGTCATCGCCGCCGCCAACTCCGATCCGGCGCGCGACGATGCCGAGGCCGCAGCACTCGCACGCATGGATTTGGCGGACCCGCTGGTGCTGTCCCCCAAAAAACACTTGGGCGATCTGTTTGCCGCCGCCGCACCGTTGCAAGTGGCCCTCGCCGCTCTGTTAGCCGGACAACTCGGCCAACCGGTGCTGGCCAATTGCTTCGGCCACGGCACCGAACAGGCGGCCTTCTTGCTAGAACCCCCATGAACCACCGCGTCGTCATCACCGGCATCGGCATGTGCTCGCCCGTGGGCGGCGATGCGCGGGAGTCATGGCAAAACCTGCTGGACGGGCGCTCGGGCATCGGCCCTATCACCTTGTTCGATACCCGCACCATGGCGGTGCGCATCGGTGGCGAAGCCAAGGGCCTCGACCCGGCACGTCTGGCCGGTGACTTTCCCGGGGCCTTGCATGAGCCCGACCGCAAGGTCCTGTTTGGTCTAACGGCCGCCGGCGAGGCGATCCGCGACGCGGCATTGGATGCGGACGCCTTGCGCACGGCTTGGGTTTTCGTCGGGGTGAGCTTGGAATCCTTCCCGCTCGAACAGGCCGGCATGGCCGCAGACATGGACGACCTGATCGAATCGCTCGCCGCCAAACAGAATGTTAGATTGCAGACGCCGCTCGATCGGCTGGCGCAAATCATGGGTGCGCAGCTGGGTTTCAACGGCGGACAAATCACCAATTGCTCGGCCTGCGCGGCGGGTACCCAGGTGGTGGGCGAAGCATTCCGCCGCTTGCGCGCCGGTCACGGCGAGGTGGCCGTCAGCGGCGCGGCGGACAGCGTGTTGAATCCGCTGGGACTCGGCGGTTTCAGCCTGCTAGGGATTCTATCCACCGAAAACGACCGCCCGCAACACGCATGCCGGCCGTTTGATGCCACGCGACAGGGCACGGTGTTAGGGGAAGGCGCCGCGTTTCTCGTGATGGAAACCCTGCCGCACGCCCGGCACCGCGGGGCGCGCATCTATGCCGAGGTGTTAGGATACGGGACGTCGCTCGACGCCTACCGCGCCACCGATCCGGAACCGGCCGGCAAGGGCGCGGTGCGCAGCATGCGGCGCGCACTCGCCGATGCCGGCCTGCAACCGGATGATGTGGATGCCGTCAACGCCCACGGCACCGGCACGCCGAAAAACGACATCGCCGAAACGTGCGCGCTCAAGGAGGCACTTGGCGCGCGGGCGCACGGCATCCCGGTAACGGCTAACAAATCCATGACCGGCCATCTGATTGCTGCCAGCGGTGCGCTGGAGGCGGCAGCCTCGGTCATGTCCCTGCACACCGGCTGGATGCCGCCGACGATCCACCTCGATCATCCCGACCCGCAATGCGATCTTGATTACGTGACCGCGGGCCGGCGGGTGTTTGACGGCAACGTCGTGTTGTCCAACTCGTTTGGCTTCGGCGGTCAGAACGCAACTTTGATTTTTGGAAAATATCATGCATAACCGTGTGGCATTGGTGAGCGGGGCATCGCGCGGCATCGGCCGCGCCATCGCCATCGATCTGGCCCGCCGCGGCCATCAGGTGGCCGTGGGCTATCAGACGCGCGCGGAAGAAGCACAAACCGTCGCAGCGGAAATCCAGCGGACGGGCGGCACGGCATTTCCTGTGCTGTTGGATGTCACGGATCCGGCTAGCTGCCGCAACGTCGCCGAAGAGATCCAACATCGCTGTGGCAGCCTCGACATTCTGGTGAACAACGCCGGAGTGGTGGATGAATCCCCCGCCCTGGCCATGAGCGACGTGGCATGGCAGCGCGTGTTGGAGGTGTGTCTAACAGGATCGTTCAACCTGGCGCGGGCCTGCGCCAAATTCATGGTGCTCGGGCGTTGGGGGCGCATCATCAACATCTCGTCGGTGGTCGCCAGCCAGGGCGGACGCGGCCAGGCGAATTACGCCGCAGCCAAGGCCGGGCTGGAAGGCCTGACCCGCGCCCTGGCCATCGAACTCGCACCCCGCAACATCCTGGTCAACGCGGTGGCCCCCGGCGTCATCGAAACGGAAATGTCACGCGCCGTGCTCGCACAACACAAGGAGCGCATCCTTCCTAACATTCTGTTAAAGCGCGCCGGTCAGCCCGGCGAGGTGGCCGGCCTGGTGGGTTATTTGGCCTCGGACGAGGCGTCCTACATCACGGCGCAGGTGTTTCATGTGGATGGGGGATTCGGCCTATGATCTACGATGCATTGCTGGAGTTGCTGCAATCCCGCCGCTCGGTCCGGCACTTCAAGGAACGTCCGGTCAGCCGCGCCGATTTGGATCGATTGTTGGATGCCGCACGCTGGGCACCGTCCAACCACAACCGCCAGCCGTGGAAATTCATTGTGATGGATGACCCGGCACGGATCCGCGAACTGGCGGATCAGGTGCGCCAAGGCATGGAACAAAAAGTCGCATCCCTGTCCGGGGTGGTGGCCGTCCATGCAACCGGTCTCGTCCAATACGGCACCTTTTTCGCCGCCGCACCGGTGGTGATTGTGGCCATGCACAAGCTGCCCATCGCCGCAGCGGCCCCGCTGTGGGCGGCGACACGCAACCCCGAACTGGTGTCAGGCGAAGCGCTCAGCGTGGCCATGGCCATCCAGAACCTGTTACTTGCCGCCCATGCCCTCGATCTTGGTGCCTGCGTCATGACCGCCCCACTGCTCGCCGAGAATCTAACATCCATCCTGCACGTGCCGCCGGGCTTCGCCCTCACCGCGCTCATCGCCGTGGGGCATCCGGACGGCATTCCCCAAACACCCCGGCGGAAAATCCCCGGACACATCGCCGAATTCAATCCACACTCCAACCCATGAAATCCTCTAACGTATTCCTGAAACAAATGCAACAGTGGCTCAATCCACATCTCGCCAGGCTCCGCCACGCTGTCCTCGTCCTGTTAGGACTCGGTCTGACATCCTGTGCCACAACACGCCATCCGGACGCCCCGGCCACCGCCAAACAGGTCGACCTCAAACGCTACACGGGGCGTTGGTTCGAGATCGCCCGCCTGCCCATGGCGTTTCAAAAGGCCGGTGAAGCCGCCATTGCCGAGTATGGAGTCAATGCCGATGGCACGGTCTCGGTCCATAACATCGCGATCCGTCCGGATGGCACCCAGCATGACATCCGGGGCTATGCAAAGGTGCTCAACCCGCCTGCCAACACCAAGCTCGCCGTGCGCTTCAATACTTGGTTTGGTCCGCTCATCCCCGTGCCCAAGCAAGGCAACTATTGGGTGCTTTATGTGAATGAGCACTATCAGGAAGCCCTCGTCGGCACGCCGGACCGCAAGTACCTCTGGCTGCTCGCACGCACGCCCACCATTCCCCAACAAAAGTACACCGCGCTGCTCACCCGCGCCGAACAGCTCGGCTTTGACGTCTCGCGCATCATCAAGGACCCACGGCGCTAAGGCGCGCAGCTCTTTGCTTTCGATACAGACGGTCACAACCGTAGCGCGGAGATGGCAGGCAATTCGCCGCTCCTTGAGGGCATGCGCGTCAACTTAAGGAAGAAAGTGTCCATCGTTTCTCAATTTCACCTCCCCCGTTCAAGTTACGCGACAAATTCCGCGACGATCGATGTGAAATTTGTTGCGGTTGCGTGTGGAGTGCCGGGTGGATCATGATGGGTCCACGCAATCTGAAATCCAATGGAACGAGGAACATTGGCCTTAAAGTTGACGCGCATACTTTGAGGGGGCAAAGTGTGGCGGGTGCCGGATGATGGGGAAATCCCTCGACCCCGGCGCGGAATTCGCCCAGCATCGGCCATGCCGCAGGCCATAATATCCGAACACGACATCCTGGAACAATTGCAACCGTTGTTGGTGGAGGTGTTGGGTGTGCGCCCGGACGAGATCCATCCGCACAGCGAACTGGTGGCCGACCTGGGCGCCGAGTCGATCGACCTGCTCGACCTGACCTTCCGCATTGAGGAATCGTTCAAGGTGCGCATCGAGGCCAACGAGTTGGAGCGCGAGGCGGTCCGGCAAATGCCCGGCGGAGTTTATGAGAAGGACGGATATCTAACGGATGAGGCGCTGGTGGAAATCCGCCGCGCCGCGCCGGAGCTGGATCCCGCAAAGCTGGTCACCGGCTTGCGCAAGCAAGATATTCCCGCGCTGCTGACCGTCGGGTTTTTCGTGAGCATGATAGGACGCAAGCTAACAGCCAGCGGGGAAGGGGACCCCCATGCTTAAGGGCAAAACCGCATTTGTGACCGGCGGCAGCGGGGCGGTCGGGGCGGCCGTTGTGCGCGTGATGGCCGGCCATGGCGCGCAGGTGGCGTTTTCCTATCACAACCAGGAGACGAAGGCACTCGCCCTGCAGGAGGAACTTTGCGCCCGGGGTTACAAGGTCAGGGCCTATCCGCTGGATGTGCTCAACGGCTCGGAGGCCCAACAACTGGCGGCCACCATCGAGCAGGATCTCGGGCCGGTGGATATTCTCATCAACAATGCCGGCCTCACGCAGGTGATGCCCTTCGCCCTGATTGAAGAGGACGACTGGGACCTGATCATGAATGTGAATGTCAAAGGCATGTTTTTGGTCACGAAGGCGTTTGTGCGCCCGATGATACGGCGCCAGCACGGCGCGATCGTCAACCTCGGGTCGCTGGCCGGCATGCGGGTGTTGGAAGTGCCGGTGCATTATGCCACGGCCAAGAGTGCGGTCATGGGGTTCACGCTCGCGCTGGCCCGCGAGATGGCGCGCTATCAGATCCGCGTGAATGCCGTGGTTCCCGGCCTGCTCACCGATGGCGTGAGTGTGCATGTGCCCGACAAACAACGGGTCGATTACGAACAGCATTGCACGCTGGGCCGGGCCGGTACACCGGAGGAAGTGGCCGAACTGGTGGCATTCCTCGCCAGCGACCGCGCGGCCTATATCAATGCCCAGGCAATCCAAGTGGACGGTGGCATATGAAATTCCGCTTCGTGGACCGCATCACCTCCTGGAAACCCCATGAGTCCATCACGGGGTTCAAGGCGGTTTCCTTCGAAGAGTACTCCCTGAAAGAAGTCTTCGGCGACGAGCCGCGGCTGCCCGATATGTTATTGTTGGAAAGCATCCTGCAACTGGGCAACTGGCTGATCCTGCTGTCCACGGATTTCCAACAAATGGGAAGCGTCATCCGCATCCATGAAGCACAATTCCATGGTGCGCTGCGGCCCGGCGGCGTGGTGCGGATGGACGTAACGATGCTGCGCCATCACGACGACGGCTTTGAACTCACAGGCGAAGGACGCGTGGACGGACAACTCGTCATCAGCGGCGCAGGCTGTCTGGCCGCACCTCTAGCGGCAGCCGATTATTACAATCCGGAGGATTTGCGCGTGTTGTTTTCCGAGATCCACCGGCCGCTTTTGCGCAGCCCGGAGGGTGCATGACAATCCGGTTCGGGCATCAGCACTTCAGGGCTTGGCATGGGCAAGGACGATGCGGAACCGGAGCGCTGCGTAGATGGCTGCGGCCGGGATTGTTCGCAAGGAGCGGCGATCTCCGAATCGCCGAAGACCATGGCAGGCATGCGTGGTGCGTTGCTGCGTGGCATGCACTTTTCATGGGTAATGGACGATTCGGAGATCGCCCCTCCTTGCTTTTTTGTCCTGCACCTCATTCCATTCAAGTCAAGCCTTGCGGGTTGTCACCTCCAGAGGCATACTGTCCACATGAAAACACCTGCCACCTTCACCGCACGTGTGTTGCGCGATGGGAAATGGTTTGTGGCTTTTTCTCCCGAGTTTCCCGAGGGCAACGGTCAGGGACTCACCGAGGAGGAGGCGCTTGAATCACTCCGCGAGTCGATCCGGCTGCTGCTGGAAGATCGTCGTGAGGACGCCCGGGCGAGCATGGGCAGCGGCGAGAAACTGATTCCCCTCACCCTTGCATGAAGCGCAAGGAATTGATCCGCCACCTCGAAGCCCATGGCTGCCCGCTTAAACGCGGGGGTGCTTCCCATTCGATCCACTGGAATCCTAACACCGGCCGCCGCGAACCCGTCCCCCGCCACACCGAAATCCCCAACCTGCTGGCAAAGAAAATCTGCCGTGCCTTGGAAATCCCGGAACCATGAAACGCCCCTACACCTATCTGGGGACCGTCAAGGGCATGTGCCGCGAATGCCGTGCGCACGTTCCCGCACGCGTCATCGAGGAGGGCGGCGCGGTCTATCAGGAACGGCTGTGCCCGGCCTGCGGCCCGAGCCGCGTCCGCATCGCCGATGACCTGGCATGGTATCAGGAGCGCATCCGCCAAACAGTGCGGTGCAAACCCGCGCACCTGCCGGGCAATCCTGTTAGGAATGGCTGTCCCATGGATTGCGGGCCGTGCGCCTTTCACGCCAATGCCTGCCGACTGCCTGTGTTTTCCGTTACCAACGCCTGCAACATGGACTGCCCGATCTGCTTCACCTATAACCGCAGCGACCGGGCGTACCACATGTCGCGCGAGGAATTGTGCCGTTTGCTTGACCCGTTGATAGAGCGTGCCGGTCCGTTGGATCTCATCAACATCACCGGCGGCGAGCCCACCATGCACCCCGACATCCTGGCGCTCCTCAAGGAATGCCAGCGGCCCGAAATCGGACGCGTGACGATGAACACCAACGGGCTGCGCCTCGCCAAGGATGAGGAGTTTTGCCGTGCCCTGGCGGATCTCGGTGTCTATGTGGTGCTGTCGTTCGACACATTCCGCCCTGAAACCGCAGTGAAAATCCATGGCGGCGATGTCATTGATAGAAAACTGCGCGCGCTGGAAAACCTGCAGCGCTTCGGGATCGGCACCACGTTGTTGAATGTGATGATACGCGGACTCAACGAGGATGAAATCGGCGGTGTGATCGCGTTGGCGAAATCCCACAGCGCCGTGCGCAGCATCACGATCCAGACCATGACCTTCACCGGACAGGGCGGCAAAAACTTCAGGCCGCACGAAACCATGCCGCTGGATGGCGCCGCCCGCGCGGTTGAATCCGCCACCGCCGGCGCCATGCGTCCCGCCCACTTCTTCCCTCATGCCGGCGCGCATCCGCTTTGTTATAGCGTCGCCTATTACCTGAAGGATGGCGCGAGTTATCATTCTCTAACGGACTTTCTCACCGTGGCCGAACTCCGGCAAATGCTGGGCCATGGCTACCTGTTGCAGCCGGATGCGGACAGCCAGGCGATTTTCCAGCACGCCATCGATCGCTTGTGGGCGGAGGGCGACGCGAGCGGCCTGCTGCCGGTAGTCCGTAAATTGCTGGATCAAATGTATCCGCCCGGCCCATCACTCACGCAGGCGCAACGCCAGGCGGTCGCCGAAGACAATCTGCTCACCGTCTATCTGCATTCGCACATGGACGAGGACACGCTGGATTTGTCCCGCCTGGTGGCTTGTCCCGACCAGGTGCCCGATCCCGACGGCCGGCTGATCCCCGCCTGTGCCTACAATTTGTTTTACCGCCAGAAAGACCCGCGCTTCTGGGTAAAACCTAGCAAATGATGACTTATCTCACCACTACCCAATCGCTCTGCCGCACGTGCCGCCGCTTGATCCCGGCGCAGGTGATCCTTGAGGACGGCAGCGTGTGGTTTCATAAAATTTGTCCGGAGCATGGATTTCAAAAAGCCCGCGTGCACGGCGATGCGGACGCCTATCTGAAACTGGGGGACTACCATAGTCCGGCGACGATCCCACAGGAATTCGCCACCGCCAGCCATGGCTGCCCGGATTCCTGCGGACTGTGCCCGGACCATGAGCAGCATGTCTGCCTGCCCATCCTCGAAATCACCGACCACTGCAACCTCGAATGCCCGATCTGTCTGGTGGACAATCCTGGAAAACGCCATCTCACAAGACCGGAGGTGGCCTTCATGCTCGATGCGCTCATCCGGTCCGAGGGCCGCATCGACGTGCTCAACCTCTCGGGCGGCGAACCCACCGTGAACCCCCATTTCCGCGAAATCGTCGAGGAATGCCTGTCGCGCAAGGAAATCCTGCGGGTGAGCGTTTCCACCAGCGGCACCGTGTTGGTTAGAAACAACGACCTGCTGCGCTTCCTGGCCGAGCGACGGGTGATCGTCTCGCTGCAATTCGACGGCGTCAGCGACGATGTCTATCTGAAATTGCGGGGCAAGCCGCTGCTGGCTGAAAAACTCCGCCTGATAGATTCCTGTGGCACGCTGAATGCGCCGATGTCTCTGACCGCCACGGTGGCCAGGGGCATCAACGACGATCAGGTGGGAGCCATCGCCGACATGCTGTTTGAGCACGACCACATCCTGAGCGCGATGTTCCAACCGGCCGCCTATAACGGCAACGGCGCGCACATGGAACGCCCGTTCGATGCAACCACCACTTCGGATGTCATCCGCAGCCTCAAGGGTGCCGGCAAGGGCACGGTGGCACCCGCGGATTTCTCGCCGCTGCCATGCAGCCACCCCGCATGCTTTTCACTGGCTTTTTACCTGAAGGGCGAGGACGGCCGCTTCCTGCCGATCAAACAACTGGTGAGCCCGGAACGCTATCTCGGGCTGATCCAAAACCGCGCCATCTTCGGCACCGATGCAGACAGCTTCCAACAGGTCAGCGACGCCGTGTATGACATCTGGGCGGGCATCCCCACGCCCGCCCACAACCGCCCCACTCCGCCTGACGGGGGCTGCGAACCGGGTTGTGGTTGCAACCCGTTTCTATCGGAACAGGCATTGAAATCCATTAGAAAACTGCTGGCCACCGCCACCGTGGGTGGTTACTCGCCGCGCAAGGCCATGGAGACGGGCGAGCGTGCGGTGAAATCCATCTTCATTCATCAATTCATGGATCCGGACACGTTCGATCTCGCCCGCGCCCGCAAATGCTGCCAGGTGTATCCGCAACCGGACGGACGATTGATGCCGGCCTGTGTCTTCAACAACCTGCGAAGGGGACGCTCATGAACCAAAAACCTCCATCCGCGATTCTGATAGGTCTTGTCATTCTCGTTGCCGGAATCCTGCCGGTGCTGATCTATCCGCATGTGGCTCCGGATGGGTCAGGCCTCGGTGCCGCCAAGTGCGCCGCCTTGGCCACGCGGGATATGAACCTCGTTGAACAATGGCTGGCGGTCATCGCCGGTTTTGTCGTCAAGCCGGTGTACATGCTGTTAGCCTTCATTTGGATTGTCTGGCTGTGGCGGCGCACGGTGCCGGACCTAACAGCCCTGCGCCACGGCCTGATCGCCTTCTGGTTGGGCGAGAATGCCTGCACGGTGAACTATCTGTGCTTTGCCGGGCGCTCGGATTTGTGGGAATACTTCCACAATTTCGGCATGGCTGCGGGCTTTGCCTTCATCGCCTGGGCCGTGTTCGACGGGGTGGACCGCCGCCTGGTCAAACTCAGTCCGCCCAAGGAACGCTGTGCAGCATTGAACCTCTGCAAGACCTGCATCAAATACTCGGACGTGCCCTGCAAACTGCAGCAAGTATTCAAGATGTTGATTCCGGCCACCCTGCTCACAGCCGTCATTCCATTCACCGCGGGAATCAAGGTGGTCGCATACAATGCCGTGGTGCTGGGAAAATCCGAACATTACGAACTGATGGCCAGTTCGCAGCTGTTCGAGAACTGTTATTGCCCGGCGTTGGCCATTCTGTTCATGACCGCCTCGTGGCTCGTCCTGCTGCTCAAGAAGAACGATCCCGTGCCGCCCGCCAAGCTGCTGTTCGCCGCCGGGCTCGGGCCGCTGGGCTTCGGCTTCATGCGCCTGTTTTTGTCCGGCGCGTTCACCGACAACCTGCTCTGGTATGTGGTCTGGGAGGAAATGACGGAATTGTTATTTGTGGCTGCCGTCGGTTATGTCCTGTGGGTTTTCCGTCACACGCTGATGGCAAACCCAGTGCCGGTTCATCCGGCAGACACAGCGGACGCACAATCCGCCTGGAGCAAGCAACACCCGTGATGTTGTCCCTTCTCACCCATGACCTCGGCAAGAAACTGCGCTTCGCGCGCAATTTCCTCAGCCGCCGCATGGTGCATGTGAACCTGCAAATCCTCTATCAATGCAATTTCCGTTGCGGCATCTGCAACTTCTGGAAAGAAGAATACCGCAACAAAGGCCAGCTGTCGGCAGCCGAGGCTGACGTCATATCTAACAGGCTCAATGAAATCGGGCCCCAGATCATATCGGTCGGCGGCGGCGAACCGATGCTGCATCCGGAATTGGTGCCCATCGTCCGTGCCCTTGGACGGCATCATTTTCCCGTCATGATCACCAACGGGTCCCTAGTGACCGGGGAGGTCGCCCGCCAACTCTGGCAGGCCGGAATGCTCGAAATCAGCGTGTCCATCGATTACGCCAATCCGCAAAAACACGATGCCCAGCGCGGCAAACCGGGCGCATACGCCCATGGCATCCATGCCTTGAAAATCCTGCATCAAACCCGCACCCACCCCGGGCAGCGCGTCAACATGATTTCAGTCATCATGGACGACAACCACGACGAGGTCGAAGCGCTCATTGAACTTTGCCGCGACATGGGCATCACCTATCTGGTCACCCTCTACAGCCACAACCGCGGCAGCAAACCCGCGCGGGAGCCGGCGAAGGACCTCAGCCGGTGTTTGTTAGATCTAAAACAACGCCACCGCAATTTTGTCGCCCTGCGCGGGTATCTGGAGCGCTTTCCATCGGACACCAGCCACACCGCCCCCGGCCGCTGCCATGCCGGACGTAACCTCTGCAACATCGATTGCCGGGGCGAAGTTTCCTTCTGCATCGACCGCTTGGAAAATCCCGCCGGCAACATTCTAACAGACAAGATGCCTGACATTGAAAGCCGCCTGCTGGCGGGCCATCGTGCCAACGATTGCCGTGATTGCTGGACGAGTTGCCGCGGCTCGATCGAGTCCGTCCTCTATGGCCGCCAGCGTCTGCTCAACGCCTGGGATTACTATCAAATGACACGGCCGGTGTCGCTGCGCGGGAGGTTTTGATAGAAGCCATGAGCACCCCCTCGCGCAGGATGGACAGCGGATTGGCCAGGATTCTGGCAAAGCCAAGGGCGCACGCGGAATGGCACTGGGTGCCGCAGTCCGGTTGGGGGCCGAAGCGCCGGAAGCCGCTCCGGCGGATCCGGTGCAAGTCCGGCTCATCTAGCAGATTGCCGGCGTGATGTCCCAGTTCCAGGCAGGGATAACACACCTCGCCGGTGGGTGCCACCACCAGCATGGTGAACGGGCGGCACTTGAATTTTTTTAAATCGCGCAGGTATTCCAGATAGTCCACCGTGCCCTGGATGAGCGCCCCTTCGTTTTTCCGGGCAATGAGGAAATCAAAAAACTCCCGGTATTCGCCGTTGTTTTCCAACGCATGGTGGGCCTTGACGCCGACCAATTGCGGACAAACCGCCAGGCGGAACCCGCGGTGCCGCGCATACTGATAGACACCGTGCAAATCCCCGAGGTTCTCCGGCGTGGCCACGCAGGAGATGATAATGGAGTATTTGCGTCCGGGGTGATTCGCCGCGAGTTCGATGTTTGCTAGAATCCGCTGGTGGGCGCCGGGGCGGCCGTATTCGATGTCCGCCTTGGTGGAATCCAGGGTTTGCAGGCTGACGACCAACTCGGTGACGGAACGCGTCACGGCAGGCAGCGCCTGATCGAGGAGGTAGCCATTGGTGGTGAGAACCACGCCGCGGAAACGCAGCGCGGGCAGGCGGTTGAGGATTTCCGCATATTCCGGATGCTGCAAGGGTTCGCCGCCAGTGATGACCAGATACCCGCAGTGCCGGCGGATGATGCCGAACAAATCCATCACCCGGTCCGCCGGTAGCACCGGGGATCGCAAGCGGAAGTAGGGCGTGCCCGAGCCATCGCTGCAATAAGGACAGCGGAAGTCACAGGCATACGTCAGGTAATAGACACTGAGAATGGGCCGCCAATCTCCGAAATCCGGCAGGAGAAGATGTGTGAGATAAGTGCAAGCGGCATTCATGGCATTCTCGTGTTGGAGTCCTGATGCGCGGCCTCATCGCGGTTTCATCGCGGCCGCGCCACCTGCCGCAGGCCGTCACGGGTCGGTCTGGATCGTGCCGGGCTGGGTGGTCCACTTGCCGTTCTTGAATGCGGCCGGGGTGTTTGCGGGGCTTGGTTTGTCAGGGAGTGCGTTCTGTTTCGTTGGATCCGCTGGTTTGCTGGCGGGAGCGCTGGCGGCTGGAGTCACGCGTAGGAATTCGTTAGTTCAACCATCACTGCGTGTCCCTTGCAGGAGAAAATGGCACTGATGCTCCCGAGGATCTCCTCGAGCGGGGCGAGGCGGCCGATGCCATCGTAGCCGCAGGCGAGGCCGCCCTCGGCGGGGCCGACGAAGGCACATCCGTCTTGTTGGAGTTGAGAGACATTGCGCCGGGTCGCCGGGTGCAACCACATTTTGCCATTCATGGCCGGGGCGATGAGCGTTGGTGTGGTACGCGGCAGCGCGAGGTACAGGGCGGACAGCGGGTCGGGTGCCAGGCCGTGGGCGAATGCCGCGATGATGTTGGCGGTGGCCGGAGCTACCAGGAACAAATCCGCCTGATCCGCCAGATCGATGTGGCCGGGTTTCCACGATTGTTGATCATCCTCGGGCGCGACGAGCACCGGTTGGCGGGTCAGCGTGAGGAGGGTGATCGGCGTGATGAACGCGGTGGCGGCGCGGGTCATCACGACATGCACCTCGTGGTCCTGTTTGACTAACCGGGAGGCGAGGTCCGCCGCCTTGTAGGCCGCGATCGAACCGGTGATGCCGAGAATGATTTTCATGGCTGGAAGTAATGATGTTATGTTAGAAAAACGGGTGGGAGATTCGGCCTGCATCTAACGCAGCATGGCGACTGCTTTTTGGGTGGCTGTAGCGAAGGTTTCGACGTCCTGCAGGGTATTGTAAAGGGCGAACGAGGCGCGCACCGTGCCGGTCATGCCGAAGCGTGCCATCAGTGGTTGGCAACAATGATGGCCGGTGCGCACGGCAACACCCATGTGATCCAGCATCGTGCCGATGTCGTAGTGATGGAGTCCCTCAATTGCATACGATAGGGAACCCGCGCGTCCTGCGGGGCCGAATAGCCGGATGCCCGCAATGCCGGCAAGTGCGACCGCCGCAGATCGGATCAATTCGTTTTCATGGGCGTGGATGGCGTCGATGCCGATGCCGTTGACATAATCCAGGGCGGCGGCGAGGGTGATGGCCCCCTCGATGTTAGGCGTGCCGGCTTCATATTTGAATGGCAAATCGTTGTAAGTTGTGTGATCGAAGGTGACTTCCCTGATCATTTCCCCCCCTCCTTGCCATGGTGGCAGATCGTTGAGCAGCGAGGCGCGTCCCCACAGCACGCCTATGCCGGTGGGCGCGTACACCTTGTGGCCGGAAAACGCCAGGAAATCCGCACCCAATCCCCGCACATCGATAGGGAGATGCGCGATGGCCTGCGCGGCATCTATCAGCACGAGCGCTCCGGCCGCGTGCGCCGCTTGCGTCATTTCCACCACGGGATTGACCGTGCCGAAAGCGTTGGAGATCCACGTGAGCGCGAGGATTTTCACGCGACCGCCAAGCAGTGTGTGGAAGGCGTCCTGATCGAGTGTGCCATCGTCGAGGCAGGGAATGACTTTCAGGGTGGCACCTGTGCGCTGGCACAGCATCTGCCACGGCACGATGTTCGAATGATGCTCGAGCGTGGAAACAAGCACTTCGTCGCCCGAGCCGATGCGGCCTGACAGAGCGAGGATGTTCGCCACCAGATTGATGCCGCCGGTGGTGCCGGAGGTGAAGATCACCTCGTCGGCGGATGCCGCGTTCAGGTGCGCCGCCACCGTCTGGCGTGAGTTTTCAAAGGCTTCCGTCGCCATCCGGGCGAGTTGGTGGGTGCCGCGGTGGATGTTGGCATTGAGGGTTTCGTAGTAATGCCGCGACGCCTGCAGCACGGTCCGCGGTTTCTGGGTGGTGGCCGCGTTGTCCAGATAGACCAACCGCCTGCCATGGATCGATTGGTCGAGAATGGGGAAATCAGCAAGTAGCGATTCGGTGGGGAGCATGGAACGGTTCGCGTGTTCGTGGGTGGTGACGCGACACAAGGTGGAACAACCCACCTCATGCCGCAATGATCGATTTTCCGCAAATTCCTGCTTGGAACATTAGCGCTCCGGGGGTTTGATGTGCGGGCGATGAGCTACCCCGACGAAAATTTCCTGCTGTATTCCCCCATGGCACGCCGCCTTTTCCACGAGGTGGCGAAAAACCAGCCGATCATCGATTACCACTGCCACCTGTCGCCGCGTGAGATCGCCAGCAACCATCGATGGGCCGATCTGGCGGAAATCTGGCTCGCCGGCGACCACTACAAATGGCGCTTGCTGCGAGCCAACGGTGTGGACGAGGACCTGATCACCGGTCCTTCCTCACCCCGCGAGAAGTTCCAGGCGTGGGCGGAAACCATTCCCTTCACCCTGCGCAACCCGGTCCACCATTGGACGCACCTCGAACTACAGCGCTACTTCGGCATCGATCTCCTGCTCGGCCCGGACACCGCCGACGAGATCTGGGAACGGGCCAACGCGAAACTTGCCGAAGCGGATTTTTCCACCCACGGATTGCTGAAAAAATTCGACGTCCGGGTGGTGGGGACCACGGACGATCCGGCGGATCCGCTGGACGACCACGCGGTGATCGCCGCTTCGGATCTCACCACGCGCGTGGTTCCGACGTTCCGGCCGGACAAGGCGTTTCTGGTCGACCGCCCGGATCTGTTAGCTCCGTGGTTGGCGAAACTCGAAGCCATCGCCGATACCCACATCGCGCATTTTTGTGATCTGCTGGCGGCGTTGCAAAAACGCCATGACGATTTTCACGCGGCGGGCGGGCGATTGTCCGATCATGGACTGGAGCGGGTGCCGGCACTGGATTGTTCGGATGCCGAAGCGGCGATGATATTCGACAATGCCCGTTCGGGCAAAGCGGCGACGCCGGAGGAGAAGGAAAAATTCGCGTATTATCTGATGGTGTTTTTCGGACAACTCGATGCCGCGAAAGGCTGGACCAAACAACTCCATCTGGGTGCTTTCAGAAACACCAACAGCAACATGTTCGAACGCCTCGGTCCGGATACCGGATTCGACACCATCGGCGACACGCAACAGGGCGCCGCACTGGTGACCTACCTTGACGCGCTTGCCCGGGCAGGAGCCCTGCCAAAACTCGTGCTCTACAACATCAACCCGCAGGATAACTATCTGTTTGCGAGCCTCACCGGCGCGTTCCAGGATGGCACATTCCCCGGTAAAATCCAGTTCGGCTCAGGCTGGTGGTTCCTCGATCAGAAAAACGGCATGGAACTCCAAATTGACGCGCTCTCGGCAACCGGCCTGCTGTCGCGCTTCGTCGGCATGATCACCGACTCGCGCTCATTCCTATCCTTCACGCGCCATGAATACTTCCGGCGCATCCTCTGCAATCTCATCGGCTCCGAGGCCGACCGCGGCGAACTGCCGGACGACTTCGAGGCTTTGGCCGGGCTCATCCGCGCGGTGTGTTTCGGCAATGCCAAACGCCATTTCGGTTTTGATGTCTGATAGAACATGGGAAATCGCTCCACCGTTATGAACCATCACCTCCACCACATCGCATCCCTGAACCGGCGCGGCTTCCTCCGCCATTCACTTGCCGCCGCCGTGCCGTTGATCACGCCGTCGCTGCTGCGCGCCGCCGCACCCCCACCGTCCGGACGTCTGCAAATCGCTGTCATTGGCAGCGGTGGCCGGGGCCGCGATCATACAAGAGTCTGGAGCAGCATGCCCGCCGAATGCCGCCTCATGGCCGTCTGCGACGTCAACCGCACTCAAGCGGCAAGCGCCAAGGGCATCGCCGACGCGGCCTATCAGGACAAGGCCTGCGCGGTTTATTCCGACTTCCGTGAAGTGATGGCCCGTGATGACATCGACGCCGTATCCATCGCGTCGCCGGATCACTGGCACGCCCTGATTGCGCTCGCCGCGATCCGCGCCGGGAAACACGTCTATCTGGAGAAACCACTCGCATACACCGTTGAGCAAGGCCGCGCCCTGGTCACTGCCGTGGGCCGTCATGGCGTGGTCCTGCAACAAGGCACGCAGCAACGGTCGTCGTCCACGTTCCAGCGTGCCGCATGGCTCGCCCGTTCGGGAAAACTCGGCCGCCTGCAATCCGCGATCGCGATTTCCCCTTACGGCCCGCAGGGTGGCGATCCGACGCCGGCCACTCCGCCGCCAGAGATCGACTATAATTTCTGGCTCGGACCCGCTCCGGAAGTACCCTATACACCCGGCCGCTGCCACGGCGACGGTGGGATCGGATGGTATCACATCAGCGACTATTCCGGCGGCTGGGTCACCGCTTGGGGGTCGCACCATGTGGATTGCGCACAATGGGCGCTGGGCAAAGACCACGAGGCCCCGGTCGCCGTCGAGGCCAAGGGCGAGTTTCCCACAACAGGCGTCTTCGACACCTGCTACAAATGGCGGGCGGAATTCCGCTATGCCGACGGCGTGAAACTGATTTTCGCCACGCCGAAGGAAGCGGAGAGCACTAACAACGTGCTCATCGTGGGCGACGAAGGCTGGGTCAGCGCCTCGCGCGGCCGTATCGATGCCTATCCGAAATCACTGCTCGCCCTGCAACCCGGCCCGCTCGCCGAAGCGTGGCCCACCAATCATTTCCGGAATTTCCTCAACGCCATCCGTGAGGGCGGCGAGCCCGCTTCCCCGGTCGATAGCGCCCATCTCTCCACCACGCTCTGTCACCTCTGTAATATCGCCATTGTGCTACAGCGCCCGTTGCGCTGGGACGGCACCCGTGAGCGCTTCATCGACGATCCGGTCGCCGACCGCATGCTCACTTCGCCGATGCGCGCCCCATGGAATCTCAACGCCTGATCAACCGATGAAACACCTTGCCCTTTGTATCGCCGTTGCTTTCTCCACCGCCCCGATGGTCCGCGCCGATACGGCGGAATTGTTAGGGAAATTCAAATCCTACGAACAAGGGAAACCGGTTTCTCTGCTCGCCGAGGTGCGTCAGGGATTGTTCGCAGGCACCGGAGATGTGGCCGTTCGGGCGGAGCGTGAACGCGCGCTGCTCGCCTTCATCGCCTCGGAGGCCCACCCGCAGGCGAAGTCCATCGCCATCGACTGGCTCGGCTGTCTCGGCGGCGCGGCCAGCGTGCCCGCTTTGGTTGCCGCCCGCAACGATCCGGCACTCGCTGCGGCCGCTGCCCGGGCACTCAAACGCATCCCCGATCCGACACGCCCGCCGCCCGCCACGCCCACTGCGCCGCCCCCGAAGCCCGCCGTGGCCGCCGTGGCCGCCGTGGCCGAATTCATCGCTGCGAGCGCCAAAGATCCCGCCGGGGACTCTGCGGATAAGCGCCTCATCGAAGCGGTGCGCAGCCCGAACGAGTTGCTTGCGGGAGCCGCGCTGCGCCGCATCCGCGCCGGAGATGGGAGTCCGGAATTGGCCGCCAAACTGCTGGCCGCGCCCGATCAGGTGCCGCCGTTGCGCATGGCTCACGTCTGCGACGCGCTCGCCACCCGGAACAACGCCGCCGCGGTCTTGCATCCATACCTCTCCGCCCGTACCCGCACCGGCCTCCCCCCCGAACGGGCAGCCGCCATAAAAACCCTCGGCCGCATCCTGCGCCCGACCGATGTCCCTGTCTTGCTTGGATTCGCCGCGGAAGGCAACGAACGCGACGATGTGCCGGTTGCCGCCCGCGCGGCTTTCGCCCGTGCCACCGACCCGGGCATCAACGCGACGCTCATTCGCATTGCCAGCGACCCCCAATCCCCAATCTCCATCACGGCCATCACGATCCTGTCACTCCGCCAATCCCGCGAGGCCATCGATCCGCTTTGGGCTATCGTCGATGCGGGCGACAACGCACGCGCACCGGCCGCCTTGGCGACACTCGGCGAATTGTTAGGATCCGACGATCTGACGCTCATACTGCGACGCTACGCCGCCGCTGCCGACGGCTCGCCGCTGGCAGACGCCTATGGCAAGGCGGTCTGGAGCCTGTCGCGCCGTCACCCGGATCCGGCTATCGCCGCCGAAACTCTCACGGCCGCTGCCGCCAAGGCCCCTGCCGCCATGAAGGTGACTCTCGAAGGCTTCTCCTCCCGCATCCTCCCGAAGGATGCCAAACCCGCGCCCAAACCCGAGGTTAAACCCGAGGTCAAACCCGCGCCCAAACCCGAGGTCAAAGCCAGTGCCACCCGCCTCGTGCTGCCGGATTCCGATGATCGCGCGACGCTCGCTCCGGATGGATTCGTGGAAATCGCCTACCGTGACTGCGGAGCCGCCGACGAAGGCGCATCCCCGGTGCGTCGCATCCTCGGCAACTCCTTCTCATTTGATGGTCTTTCCCACCCGCTCGCCACCGTCGATTGCGGCAAGGAAGTCAGCTATGAAATCACCGGGCTCGATCCGACGGCTGAGCATGTCCTCGGCCTGACTTGCTGGGACGCCGACATGGGCCAACGCCGCCAGTCGCTTTCCATCAATGGGAAATCCATACTGCCCTCGTTCGCTCCCATCGCTTACCTCACCGACCAGCCGACCTTCGCCCGGATCCATGTGCCGGTGCCGCGAGACGCCATCGCCAGTGGCAAAATCACCCTTTCCCTGCGCTGCGACGCCGGGGAAAACGCGGTGATCAGCCAGCTCTGGGTGCTGCGCAAACCACCCGCTGCCGACGCCGCCCCGCGAAAGCGGATCCTGATTGTCACTGGCGACGACCACTCGGCCCACCACTGGCGGAAAACCGGCCCGGAGTTCGCCCGTATCCTGCGTGCCGACCCACGGCTCGAAGTCACCCTCAGCGAATCGCCCGTCCTGTTGGAATCACCGGCTCTAACGGCCTACGCCTCCGTGTTCCTCCATTTCAAGAACTACGCCAAGCGCCTGCCCACCAACGAGCCGTTGTGGCGCAACCTGGAAAACTACGTCCAAGGTGGCGGCGGGCTGGTCATTGCTCATTTCGGCTGCGGCGCGATGCAGGAATGGAACGGTTTCGTCATGGTTGCCGGCCGGGTTTGGGATCCGAAAAAACGCGCCCACGACCCCTATGGCGAGTTTCTCGTCCGCATCACCAACCCGACCCACCCGGTCACCCGCCAACTCAACGATTTCACCACCCGCGACGAACTCTATACCTGCCTCGCCGGCGAACCCCCTATCGAAGTCCTCGCCGCAGCCACCTCCAAGGTCGATCAATCGACGCACCCGATGGCCTTCGTGCTCACCCCCGGCAAAGGCCGCGTCTTCCACTGCACGCTCGGCCACAACCTGAGCGCTCTCGAAGCCAAAGGTGCACGCGATCTCTACCTGCGCGGCACGCTCTGGACTGCCGGCCTCTGAAAATACCGACCTCCATACAATCCCTGCAATTCTCCTTCCACGCCACCTTTTCATCAGCCCCAAAATAACCGCTTGACCCATTTTCTTTATCTGTTAGAATTACCGCATTTATGAAACCGACACTTCTGGTACTTGCCGCAGGAATGGGCAGCCGATACGGCGGCCTCAAACAATTGGATCCGATGGGTCCGCACGGAGAAACCGTCCTCGATTACTCGGTCTATGACGCGATCCGCGCCGGTTTCGGGCGAGTGGTTTTTGTGATCCGGGAGGATTTCGCGGAGGACTTCAAACAAGGAATTGGCGCCCGTTTTGCCGACCGGGTTGCAGTGGATTATGTATTTCAGCGTCTCGACGATCTGCCCGCCGGCTTCAGCGTGCCGCCAGGCCGCGAAAAACCCTGGGGCACTTCCCACGCCGTGCGCGCCTCACGGCATGCTGTCCACGAACACTTCGCCGTGATCAACGCCGATGATTTCTACGGTCGTGACGCCTATGTGCGCGCATCCGCGTTTTTCAGCAGCCTGCCGGCCCAGACCACGAATGAAATCGCCATGGTCGGCTATCCGCTGGAAAACACCCTTTCCGACCACGGCCACGTCAACCGGGGAATCTGCAAAGTCGACGAAAAGGGCTTCCTCACCAACGTCGAGGAATATCTCAAAATCGAACGCGAAAGCGACGGCCATGTGCGCGGCAACGCCCTCGACGGCAATCGCCATGTGATCCCCCCCGGAACGCTGACCTCGATGAATTTCTGGGCTTTCGGCCCGGCGTTCTTCGGTATGTTAGAGGAAGCCTTCGTCCGCTTTCTCAATGAAGCCGGCACCCAGATGAAATCCGAATGTTACATCCCGACCATCGTGGACGCCCTGATCCACGGCGGCCACGCCCATTGTCCGGTGCTGCAAACCACCAGTCCCTGGTTCGGCATGACCTATCCTGATGACAAACCCTACGTGATGGCGTCGATCCGCAAATTGATCGCCTTGGGTGCCTACCCGGAACAACTCACCTGAGACACCACAATCCGCTTGTCATGAGTGGGGCCGTGCATCATCTTGCCGTACGTGACGCGCGCGATTTTTTCAGGATGGGTGATGATTGGGGGGGCGGTGTTTGCGGGGGCGGAACCGTTGCAGGTATCGGCGTTGCATCCGTTGATGGCGGATTTGGCACGCCAAGTCGGGGGCGCGCGCGTCGAGGTCCATGACTTGGCAGGGGATGGCGGGAATCCGCATCGCTTTGAACCGCGGCCGACGGACATGAAACGGATGCAGGCATCGGCCGTGGTGCTGGCCTGTGGCAAGAATCTGGAACCCTATCTGGGCCGCTTGAAGTCCGGTTTGAGTGGCGTCACGGTGATTGAAGTCGGGCGGACGATACCCTCTCTAACGGTTGGCAAGGACGCGGTTTGTCCCGGGTGCTCGTCGCACGGAGAACATGCGGAGCACGGGGCGGGTTTGCTCGACCCCCACTGGTGGCACGGTGTGGACAACATGCGCCGCGCCGCACGCGTGGTGGCCAAGGCGTTTGCGGAGAAGGATCCAGCGGGGGAAGCGTATTTCATGGAGCATGCCAACGCCTATGGTCGGCGGATGGATGATTTGAAGCGCTGGGCGGCTGGGGAGTTGGGCAAAATCCCGCGTGCACAGAGGATATTGGTCACGGCCCACAATGCCTTCGGATATTTCGCCAGGGAATTCGGTTTTGAAGTGATCGCTGTCGCGGGGTTGAACCAAGAGCAAAACACCACTCCACAGGAACAGGCGAAAACCCTCGAAGCGGTGAAAAAATCCGGAGTGCGAGCCGTGTTTCCGGAACCAAGCACAAGTGGCAAAGTACTCGATTCGCTCGCCTCCACCCTGGGCGTCCGTTTGGGCACGCCGTTGATCGCGGATGGCAATGGCACCGGCAAGGACGCGGGATTCGAAGCCATGATCCGCCATAACGTGACTTCGATCACCCAAGCCCTGACCGCACCATGAGTGGACTCCGTTGGCTGCAATCCCCCTTGGCGGGCACCGCCTGTGTGCTGGCGGGACTGGGACTGTTAGCCATCCCGCTGCGGAAACTAACATCCGCCGCGCCGTCCCGCGTGATGCCAAGCGCGCAGCCCGCCGTTTCTTCCGCGGAAATCCCCGCCGTCCTGCGCCTCCGGTTGCTGATTCCGGCGCAACGGGTGGTGGTGACAAGCGCTGACGGCACGGTTTTGCTAGACCTGCGGGATCCCATGGCCGGGGTTTCCGAGCACGATGCGGTGATCCCTTTCGCAATGGGTCAACTGGAGCTGGACTTGCAGGCGGACTTTCCCATCGAAAGTCCCGCAACAGCGGTGTTTCTCACCGTGATGCCGGATGGCTACGAGGATCAAACCCGCCACGCGATTGGCAACGGGCGGATGACAGCGCCGTTGCACTACGAGTGGCCCACCCCATGAATGACAGACCATGGTCCACCCAACCCACGAATCCTGCGCCCACTGCGGCCACCACCACGAACTGAAGGTCGAAGACCTGCGGGTGCGCTACCGTGATGTGGACGCCTTGCAGGACGTTTCCTTCGCGACTTCCTGTGGCGCGTGTGTCGCGCTGATAGGCCCTAACGGTGCCGGCAAAAGCACCTTGCTCAAGGCGGTGGCGGGCTTGTTGCCCGTTGCGACGGGGCGGATCTTGTGGCGTGGCACCAAGGTCGCCAAGTGGAGCCGGGAAATCGCCTACCTGCCGCAGCGTGAAAACGTCGACTGGCATTTCCCCATCACCGTGCGCGGGGTCGTTAGAATGGGGCGCTACCCGCAAGCCGGATGGTGGCGGCCGTTTTCCCCTACGGATGAGGCGGCCATCGAGCGGGCCATCGCGTTGATGGGTCTGGAGGATCTCGCCAACCGTCAGATCAGTCATCTGAGCGGCGGCCAGCAACAGCGGGTGTTCCTGGCACGCGCACTGGCCCAGGAAGCCCATGTTCTTCTGTTAGACGAACCGTTCACCGGGCTCGACCGCAACTCCAAATCCAGTCTTGCGGCCACTCTCAGGAAGCTCACGGAAGAGGGGCGGCTGGTCATCGCCGCGCATCACGATATGGACAACGTGCGTGATATTTACGACGAGGTCCTGTTGCTTCACCGCCGGGCCATCGCCTTCGGGCCGGTGGCCGACGTGTTCACCGAGGAGGGATTGGAAGCGACCTTCGGGGTGCTGCCCGGACGAGGAAAGGAGGTGGCATGATCGAGTGGCTGATAGAACCGTTCCAGCAGCCGTTCAACCAACGGGCGGTGCTGGCCGCGTTGTTGATCGGTTTTACTAACGGGTATATGAGCGCCTTCGTGGTGTTGAGGAAATCGGCGCTTAAAGTCGGCTCGCTGTCCCACGCGCTGCTGCCCGGCATTGCGGTGGCCATTCTCGTCGCCGGCTTGCATGATTGGAGCGTGTTTCTGGGCAGTTTGTTCGCGGCTTTGTTGATCGGGCTCGGTTCGCTGGCGGTATCGCGCGGCTCGCGCCTGGACCAGGATTCCGCGCTGGCCATTCTCTATACTGCGGCATTCAGCGGCGGCATCATCCTGTTACGGCGGATCGGCGTGGCCCAGGAAATGCAGGAATGGCTTTTTGGCAACATCATGGGTCTGCGCAACAGCGACCTGTGGACCAACTTCTGGATATCCTTCGGCGCACTCGGTGTTCTAACAGCACTGCACCGCCCCCTGCTGATGACCTTGTTCGATGCCGAGGTGGCGGCCACGCTCGGCGTGCCGGTGCGGGCACTCAACTACCTGCTGCTCGCGGTGTTGATCGTGGTCCTGATTTCCTCACTTCAGGCCGTGGGCTGCATGCTCGCGCTCGGTTTGCTCGTCACTCCGGCGGCGACGGTATATCTTCTAACAGACTCTACCAGCGCGTTGTTCTGGGGTGGCTCGTTGTTAGGCGGACTGGCCGCAGCCTTTGCGGTCCTTGTCGGTTGGTGGTTCAACATCGAGCAAGGCCCCGCCATTGTGTTGGTGCTGGGTGCGGTGTTCCTGGTCGTCTTCCTGTTCGGCCCGAAATACGGATTGCTGCGGCGCTTGGGATCCCGTGGGTGAACGGCTTCCTGATGACTGATGACCTATCGCTCCGCGTCGTGGAGGTAACAGCCGGGATCGGAGCCCCAGAGGCTGCCGTTGTTGGCGAAGGCGGCGCGGGTGCGGAAACCGCCACCACAGATTTGGAACCATTTGCACAGCGCGCAGGAGCCGGTCATGCGCGCTTGGCGTTGCTCTAACGTAAGTTGGCCGATCGAACGGATGGAGGCTAACACTTCGGCGGATGCCGGGTTATGGCCATCCCAAATCCGTGAGAACGGCATTTGTTTGACGTTGCCAAGGATCATGTCCTGCCAGAATTGATCGGGGTGGACGGTGCCCTGGGTGTCGATGTTGGCGATGCCGCGGCCGGAGCTGTTGGCACCGCCGCCGTTCCATGCGAGCAGGCGGCGGGCTTCGGCGAGGTTCGGGTGGTTTTCGTTTTGCATCCGGACTAACAGATAGGCACCATCGGCCGGCTGGGTGACGGTGAGCAGTTCGCGTTCGACGCCCTGTTGGTGCCAGGCTTCGACGCGGGCGATGAGGGTGTCGATGGCGCCGCGGGCTTCTGCGGGTGCGAGGACCTGCAGTTCGCTGCCACGACCGGCCGGCACGAGGTGATAGAAACAGACCCGCTGGATTTCCTGGTCCTCGATGAAGTCGAGGATTTGATTGATATTTTCCACGTTGTGGCGGGTGAGCGTGAGGCGCAACCCGGTTTTCTGGTTCACGGCATGGCAATTTTTGAAGCCGCGCACGGCGGCGTCGAAGGCACCCTCCTTGCGGCGGAACTCGTCATGGATCGGGCCGATGCCATCGAGCGAGATGCCGACATAGGCGACGTTGGCGGCTTTGAGCAGCGCGGCCTTTTCCGGGGTGATGAGCGTGCCGTTAGTAGAGATGGTGAGTTTCAGGCCCAGGGCGGTCGCCTTGTCCACGAGATCGAAGAACCGCGGATGGATCATCGGTTCACCGCCGGAAAACAACAACGAGGGCACCTGATAGGCGGCGAGATCCTCGACGACCTGTTGCATTTGTTCCCATGTGAGTTCACCGGGATATTGCTGCGCGTTGGAGTCCGAATAACAATGGACGCAGCGCAGATTGCAGGTGCGCGTGATGTTCCAGACGGTGATCGGGCGGCGGTCTCGAGCTTCAGCGGCATTGGCACCGGCTCCATGTCCATAGCGCAGTCCGTCGGCGGGCTGTGCCATGCCGGTCCAGAGTTTGGTGAGATTGATCATGATTGTGGGTACTTGAAAGTCCGTGGTGAATTATCCAATTGAAGCCATGCCATTTGATTGGAGAGGTCAAACGGCGCGCTTTGGCTGATAGACACAGGATGGGTCCGCCGCGAACGGATCGCCGGTCACGCCGAAGGCGCGGGCGCGGGAGCCGCCGCAGATGCTGCGGAAGTCGCAGAGGCCGCATTTGCCGCCCAGTGCGTCGTTATCACGCAGCGATACAAATAAGGGATGCCTGCAATAGATTTCCTCCGGATGGGTGGTCTTGACGTTGCCGCAGACCATAGGCAGGAAACCGCTCGGCGAGACCTCGCCGATGTGGGAAATGAACATCACGCCGCGGCCGTCGCGAATCCCTAACGGCGAGCGCATGCCAGGCCGCGGACGGGAGGCGCCCCCGCCGGATTGTTGCATGACAACGCGCCGGAAGTGGTGGCCTTCGGTGGTTTTCACCGCGAAGGGAGCCTTGCCGACCAGACCCGCCATGTCCTCGAACACGCGCTCGATGTCTTCCGGGTCCGGCAGATCCGCCATGCCGGCGCGACCGGTCGGCACTAACAGGAAAACGCTCCACATCGCGGGTTTGAGTTCGAACATGAGGCGTTTGAAATCCTCGTATTCGTTCATGTTGCCGCGGGTGAGAGTGGTGTTGATTTGCAAATCCAGTCCCACGTCATGAGCGCGGCGCACGGCTTCGATCGTCCGGTCGTAGGTGCCCTCCACACCGCGAAACGCATCGTGGGTTTCGCGGGTCGCACCATCAAGACTGAGGGACATGCGTTGCACGCCGGCGGTCTTGAGTTCGGTAAAATCCGTTTGCAGCAGGCGCTGGGTAGCCGACGGGCTGAGCCCGACATGCAGCCCGGCATCGGCCGCCTCACGCACCAGATCAAGGGCATCGCGCCGCATCAACGGGTCGCCGCCGGTTAGAATCAACATCGGCGGTTTCCATGCCGCGAGTTGGCCGATCAGATGCAGGGCCTGCGCGCTATCGAGTTCCTCCGGGTGCCGGTGCGGTTGGGCCTCGGCCCGGCAATGGCTGCAGGCCAAGGCACAGGCGCGGGTGATTTCCCAGAATATCAGGAACGGACGCTCGTCGAAGTCATACCCGTCGATGGCGGGCATGCTGACGGGGTGTTGCAGGGTGGCGGTGTGGGGCACGGGGAAATAAAGACGCATTGTTCCGGAATGACTAGGCCTCATTTTCGCCAACCCGCACATTTTTTTCAGAATGATGCCAAACAGGCCGACGGGATGCCGACGCTCCCCACCCCCCGACGGAATAGGGTGCGTCGGTCGGCCACAATAAAAGTCAAAAAAACCACTTGATTTGTGGTCTGCGTTTCATTACGCTGAGGCGCCACCGGGAAGATAAGGGAGCTAGTGGTGAAATCGAGGGAGTTGGCTAGCTCAATTCCTCAATTTCGGCTTCCTGTGGCATTGCGCTTCGCGCCCCTGATCAATCCGCCGTAACCATGCACATCATCGTCTGTATCAAACAGGTGCCCGACACCGCCAACGTGCGGATCAATCCAGAGACCAACACCTTGATGCGCGAAGGCGTGGAGAGTATCGTCAATCCCTTCGACGACTACGCGCTTGAACAGGCGCTGCAACTGAAGGACCGCCATGACGTGCGGGTGACGGCGTTGACGATGGGACCGCCGCAGGCCGAGGTCGTGTTGCGCGAGGCGATGGCACGCGGGGCGGACGACGGGGTGTTGCTCACCGACCGTGCCTTTGCCGGGGCCGACACTTGGGCGACCTCATATGTGATCGCGCAGGCAATCAAGAAGCTCAACCCGAAAGTGGACATGGTGTTGTTCGGCAAGCAGGCGATCGACGGCGACACGGCGCAGGTCGGGCCGGGGGTTTCCGAGTTTTTGAAATATCCGTTAGTGACCTACGTGCGTTCCATGACGGTCGCTGACGGTCGCTACACGGCGGAGACGATGATGGACGAGGGCATCGACGTGGTGGAAGGTTCGCTGCCGGTGGTGATGACGGTGGTGAAGGAGGCGGCGGTGCCGAGGTTTGCGCGCTTGGGCGGATGGATGCATGCCAAGCAAGCCAAAATCCCGCGCTGGGGAGTGAAGGAACTCAAGGCGGTGCCCGAGTTGTGCGGTCTCGGTGGCTCGCCGACCAAGGTGGTGAAAATTTTCGCCCCGCCGGTGAAGGCGGGCGGTGTCCGCATGGACGGCCGCGAGTTGCCCTCGGCTGCGGTACAGGCGGTGGTCAAATTACTCCAAGAGAAAGGACTTGCATCATGAACGAAGCCCCGATTTCCATCGACTTGGATAAGTGCCGCGGTTGCAAAAAGTGCGTGGATGCCTGCCCCTTCGGCGTGCTCCACATGGAGGGCAAGCTGGTGGTGCTCGACGCCGACGATTGCCGCGGTTGCAATGCGTGCGTACAGACGTGCCCGTTTCAAGCGATCGTTGCGGTCACCAAGGAAGACATCAAGGACGAGAGTCTCAAGGAATATCAGGGCGTGTGGGTGTTCGCCGAACAACACCGGGGCAAGGTGCAAGAGGTGGCCTATGAACTGCTGGCCACCGGCCGCCGCCTGGCCGGCGACCGCAACTGCGAACTTGCGGCCGTGGTGTTGGGACACGGGATTTCCGGGACGGCGGCGCACTTGATCGCCGCCGGTGCCGATAAGGTCTATATCGTCGATCAGCCGGAACTCGCCCAATACGATGCGAATGTTTACACCGACGCACTGCACCAGTTGATTGCAAAGTACAAGCCGGAGGTGGTGCTGGCCGGGGCCACGGCGATCGGGCGCGCCTTCGTCGCCAAGGTGGCGGTGCGTTGCTACACCGGCCTGACCGCCGATTGCACGGCCTTGTCGATCGATCGTGAGACAACCTTGCTGCACCAGACGCGTCCCGCTTTCGGTGGCAACATCATGGCGACGATCATGACGCCGAACCACCGGCCGCAAATGGCCACGGTGCGGCCGCATGTGTTCAAGATGGCCGTACCCGACCCCAACCGCGCCGGAAAAACACTGCTCGAGGCCTTGCAGTTGTTGCCGGCCAGTTCCAGAATCATCCGCTCGGTAGCCGCCTCTTCCAGCGTCAACATCGCCGAGGCGGATGTCGTCGTAGCCGGCGGCCGCGGCCTCAAAAAGGCGGAAAACCTCGTCCTCCTGCAGCGGCTCGCTGAACTGTTAGGCGGCGTGGTCGCGGTGTCCCGCGCGTGCGTCGACGCCGGCTGGATTTCGGCCGCCCACCAAGTCGGCCAAACCGGCAAGACGGTGAGCCCGAAGGTCTATCTGGCATTCGGCATTTCCGGGGCGATCCAGCATCTCGAGGGAATGCGCGGCGCCGAAACGATCATCGCCGTCAACAGCGATCCCACCGCCCCGATCTTCGATGTGGCGGACATGGGAATTGTCGGTGACCTGTTAGTTATCCTGCCGATGTTGGTCGAGGCCATCGAAGGCAACCAACGATCGAACTGAGCCGAACCTTCACTGATCCACCATGTCTCACGCCGCCGATAATCCATTGCAAACCGACATCCTGTGTGTGGGGGGGGGCATTGCCTCCCTGTCCACCACGCTGGCCTTGCTGCGCGGGTTGAAAGCCCGTGGTGGCGACAAGCCGCTGCCGCGAGTAATCATCCTCGAAAAATCACGGGCCGTGGGCAACCATGTGCTGTCCGGCGCGGTGATCGATCCGGCCGGCTTTGACGGGTTGCTCACCGCAGACGAGATCAAGCGCCTGCCGGTCGAGGCTCATGTCGGCAAGGAGTCGTTTCATTTTCTCCTCGATGACCGTCGATCAATCGGCATCCCATGGGTGCCGCCAATGATGCAGGCACATGGCTACCCGCTCGGGTCCTTGACCAAGCTGACCCGCTACCTTGCCACGCTGTGCGAGCAGGAGGGCGCGGAGATTTACTGTGGCTTTTCCGGTGCCGAGTTGTTGCAAGACGCCAACGGCCGGGTGATTGGCGTCAAAACCGGCGACAAGGGCGTTGACCGCGACGGCAAACCAAAATCCAATTTCACGCCGGGCGAGGAAATCCATGCGCGGGTGGTGGTGTTGGGCGAAGGCGCTTGCGGCCGTCTTGTCGGCAGACTGATAGAAAAACACGGATTGCAAGGGCAGCGCCCGCAATCGTATGCGCTGGGCCTGAAAGAGGTGATCGAAGTGCCCGCCGACGAAACGCGTGCCGGCGAGATCGCCCATACTTTCGGTTATCCGTCGGATCTAACGACCTACGGTGGCGGGTTCGTCTATCACATTTCAGCGACCCAGGTGATGGTCGGCTATGCCTATGGTCTCGATTATTCGCGCAGCGAGGCGGACATGCACCGGTTGTTCCGCCAGTTCAAGGCGCACCCGGCGATTGCTAGTCATCTCACGGGCGGCAAGGCGGTCGCATATGGTGCCAAGGTGATTCCGGAAGGCGGTCTTTACGCAGTGCCGTCCTTGGTGGCGGACGGCGCGGTGATTGTGGGCGACTCTGGTGGGCTGTTAGACAGCCTGCGCATCAAGGGCATCCACATGGCGATGCAGTCCGGACGTCTGGCCGGCGAGGCGCTGGCCACGGCATGGTTGAACGACGATTTCTCGCGCAAATCGCTGCAGGCGTACGAGGATGCCCTGCATCGGTCCGAGGTGTGGCGGCAGTTGCAGCGGGTGAAGAACGTGCGCGCGCCGTTCTCAAAGCACATGGCACTCGGTGTGATGAGCGCCGGTTGCGCGTGGCTGACCGGTGGTTCCTTGCCATGGTGGATGGTGCCGATGGAACCGGACCACACGGCGCTCAAGCCTTTGCGTGCTGATGTGAAGCCTCCACCGTCGATCGGGATTGCGCCGGTTTCGCCGGACCGTCTCACCGACTTGTTCATGTCGGGCACGATCCACGACGAGGACCAGCCGTGCCATCTGAAGATATTGGACCGGGAGAAATGCGTCGAGTGCATCAAGGTTTACGGCGCACCGTGCCAGCGGTTCTGCCCGGCGGAAGTCTATCGGCTGGAGGGCGACCACATCCACATCGACTTCTCCAACTGCCTCCACTGCAAAACCTGCGAAATCAAAGACCCGTATCGCAACATCGAGTGGACCTTGCCGCAGGCCGGCGACGGCCCGCGCTACACGCGGATGTGATACGACCTTCCATGAGAAGGCAGTCAATAGGAAATTGAAGTTTACTTCAAGTTTTTTTGCATGGGTGGGGGTTGAATCAGATAGATTGTTGGAATTCGCGCCAGGCGAAGGAGATTCCCCCCGCCTCCCCTGGGGGACGGGAGGGGAGAAGTCCCCGGAGGGGATTTAGGGGCGAAATCCAAAGGCGGTCAAGCTGGCTCAGCTTGGCGGGGTTTGGGGCGGCAGCCCATATGCGCTAACTTAAGTCCAGAGTTGCCAAATTTGGCGATCTCCGAGTTCTTCCACCACCGCCGTCTGATTGACGATTGACGATTGACGATTGTTGAATTTTGATTTTTTATTGATAGAGGACCGCGCCATGACACCTCAAATTGCCGAATGCGACGAACTCATCGCGATTTTTGTGAGCAGCACAAGAACCGCTGATGAAAATGCCGAGTGAAACATCAAAATTCAACAATCGTCAATCGTCAATCAAATCGCGGAGCGTGTGACTCCTGAAGGCCAAAATTCCGCCCCTTTCTGCACTAAGTTAGCGCTTATGGGGCGGCAGTCCCAAGGCGCTGTTGCCAGCAACCGGGGCCATGACTACGGAATGAAACAGGGAGTCTTGCTTCCATGCTTCTGTGAAAGCCTCCTGAGCGACTCGCGGTGATTGGTGATGGAACGCTCTTCCACAATTTCGCCCGCTTTGTTGAGAACGCAGATGGCGTGTTTCTTGTCCCCGAGATCGAGGCCAATGGTGATGGATGGAATTTTGTTTTTCATGACGGCAGCGAGTGTATTACGGCGCGCAAGCACCGCTGCTGCCTTCTCATCTAATCTTGTTCGGTCAGGGTTGTGGTCTGCGTCGTCTCAGACCGAAACTCGGATGGCGTTTGTCGTGGCGTAGGACAAGGAAGCAGACGCTGGTCACACTCTCCTCATACAGGAAATGGTAGGGAAACGCATCCAACGCCGCTCGTCTCAGACCGTCTGCCGCGAAATGACACCCACGCGGATTCTCGATGACTCTCGAGGCGGTCGCCTCGACATCTTCGAAGAACTTGTCGCCAAGCCTGCGCCCACCCTCAGCGTCGTAGTAGGTCAGAGCGGCCCTTAGATCCCTCTTGATCAGCTCATGGTAGATGATGTTCATCGCTCACCGCCCGAGGTCTCGCTGAATCTCTTCCCAAGTACACCCTGCGGCAGGGTTCTCCGCCAGATCCCGGGACCTCCTGCGGGCCTCGGTGATCCCATCATCATCGTCCACCAAGATTGCCGGCAACGAGCAAAGCAGCTCCGCCGCAAGCGTCGCCCGCTGCGCATCAGGCAGTTGCATCACACACACTTGAAGTTCCTTCAGCTTCATGGATGGCAATGTAGCCCAATCTGGCTCCTGCGCCAGCACGAATTTTGGGACCGAACGTTAGATGTGCAGACGACCCTACCAGCGAGGGCAAACGTCGAACGCGGAATTGAGGTTGGAAACACGGGTGGTTATCGAAACTGGGCGGCTGGTAGGGGGCGGTCTGGCGCGTCTTGTTCGCCTTGGGTTGTAGGGTGATGGCTCATTGCGTCGTGAAGCGGTCGTAGTCTTTCTTCAACGCAGGGCGCGAGGGAATCACAAACCAGCCTTCCTGAGTCAGTCTCTCTGCGGTTCGATTTGCGGGCTGATCCTTGGCGTAATGAATGGAAGTACCGGTGGGGATGCCAACTAGCAGTGAGACTGATGAGCCGCCCTCGAAGGAACTCCAAGTTCCAAATGAAGTAATCAGCAGCTCCCGCCCTTTGATCTTCATGGCCACACCCATTTTCGAGCGTTCGTCATCAATAGAAGTCTTCGTGTCATCGGGGTGCCCTGCCCATCCGAGAGCCTTCTTGAGATGACCGACAAGGTATTCTCCGTCTAATCTTTGTGTGGTCGTGCACGTTGGTAGCGATATGGTCGTGATTGACTCTGGAATGGCAATCTGGAACTCTTCGTAACAATCTCCGTTCGTGACCAGGGGGTCGATAGTGAAGTCTGAATGGTGAATGCTATGGCCGTAAGCGGAAGGAGGGAAGCTTCGTATCGGCGGGATCAGTTTGGCGTAATCGTAGTGATGTTGAGTCTGACAAGACGCCAGAAACAACATGACGATGAGAGTTGAAGGGGCGCTATACATTAGGCGAACGTTTGATGTGCTCCCACCGGCGCGATTGAAAGGAAAATGAAATGAATTTGAAAAGCTCATGGCCGGTTGGTGCGTCATGCCTTGTTCGCATTCATTTTGCGAATGGATCAGCAAGCGTGGAAGCAGGCACTCGAGAACCACGCTCGTCAGCAGATCCCTCATCGATAAGACGGAGCATAGTCGAAGGATCTAGCGAGGCTTCGCCTCAGACCCCAGAGACCAGAGACCAGAGACCAGATAGCAAACCTGACCTAACCACACGATAATCGCGCTTTCAAGATTCTAGAGGCTTCGAGCGATGTGCGGCAGCGGGAAGCACCCGCATTTGCGATGTTGCTGGGTTGGCTGGAGAAGTTTACCAGCGCCCACGGACTGCGCCTGGGGCGCGAGACCTGCACGCGATTTTGGAAGGAATGGGGGTGAGGAGTCCGCTGGATCGATTGTGAGCGGCCCCAGATGCGAGATGTTTTCCTGTTGCATCCGTCCGTGCAAACTACCGTCCTTGGTCGGCCTACCTGAGAGTGCGACCGTTCAAATGGGTTTCTAGCACCACATTCCGGATCAGTAACAGGAGCAAACAGAGGGAACGGAGGATGGGGTCCCAGCGCTCTTTTCAATTCAATCAATTCAAAAATCAAAGCAAATAAATCGTCAAAGATCTGCTTGAAAATCCCTCCATTTGGCACCCTCCGTTCCCTCCTGTTCAAATTCTCTTCCTCTTCCAACAAAAAACTCTTCCTTCGCGTCCTTCGCGTCCTTCGCGGTTGAAAAATCTTCTCTTCCTCTTATGAAGAAAGACTCAGGCAGGAATGCCTGAGCTCCCAGGAATGCCTGAGCTCCGTTCTTCTCTTTCCTCTTCAATCCTCAATCCTCAATCCTCAATCCTCAATCCTCAATCCTCAATCTCTTCCGACCCATCGGGTTGGCCGGGATTCCTCAGGTTTTTCTGGCAACAAACAGGGAGGGAGAGGGCATGCGTGTTCCGAGCATTCCGTATTTCGCGATTCGCCACCCGCGGGCGGTTTGCGCATCCAGCCATGATTCCACTGCGGCCGTTTCAGCCACTCCGGACGGATGCCCTGGATAACAGATCACTGATAGAAGGCCTCCCGCTTTCAGCAAATCCGTTGCGGCCGCCAGTGCCTTCAGGGTTTCAGAGGTCATCGTGGTCAGAGCGTGATTCTCGCGCGGCAGATAACCGAGATTGAACATCACCGCCGATACCGCGCCTGCCTGCGCGTGTTCCGCCATCCGCGCGTGGCTGGTTTGATGAAACTCCACTCTGCATGTCAGACCCGCCATTTCCACCTTCGTGCGGGCGGACTGGATGGCGATTTCCTGGACGTCGAAGGCCAGTACCCGACCGCTTGCTCCCACGCATTCCGCGAGGAAAACCGTGTCGTGTCCATGACCGGCGGTGGCGTCGATGACGGTATCGCCATTGAGAATCGCCTCTCTGAGAATTCTGTGGGCGAGTTGGGTTGGGCGGGGCGGGACCATCATTTTTCAGGCTGATAGCGGTGGCATTACTACTACTCGCTTTTCACCGTCGCTCACGCGTTCGGTTAGTGGGTATGACATCCCGCGTTATTTCCCGCTGGTTCCGGACGCCGGCGGCACAAGTGGCGGAGTCGCCGGAGGATTTGTCCCCGGAGCAACGGGTGTTTCGGGTTTGACTGGTGGAGCAGGTGGGGAGGGTATCACAGGTGTGGGGGGTATCACAGGAGTAGCGGGCGCAATAGGTGCTCCGGGAACTGCCGGAGTGACCGGAGCCGCAGGTGTGGCCGGGGTGCTGGGAGCAGAAGGAATGGCTGGAACAGTTGCGGGAATGGCGGGCGGCAAATTCAGCTTGTAAGGCACTCCACGCCATGCCTCTGGTTTCGGCTGTGCCGATTCGCGCTTGTGATAGGTTTTGCAGTTCGGGCACCAATAGTGTTCTGCCGGGTCGAGACCTGCCGGGAGCGGCGGAATCACCGCAGCCGCTTGGCCGCCCGGCTGGGCGGCTGGCGGGACTGCCAGCGGATCCGGAATTCCTCCTGCGACCGGCGGTGGAGTTGCACCGGCTGCCGGTGGCGCTTGGCCGGGTTGGCGTTTGTGATAGGCTTTACATTGTTCGCACCAATAGTGTTCGTCCGGCGAGAGACCCGCCGCCAATGGCGGCCTCGCGACGACTGCCTTCGCGCCGGGATTCTTGAGTCCTTCGATAGCCTCCTTCACCGCCTTGCCGTAAAGCGGTGAGCCACTTGCGGCATGTGTTTCCTGGGAGCGGATGTAGCTGATCACCGCCACAACCGCCACCCCTGCCACGGCCACCGGCACCCACCATGCCATCATGGCAACGACAACCTGCGTTCCTTTGATCGGATTTGACATGGTCTGTATAAACTACGTGGTTGGTTCTCCAATGCAACTCATTTTTCTCCCAATGGACCTCGCCCGAACAAGCGGTCGATCACCCCGAAAGCCTGATTGAATAACGCCCGTTGCCCGGCATCGGGCACCACCTTTTCGGATATCCCCATCGCCTGGTCGCTGAAGCGCTCGGCACCAGCAACCACTAACAAGCGTCGCTCGCCGTCGCTGATGACCACCTCATTGGCCGGCCATGCCTCCGCGACCCGTGCCAATGCCCCGGCATCCTTCACCAGCCCGGCACGTTTGATGCCATCCACCGCATCCGCTGCGGAAATCGTCTTGGAAAACATGAGCAACAGCGGATCCTTCGCCCGCTTGGAAACCTTCCCCAATGCATCCAATTGCGCGAGGTCGTCCGGCTTGCGCACGATCAAGGCCAGCGCGGTGGTGGTCGCATCCGACTCATGCAGGTGTTTGTATAACCCGTTGTCAGCCCATTTATCCAGCAAGTAGAACCCGGGATACGGCCCGCTGCGCATGACCCACTGGATGAACACCTCGTAGCGCTGGTCATAAGGCTCATTACTAACGAATCCACACACGTTGTGCCCGGGATCCTTGGCGTGAGCACCAAAAAATACCCATTCGACCGGCTGCGCCGGTTGTCCCAGTTGCGCGCTGCGGACCGGTGCGGGAAACGCCGCCTGTTGTCGCTCTACCCACAAGCTCGTGATGCGTGCCGCGCCCAGGCACGCCACCGCCAGCACGGCCGTGGTCAACCACACCCGCGGTTCGCGCCGTCGTGCGAGGAAGAGCGCGAGTCCTGCCAGCGCGAGGATAGGCGTAATCCGCCTTACGATTCCGCCAAACGAATCATCCTTGTGGTTGAGCCATTCCATGGTGTTGAGCAAATATTCGTATTTCCCCGGATAGAAGATCTCGAAATTGGAGAAAATCGTGCTATCGGCCCACGCCACCACCCGGCCGCAGCCATGACGCGAAGCGGCCGACACGCAAAACGTGCCCGTCTTCATCTTGGGATTGTCGTGCGGCGGCGGATAGAAATTGTTCACCGAGTAGATCGCCCGCACCCCTTTCGAATGGTATGTCTGATAGATGCTGCGCGTCCAGAAGGACGTCGGGCGGATCGAGGCGGGACCCCGCAGTTTGAACAATGACAAGCCGTGCCAGAATCGTGATGGCTCCTGTGGCGGGTACATCATCTGGTGGAAATCCTCGTCAAGATCGAACAGCACGTCGTCGCGGAACTGGAAACCGAACGGACTGCACAGCTCGTTCATGTGCGAGGTGCCGCCGAACACATTGGTGTGGTCGCCTATCAGGAAAAGTCCGCCACCGCTGCGGACGAACTCGCGGACCAGCATGATCTCCTCCTCGTTGAAGCGTCGGTCGGGATCATATATCACCAGCGTGCTGGCACCTTCCAGATCCTTGGCGATCAAGGGCCCTCCACCCGCCTCGACTACCGGATAAAACTCCCCGAAAAACCGTTTCAGGACCGCATAGTTATATCCCGAATCCGCGCCATACCATTCGCGGTCGTAGGGCCGGTCGCAGCGCGACCATTGGGCGTGATAGCTGCTGATGACGCACTTGCCGGTCTTGGGTTTGGGTTTTCCCAGTGGTTCCCAGCAAACGATGCCGGCTAACACCAGCATGAGTGGCACCGCACTCCAGCGCAGGACGCGCGGCATGCCGGATGACGGCGCCTCCGGCACGGCGGGCGGCACCAGCATGCGTCCGATCAACGCACCGGCACCTAACAGGAATGGCAGATACAGCCATGCCCCGGCCGCTTCACCCATGAACGGACGGAACGGCAGTTCCTCGCTCTCGTAACCGACGAAATCAAACAAGCCCAGGAAAAGCAGCACCTTGCATCCCGCACAAACGACCGTGACGGCCAGCAGAATGCCCGCGATGATCCCGGCCTTGCGCAGCACGCTTTGAAGAGTCGTTTCCGCCCACAACAGCCAAACCCCGCTCAGAACGAAAAACAAACAAGGCACTTTCAATGCCAAGTGGTCGATCGACGTCGCGTATTCCAGCGGACCGGCCATTGTTGTTAGATGGACCATCCCGCCATGGGCACCCACCGAAAGCCCGGTGAGGCTGAGCAATCCTCCCACGAGACTGGCGAGAACCGGGATGCCATCCTTCCAACGCATCGCCGCGTAATCACACGCGTTGAGCGCCGCCCAACCGATCACCAAAGCCGCGAGATTGAGCACAATCACGTTGCGCAGCACCTTGGTGAATGAAGCATCGTCCATGGCCTTCCTGGTGATCCGCACGTCCAACACCGCGCCACCCACCCAGCACGCCCCTGCGAGCCATGGGTGGAGATGTCCGCCACAACAGAACCAATCCGTTAGAAAGCGCGGCACCCCGCAACTCGCCTCCAGCCACGGGTAGAGATGCCCCAGTGCCAGCGCGAGGGTCTTGGCTAGAATGGATAGAAAAATCATCGGTTGATGGAATCCAGGAGGTTTTTGATGAAAGCGGTGTTGGCGGGATCGTGGTTTTTATGTCCCTCCACGTTGCGGTTCTGCAAAAATTCCGAGTCGCCGATCAGCACGAGTTCGCCCTTGCCCACCGGCACCGAAACGATCAGCGCCCAGTCGTCATAGGCGCAAAGCACCTTGGCGTTGTCCGGGACTTTTTCAAGCGGCCAAGCGCTCATGAACGAGACCGTCTGCCCGAATGCCTGACGATCAAAGAAGCGCCCGAGCGGCACGTTGCCGATCCGGCAGCCGAGCGGTTCGAGGAACTCGCGGGACCCTTCGGCATCCAAGTAGCCGCAGCCCAGAATCACGGTTCCGCCACGCTCCATGAAACGCATCAGATCGCGCCGCTCGCCGGAAGTAATAGGTCGCCGCGGCGCGTTCATCACCATGTATCTTGCCACGTCGAGGGTGTGCGGATCCCACGTATTGGCGATGATCGGTATCTGGCCATGGCGCAGCAGGTTGATGGACAGCCCGTATAGCCCGCTATCCATCGCCGAGTGCTTCGATGCGTTCGGTTGGTGCGAGAAATCGATCATCGCCAAATGCTTGCGGGCCAGCTTTTCGTCATAACGCGGCAGTCCGCCCGTGCCGTGCGACAACGCGGAAACCAACCCGGCGCTTAACAAGGCGGCCGCACCCAGCGGAAACGCCCGCCACCAAAATGCCAACCCCACCAATCCCAGCACCAGCGCGGCCGCCATCCAATGCCCCGCGGCGGACGCGAAAAAAGTAAAACAGTTGGATCCGCCCAACCACCCGAGGCACGCACGCAGCAGTTCGAAGGAGCGTGCCAGGTTGTTGTTGAAGAAGCTGGAGGTGTCGCCGAAAACCAGCACCCGGCCCTTGCCGTAACACTCACCCGCCACCAGCACCAAGTCGCCCAGACGCTCGCTCGGCTGATACTTGAAATCTCCAAGGTAGCCGCGATCTCCCACCGGCGTTTCCAAACCCCAGTCGGAATATCCGAAGCGCCCTAACACCAACGGATACGCGGGAACACCCAGTTCGAGGGAGGCTCCCACCAAAATGCCCGGACGGTTCTCGGCATCATCCCGCAGCGTGGCAAACGGCGTTCCCTGGAGAAACCGATAGGAATGAAACCAGCCCTGTGGAAAAAACTGCGCCGAATCGTTGTTGAACGAGATATGTGTCGGGGCCAGCATCTCGTTGAGATGATTGATCCCTTTCCTGACAGGTCCGCCGGTGGGGGGGGGGACGGATGCGCCGGTGGCGGTGGTTTTTTCATCCTTGATGAACGTGTGGTCTCCCAATACCCATAACTTGCCGCCCGCAGCCACGAAGTCCCAGATCCGCCGGCGCGTGTCCGCGCCGAAATCCTGGTCGAGATTTGTGAGCACCAGGGTTTTCGTTGGAACAAGGGTTGCCGGGACATCCTTGACCACCTCCGCCTTGGAACCAAACAGACGCACGTATTCGGGAAACATCCCGAACATCCCGCCGGCCGACTCGCCGTAACGCGTGTAATCGGGCTTGGTGAAACTCACCACCCCCCGATCCACAAAGATGAAATCGCCGGCATCCGGAGCACGCCATGTCGTCGGTGGAACCACCACCAGCACCGCCAAGGCCGCCACTGCGGCCACCGCGACCTGGCGCTTGCCGGGCACCAGTTCATCCCGCAGTGCGGCCCAACCCGGCAGCGGGACGGAGTCGTCGTTAGATCGCGGTGCGCTGGTATAATGGAGAATCAGATAGGCGGCAAGATGAGCCAGAAACAGAAATGCCGGGAACACAAGCACCGCCATGCCCAGCATGCGCTTCCATAACTCCGCGAACCCGAAGGCATCCCGGAACTTCAGCGTCCAGGCGAAATCAGCGGCAAAATCCACCCGGTCGATCAGCAGCACTGCGGCCAGCGCGTTGAGCAGGATGGCGACCAACACGAAACTCGCGGTGCGCAGCGGGGCCACCCTCGATCCGTCCCAACTGAAGATTGATAGAACCAGAAACAACAGGAAGCTGCCGAGATTCTGATAGGTTGGACCCAGATGGAATGGCTGGTCGGCGATCCATTGTGAAACACGGTTGCCCGCCGCTGTCATCGCTTCGAGAGCGGGATGGCCCAACGGCGCAACGAACAGGAACAAATGCATGAACGCGTAGGCCACCACCCCCAACCGCAGCGCCCGCGGGACCGGTGCCATGACCGTCCAAATCGCCAGATGGATCCCCAGAAACAACGCCGTCTCCGCCACCAGCGGCAGCGGCAAGGCGGCACGCAACCCCACGACCAACCCCAGTCCCAACGCCAGCCATCCCGCCTGCTTCGACGGCTTGAGGCACAGCGGCAGCGCCAGCAAACCGTATAACAGAAACAAACGTGCCGCCGGGGGCAAATACCCGACCAAGTCGAAAATCAACCCGAGAGGAAGCAGATAGAGGAGAATGGACATCGGACTTTTGATTGGAATCAATCAATCTGCCTAGAAATTAACGGTTCCGCATTGGGAAGGCAAGCAAAGAATTGCAGAACATCCGTCCACGTCTGGAGGTCTCTGGAGGTTTGAACGACGAACTGGGTGCCGTAGGCGGAGCTGGGGATATGATGGCAAGCGCGTCGTGTTCTGCTTCCGGCCGAAAAATGACAAGACCTTCCACCTTTATGAAGTCAACGCCGACATCTCCACTTCCACTGACCGCGTGCGGGCGGCCCGTCCGTTAGGTCCCCGGGACCGGGGTGATTTTTTCAAAGACATGGCCCGAGCCGGGCTTTCCTGCTGGCAACAGGAGGGCGGAGAAAAACGCGGCCTGCTACTTCTTCTTCCCGCGGCCTTTGAACGTGAGTTCGGCGATGCCGCTCTTGTCGAGTCCGCCGAAGCCGAGCTTCGTGAGCTTGGTGTATTGGGCGAGGGTGGCGGCGGCGAGGGGGAGGTTGAGCTTCCGTTCCCTGGCCAGATTGAGGGCGATGCCGCTGTCCTTGGCGGCGTGGGCGGCGCTGAAAAAGCAGGAGTGGTCGCGGTTGACCATGTCTTCGCCGTCGGTCACCAGCACGCGGCTGTTGGCGCCGGTTTGGGAGAAGACTTCCATGAGCGTCTTGAGGTCGATCTTGAGCGCGGCGCCGAGGCCGAGACCTTCGGCGAGGCCGGCGGTGTTGATGTTCATCACCATGTTGACGAGCGCCTTGACCTGCGCGGCCTGGCCGGCTTTGCCGATATAGCGCAGGAGCTTGCCTTCGTCGGAGAGCGTGGTGAGGAGTGGCTTGAGTTTGTCGAAGACGCCCTTTTCGCCGCCGCACATGAGATAGAGCGTGCCGTCGCGGGCCTGGTTGATGGACGAGGCCATGCAGGCTTCGAGGCTGGAGGCCCCGGCTTTTTTGGCGAGCTTCTCGACCTTGACGTGGGTCTTCGGAGAAATGGTGGCGCAGTTGATGAACGCGCGGCCTTCCGCGCCTTGCAGCAGGTTGTCTTTCTTGTTAGTGAAGATGGCGAGCTGCGCCTTGTCGTCGGTGACGACGGTGATGACGATGTCGCTCAACTCGGTGACGCGGGCGAGTTTGGTGCAGGCTTCCGCGCCGATTTCCGCGGCGAGTTCGGCGGCGCCTTTGCGGTTCACGTCATGGACGGCGGTGACGTTGTAGCCGCACTCCTTGAGGCGGCGGGCCATGTTGGCTCCCATGCGACCGACACCGACGAATCCAATTTTTTCAGACATGGTTGATGAGGTTTTGAGGTTGAGGTTGTGGGTGAAAAATCAGGCGGTGAAGAAGGGATTGTGCGCCTTTTCCTCGCCGACGGTGGTGAGCGGGCCGTGACCGGGGCAGAGCACGGTGGCGTCGGGGAGGGTGAGGATTTCCTCGCGGTTGGTGCGGAGGGCGGCGGCGTAGGAGATGCCGCCACCGCCCATGGAGCTGGCGAAGACGGCGTCGCCAACGATGGCGACGGGCTTTTCCAAGCCGGAGATGACGTAGGTAATGGCACCCGGTGAGTGGCCCCACGTGAGCCGTGTGCCGATGCGGAGAGCGCCGCACGAAAACTCGCGCCCTGCGGCGAAAGGCTTCGCGCCGTCGAGCGGTTCGCGGTCGCTGACGAACGCGGGCGCGCCGGTTTTCTCCTTGAGCCGGTCGAGTTCGAGAATGTGGTCGGTGTGGGTGTGGGTGATGAGGATGAGCTTGAGCGTGAGTTTTTCCCGCGCGAGCAACTCGAGCATCCCGCTGCAATCCGCGCCGGTGTCGAACGCGACGGCCTGGCCGCTGGCACGGTCGAAGGCGAGGTAGCTGTTCACGGTCATGTCCTCGAAGTGCGTGTTGAAGCACGCGAGGCCGGCGATCTCGACGGGCCGGGGACGCCATGCTTTGTGGCCCATCGCCGAAAGCGCGTCGGCCCCGACGTGCAGCACCGCCGCGACGGCGCGCGCGGTGGTTTCGTCGTAAGCACCCTCGCGCAGGCTGGCGACGGCGGCGGCGGCGACACCGGCCTGGGCGGCTACCTGCTCGTCGGTGATCTGAAGGCCGCGCATGGCCTTGCCGACGATGTCGGCGGCGGTGTCTTCGAGTGGGATTTGCATGAAATGAAAGCCGCGAGACTCAGGAGAGGACTTCCTTATGGAAGGTCGCCCAGTCGTCGAGGTTGTTGAGATCGACCGCGCCGGGGTTTACCGAACCGTCATCGGCGAGGCCGCAGGCGGCGAGGATGTCTTGGCGAGTGGCGTCGTCGTGGATGTAGCCCTGAATGGCGACGTTGTTTTTGTAGATGGTGGCCTTGTCAAGCTTCACGCCCGGCTGGGTTTTGATCCACGCTTCGAACTGGGTGTAGCTGGGCTTCTTGCTCTTGATGAACTCGCGCACGGCGGCTTCGCTCAGGCCAAGGGCGGCGAGGACCATGCTGTCGTAACCTTTGCCGATGCCCGGATAGTCGGGGTGCAGCTTGCCGCAGGCTTCGAGGGAGGCTTTCTGCCAAAGGCGGGGCAGGTGGATGACGCCGAGAGGTCCCGCGACGGCGGAACTGATCATTGGGATGTGGTTGCTCATGTGGATGTCTGTCTGTTGGTTTGCTTTGTTGTTGTGCCGCCGCAACACAGTCACCACGGCGTTTACAGGAGCGACGGTTATGGTGGATGCGCGCGGGCGCGGCAATCAAAAATACGCATCATTCGTATCCATGGATATTCCGTGTATCCAAGAAATCGCATCACCTTGAGGAAGGCATATCTGTTTGATTTGCAATTCCTGAAAAAACAACCCACCTGAAATTCCTGGCATCAAAACCAAAGTCCCAACCGTCTGTAAATCAGCGTGCCGCGTGATCGATTATCAGAATTCGCTTGTCCCCCACGCAACACTTATCCACCCTCCTCACGGCGAACAACACTGTTCTCCAAGAAAAAGAAGACCTATGACACGCGACGAATTTTGGCATCACATCGAGAGCATCGACAAAGAGGCCCTTCTTGTAGGCGACGAAGATACGGCTATTGCGCCACTCGAAGAACAACTCTCATCACTACCGATCACAGAGTTGGAAGCATTTGAGGAGCATTTGTCACAGTGCTTGTATGCGCTTGATGGCGAGGTGTTCGCCAATGAGTCTGGCGAGTCGGGAGATTCCGACGATGCATTCCTGTATGCAAGGTGTTTTGTAGTGGCACAGGGTAAGGAGCATTATGAAGCGACGCTAGCGAATCCACAACTGATGCCAAAGACACTTGATGGATGGTGTGAGGCCTTGCTTTATCCCCAACGTAATGCGTGGGCGAGGCTCACTGGCAAGGATGAATCTGAGTGGGAGTTTGATGCGTCAGTGAGCTACGAGAGCGGAAGCAATGAAGAACTCTGGCCCAAATGACCCGCACATAGAAAAAGACCGGAGAACAAGCCGCATCATCCAACCACTAGGAGCCGTTCTGTTACCATGACATTCCGTATTTGCAACATCAACCCCTTGATCCGCGCCCGCCCCCGCTCCTAGTGGTGGATGTGCTCATCGTTCTGCAAAAACAAATATAATATGAGACGACTTGTAATCATCACCGACAAAGAACCCACGGTCAAACTCCTTTGGAATTCATGGGAGGTCGCATCCGGCCGCATAGAAGGCGACATCCTCACGGTCAAGATGCGGAACAAATCCACCTTGGTGGTTGAAGCCGTCGATCCGCAGATGGTTGCAGATATTGTGCTATCCCATGATCCCACATCGGAGATCGTTAAGGGAAGGCTAGGAATCAAGAGTGTCGCATATACCGAGCACGTTGACGACAAGACGGATGCCAAAGCACAATTGATCAAAGCATTGAAGACGCTACTCGAGGAGATCGACGATTGACCCAGGCAGAACAAGTAGTGGATGGCAAGCCGCCAGAAGCTCCTCAACCACCCCGCTGAATCACCTCAACCACGCGGCCGCCATCACAAAAACGTTGTGCGGAAAAAATATAATATGGCTATCCAGATCATTCCAATCATCAAGGCACTCACCCCGCTGATCGCATCTGCAAGCGGTATCGTAGCAACACTCGGAGAACGGCGATCTCTCCCTAAAAGCGGGGCACCGGAAGAGAGAATCAAGAAGCTAGAAGAAGACTTACTCCGCATGGGAGAAGTAGTCGCAAGCGCCTTGGAGCAGTTACAAGCGACCGCGAACGAATTGAGAGTCCAGACGGAATTGAATGAGTCGCAGGAGTCGCGATTGCGGTTTTTGGCGATCTTTTCCGTGATTTCTCTATGCCTGAGCGTTGCCGCGATTGTGTTTGCTGTCATGATGTGAGCCATCTCCCGCACAATGGTCCCATATCGAAAGATTACACTGACAGCGAAGAATGATCGAGGCGTTTTTGCTGAGTCATGCCACGCGAGCGGTGAGTGGGTCGTCTTGTCCCTTGATGACACTGCGGAGTTCGAGCTTGGCCATGTGATTGCAGGCTGCCTTGATTGTTCCGACGGTTGGGGATACTCCCGCGCCGTCCAGAATGAGAATGTGGGTTGTTCAGTTAGGGTGTGCATCGAGAATTGGGGTTTGCGGTGGGATGATGCTCTGAGCTTGAAACCGAGCATCCGCGCCAAGCAAGCTCACTTCACCAATCAAAAATCAACAACCTTCAATCGACAATCAAAGCAGAGGAGCGTGGCGGCACATCAATAACTCGACAAGAAAGTGGCTTTCAAATGCTAATTGAACAGTATTGGCCGGGACGGCTATCCTCCCCTCGGAGATAGGAGATCGAGGATCGTGGATCGAAGATCATCCACTATCCACTATCCACTATCCACTATCCACTATCCACTATCCACTATCCACTATCCACTATCCACTATCCACTATCCACAATCCTCAATCCTCAATCCTCAATCCTCAATCCTCAATCCTCAATCCTCAATCCTCAATCCTCAATCCTCAATCTCTTCACCCATGACCCATCAACTCGTGACCCGTGACCTCCTCATCCGCATCCCTTGGCGGCGACTTGGCGGTTAATCCATGCGGTGAAGAAAGCCGAAGAATTCTCTGTCGAAGAATTTCTCTTGCGGAAACGGCGCGGGGTCGATAGAAGGGGCTTGTCTGACGCCGTTTTACGGCGGCGCTGGACGAAGTCCAGCACTTCCGGGTCGGGTTTGCCCCCTGATACACGACGCGTCGTGTATCACTCCCCAAACCCGACCGGTCGCTGATTAACACTGTGGTGCAAGAACTGAAAAGGAGAACGAAATGAGACACATTTTTATGCTGATGATCGTGATTTTGGGTGCAATGTCCAGTTTGCCTGCCCATGCCGAAGAAACAAAGTCTGGACCAGCCACCGAAATGAACCGGTGGACAGCAGAAAAGGCAAACCAATGGTACGACAAACAGCCCTGGCTGGTTGGCTGCAACTTCATTCCCAGCACTGCGATCAACCAGCTTGAAATGTGGCAAAGCGACACATTCGACCCCGCTAGCATCGACAGAGAACTGAAGTGGGCGTCTGATCTCGGGATGAATACGGTCAGGGTTTATCTCCATGACTTGGCATGGGAAGCGGATGCCAAGGGGTTCAAGAATCGTATCGAAGGGTTCCTTGGCATAGCTGAGAAGTACGGTATTAGACCCATGTTCGTGCTTTTCGACGACTGCTGGAACGGCAACCCGAAAATTGGCAAGCAGCCGGAGCCGGTCCCCAGCATCCATAATTCCGGCTGGTTGCAGAGTCCCGGCAAGTCGGTTGTCAACAATCCCGAGTCTTGGCCTCGGCTGGAGCGGTACGTGAAAGATGTCATCGGCACGTTCGCTCGGGACAAACGCATTCTCTTGTGGGACTTGTACAATGAGCCAGGCAATAGCGGCCAGGAAAGCAGATCACTACCCCTCCTGAAGAAGGCATTTGAGTGGGCCCGTGCTGCCAAACCAGACCAACCGCTCAGTGCGGGGATATGGTTCGGGAATCGGGAACTGAACGACTTCCAGCTTGCCGCATCCGATGTCATTACGTTCCACAACTACCATGATGCGGGTAAGCTTTCGGCAGAGATTCGCGATTTGAAAAAGCACGGCCGCGCGGTGATCTGCACGGAATGGCTGCGGCGTGGTCACAGCGAGGTAAATGCGTGCCTGCCTATCTTCAAGAAAGAGAATGTCGGCTGCTACAACTGGGGGCTCGTTTCCGGCAAGACTCAGACGATCTACGCATGGGGCACCAAAAAGGATGCTCCCGAGCCGCAACGTTGGTTTCATGATCTGTTGCGGAAAGACGGATCTCCGTTTGATCCCAAGGAAACCGCTTTGTTCAGGGAAATTACGAGCAGAAAATGAGTGCCCAATGACCCTTGCACCCTGTTGTCTCAAAAATAAATGACACCGGAGAAGATCCGGGAAGGTGGCCGCTCACCGCTTTCCGTTCTTCGCGCTCGACTCCTGGCTTTCCGTTCACTACACCCCGGTCATGCGGTTATTTGACACGCTGACCCGGACCGAACGCGCGCTGCGCCCGATGGATGGCTCGACCTATCGGTTTTACTGTTGTGGGCCCACCGTTTACGGGCCGGCGCACATTGGAAATTTCCGCACCTTCGTATTGCAGGACGTGCTGCGGCGCACCTTGGAAACCGGCGGCACCCGCACATTCCACGTCCGTAACATCACCGACGTGGACGACAAAACCATCCGCGATTCCCACAAGGCCGGCCAATCTCTAGCGGATTTCACCGCGGCATGGACGGCGCAATTCCATGCCGACTGCGCGCAACTCGGCATGTTGCCGCCGCACATCGAACCGGGGGCGGTCGCTCACATTCCACAGCAAATCGCCATGATAGGGGAGTTGGTAGCGAAAGGTCACGCGTATCTATCCGACGATGCATCGGTCTATTTCAAGATCGCCTCATTTCCCGGCTACGGCAAACTCTCGCGGCTCGACCAACGTGAATTGGATCTCGGAAAAACCCAGAACACCCGCGCGAACGCCGATGAATACGAGAAGGACAGCGTTTCCGACTTCGTGTTATGGAAAGCCCGCCGCCCGGATGACGGGGCCAACTATTGGCCATCACCGTGGGGCGATGGCCGCCCCGGTTGGCACCTCGAGTGCTCGGCGATGATCCAAGAATACCTCGGCGCTTCGTTCGACCTCCACTCGGGCGGCGTCGATCTGGTTTTCCCCCACCATGAAAACGAGATTGCCCAGAGCGTGTGTGCCTGTGGCGGGCATTTCGCCGCACACTGGTTCCACCTCGCCCACCTGCTCGTCGATGGCGGGAAAATGTCGAAATCCCTCGGTAATCTTTACACTCTATCGGATCTTGAAAGCCGCGGTTTCTCGCCGATGGAGGTCCGCTATGTCCTGCTCGGCGGCCACTATCGGAAGTCGTTGAATTTCACCCTCGATTCGCTAACAGCAGCACGCGAGGCACTTGCCAAACTCGCCAAGGGGGCCCGCACCATGGCCGCCAACATGGGGTCCGACACGCTGTTGGATCCCGCCGCCGGGCTCGGACCGTTCCAAGCCGCCTGGGACAGCCTCAACGACGACCTCAACACGCCGGCCGCGCTCGGCGGGCTCTTTGTCGGGCTGCGTGAAGCCTCCAGTCTGACAGGGAAAGATGCCGCCGCAGCCCTTGCCGGATTCAAGCGCCTGCTGCACGCACTCGGTCTGATTCTGCCCGATGAGGTTCCCACCGGGTCCGCAGAGATCCCGCAAGAGATCCGCGATCTGGCAGAAGCCCGCTGGCAAGCCCGCAAGGCCAAAAACTGGGCGCTTTCCGACACCCTGCGTGCCGAACTCGCCACCCATGGCTGGTTGGTCAAGGACGGCAAGGATGCTTACATACTGGAAGCGGCACCTTGACGGGAGGTGCAACCGCCATATCCCCCCCCCCACGGACCGCCCGGCACGCCAACGCTGCCGTTCACTCTTGTGGTGGGGAACACCGGCATCCTGCCGCTCACTCTTCAGCGCCTTACCCCGTCAAGGCACCGCTGGCTTGCCCACCTTGTTGTTGCGGTTGATCACGTTGCCTGAGCCGGCAACCCGGATGCCGTCTAGCAGATTCAATCCGGGTCCACACAGTGTATTGTTCTCGATGAGAACGTCGGTCGAGTTGACGACTTTGACCGCGATCGGCGCGCCGGTCAGGGCGGTGGCGGCGTGCGCTGCATCGAGTTCGAACGTGTTGCCGGTGATTCGGACATGGAGGCCGTTGTTGACGGCTACGGCCGGATTCTGCCACCAATTGACGAACCGATTGTCCTCGATGAAGAGATTGCGGATTGCGCGCAGGCCGGATTCCTCGATATCCCACTGCCCGACGGGCCAGTTGACCGAAGCCTGGACGACGCCGAAAATGTTGCGATTGGGATTCAATTTGTGCTGAGCGGTCGAGGCGGTCCTGACCGGCCAGCCGCTGGCCAAGCGAAACGTGTTGCCGCGGATGAGCAGGTTGGATGGAATGTTGTTGTACTCCTGATAGGTGTTGAGGGCGCAGATCGACTGGTCGCTGTGCCGTTCGAAGAGGTTGTTTTCGACCAGGCCGTCATGGCTTTTGAGCAGGAAACCGAAGCGGACGGCACTCTTGAACACGTTGTTTCTAACGACGAATCCCGCAAGACACGCATCATCATTGAAGAAGGTCGCGGCCTTTTCGAAATCGGTCCCGGCTCTCAGCCCGGGGATTTTCCGGTCGACGCGCACCCTCACTCCGTTGGCGAGATCATTGACTTCGAGAACAACGGGTCTGGATGTGAGCGCCCGTTCTACGGGATCCATGACGGTTAGAGTATCTCCGGGTTGGACCATCCATTTATGATTCTTATCCCGGCGGCGGTAGGCCTCGAGAGCGGGCTGGTGCCAATCAAACCGGAGCCTGGCATGAACCAGGTCAAAGGTATGGGGATCGACGACATTGATACAATACGCCGGATAGCCTTTGATGATCAGGTTGTCATCGGCGAGAGCTTCGAAATAACAGCCCTCGACCCAGGGGCCTTCCCGTCCGCCGAAATTGAAACAACCGTCGGCACCGGAGGTCAGCCACCGTCCTGCCCTGGGGGCCGCCTTGACGCGAATAAAATTGGGCCGGTTGCAATAGTTGGTGGCGAGAACAGCGTTGGAAGATGCGTATATCCTCAGATCCGCGAAAGTGACGTCCTGGGAACGTGAAGCGGATAGAAGCGCCCCGTCCACTCTGGAAATCTGCACATATGGATCACCCACCTCGACGGTTTTCAGTGGGCTCTTGTTTTGAACCTTGAGACGGTAGCTGCCCGTTTCCAGCCGCGACCATCCCGTTAGATAAATCCTGAACTCTGTTCCCTCCTTGAAGGACATCGGATCGTTCTTATCCTTGATAAAACCCCATTTGTAAGCGGCTTGACGAAAATGGGGCTGATCGAGATCAGGGTAAGCCGGGTCGAGCCTGACGGTCAGAGTCCCGGCATCCTGGTCCACCGCCGTCACCCACCCCTGTGTGTGCGGCAGGACTGCGAAATCGACGGAAAAGTTCCTGAGGATCACTCTCTCGGACCGCCGGATGCTCATGAACTGCTTGGTCGGATCCAGGATCAGGAATTCACATCCCTTGCCGTCGAAAATGAGATCTGCGGCCTTGTCGATCCGCAGAGCCGTTTGACCATCGGATACATCGAGACGGTAAATTCCCTGATCGAACTCGATCAAGGTCGGCACACCGCCGGCAACCGCATCGTCGATGGCCTGCTGGATCGCACGGGTATCCGTATTGTTATCCCCGGCGATGGCTCCGTACGTCTTCACATGAATACTCTTGCGGACCGGAAAGTCGAGGAGCGGAGCCTCGCGCAGGCGGATTCCTCTCTGCACGGCTTGGCTGTACCCGTCCTCGGCGCCGAGACCGGTTGGCACTAACAGGCACCCACTGATGAACAACGTGGATATCAGCGGAAATCGCGCCGTCATTCCATGTGCCATTTCAAGCGCCGTCGGCGACCCTGATTTTAATGACGATCTTGCGCACTTGGGAGGGTTGCACCGGATCGATGGACATGCAGGGCATGTGGGCGTCATGAGGGAAAAGCACCGCGAAATCGCCAGCGACCAGCTTGATTTTGAAATCGCATTCGGCCTGCAAGGGGAGAAAATCCCTGGCCGCGTCGTATTCGCCGGGAACCGTTCTGGAAAGGTGGACGAAGCCGATATGCTCCTCGCCGCTGACGACATATTGCAGATCGACATATTGCCGGTGTGCCTCCCACATCCCGTTTTCCGGCGCCTTGGAACAGTATTCCTGAACAAGGGCATAGACGTCCGAGCCGTCGATATCATACCTGCCCACGGCGAGCATTCCGGGCTCGCTCCTGACCAGCCAGTCGAAGGCAGTGGCGAAGCGTGCTCCTAACACACCGTAGGTTCGCGCGTTGTCCAGCCTGTCAAATATCATATGCAGTCCTTTCCTGTCAATGAATCATCATCACGAGCATTCATTACTTATAACTGATAACTGATCACCGATAACGGATAACAGATCACCGGTCACTTCAAATTCGTCAGCGACTTCGGCACCTCGCCGTTGCCGGTCTTTTCGCCCTGAAGCAGCCAGCTCAGGTTGAAGCGAGCCATCTGGCCTCCGCTGCCCTCATAGAACAGGTAGATCCAGCCTTCGCTCTTGGTGCCGGGGCGGCCAGCGTCGAGCGAGGAATAGGCGCAGGCACCCGGGGTGACCAAACGCTTCAGCGGCCAGGTTTTGCCGCCGTCGAAGCTGGCCCATACGGTACCTTTGTCGCGTCCGGTCGCGCTTTCGACGTTGCTGTAGATCAGGATGTCCATGTCCTTGACAGGCAGACGGACCAAGCCGGCCATTAAGCCGTAGCCGGTGTTTGTCGGCCCGTCAGGGAGCACCGTGCATTCCTCCAGATTCTTCCAGGTTGCCCCGCCGTCGTCGCTCCACGCCGTCCAGCGCGTGAGATTGTTGACACCCTCCGGCGTCCAGTGGCGGCGCGAGTTATAATAGATCTTTCCGGTGGAGAGTTCCGCCACGGTGGCCTCGCCGGTGCCTAATGCCGGGAACGGCTCGCTGGTCAGCCAGGTCTTGCCGTCGTCGTCGCTATAGATCGCGTTGGTGTAATGTTCAGGCCACTCACTGCGGGCATTTGTCTTTCCATAGTAGCGGGTTGGGCGGACCAAGCGACCCTTGTGCGTGCCGTGGCGCAGGGTGATGCCGTGTTCGTTCATGTGCATTTCCGGTTTATTGCCCTTGCTGTCGGGTTTGATCACCGCATCGACGACCGCCCAACTTTTGCCGTTGTCCTGACTGCGGTAAACGGTTTCAGCAGTCGGGGGATGACCCTTGCCGACAAAGGCGAAGATCTCGCCGTTGCGCTCGTTGACCGTGACGCCGCTGCCCATGTGACCCTTTCCGACCATGATCTCCTCCCCCCAGGTCGTGCCGCCGTCTTCACTGCGGCGCACCTTCACGCCGCCCCAGACCGCCAGCACCGTGCCGTCGACTGCCGTGACGACGTTGGGAAAGCGGTCGCCCTTGAAGACCTGCTGGATGTCCAGTTTCGGTTCACCCAGGAACGGTTTGAGACTGTTGCCTTCGAACTTGCTATCGGCGGCCAACGTGGTTCCGCACGCCCCTAACAGAGCGAGGGTTGCGAGTGTGAATGCTTTGGTTTGCATGAGGTTGTTATGTTGTACGGCTTTTGAATTATACGAGATCCTTGGGACGCCAGCCCTCGCGGGCTTCCGGGTTGATCAGTTTCGTGGCTTCCGGGTTGCCGATGATCTCCATTTTCGCCGCATCCCACTTGACCGTCTTGCCGGTGCGGATCGCCAGCGAACCTAGCAGGATCGCCTCGGTGAGCGGACCGGAGTAACTGAAGTCCGAGCAGGACTTGGTGCCATTCTTGATAGCCTCCACCCAGTCGCGGTGGATCCCACCGGGGCGCCGCAGCGTCTTGGGAACCTGCTTGTCACCGCTCGTCCGGTAGGTTTCCCATTTTTCTTTGGGATAGAGCACCGGGCTGCCCGGGCGCATGCCACCGTGGAAGATCCCGCCTTTCTCGCCGACCATGATCAAGCCACCCTCACCACCTGGCGGGTTGCCGTCGTAACCTGCCGGCGCTTGCGGCACGCTGGGTCCCTCATACCATTTCACCCGCACTGGCGGCTTGTTGCCCCGCGCGGGGAAATTGAAGGTGACGATAGATCCGTTAGGTGTGTGGATGGGATTGACTTCGCCATGCATTTCCACATCCACGCTGTCCGGCGCGCCGAGGTCGAGCGCCCAGTAGGGGGTGTCGATGGTGTGGCAGCCGATGTCGCCGAGGCCACCGCAGCCGAAGTCCCACCACGGGCGCCACGTCGTGGGATGGAACGCACGGCTGAAGCCGGGTTTTTTGAGGCACGGGCCCAGCCACAGGTCCCAGTCCATGCCCTGCGGCGGTGGTTCTGCCTTTGGAAACTCGGTCATCACGTTGCCATTGAATCCCCAGCCCGACTTCGGACGATTGGTCCAGGCAATGACTTCCTTCACCTCGCCGATCAGCCCGGCTTGGTACCACTCCTTGATCAGGATCGCGCCTTCGAACGCGTGGCCTTGGTTGCCCATCTGGGTGACGAGATTTTTCTTCACGGCGAGCTGTTGCAGGGTGCGCGCCTCCCACAGCGAATGCACCAGCGGTTTCTCGACGAACACATGCTTGCCCATGTTCATCGCCATGTAGGCGATGGCGAAGTGGGTGTGATCCGGGGTGCCGACGCCCACGGCGTCGATCTTGTCACCCATTTCGCGGAGCATCTTGCGGAAATCCGTGTAGAGTTTCGCGTCGGGGTATTTCTGTTTGCCACGATCCAGGATGCTCGGGTCGCAGTCGCAGAGCGCGACCATGTTGTGGCCGTTGGCACAGGCATTCATGTCCGCGCCGCCCTGATTGCCGAAGCCGACCCAGGCGAAGTTGATCTTCTCGTTGGCCCCGGCCACCGGCTTGGCAAGGATCTGGGGTGCGGCAAAGGGCACGCCGAGCGCCACGGCGGATTGTTTGAGAAAGGTGCGTCTTGACGGATGGTTCAATGGGGATGTGTGCATGATGGTTTCCGGTGATGGGGTTTGTTTCACTCACAATACTGACTTGGAGGCATGTTTTATCACGGCAACCGGAAAAATGTTTCGATTGCCACGAATTTGCCCTTGGGGTTGGCGTGCCTGGGAAAGTCAGGATGCGGATCCGGGAGCGCGAAACACGGGGTGGTGGTTGCCGCGGTCCGGACATGACGTCCTGATAGGAACACGCGTATGGCCGGTGATAAAGGTCCTCATCTGCCTGTCCCGGGGATGTATCGCATCTGCGGGATCAGCTTCACCGGCCCGAGCAAGCCTGAAGGCTCCAGCGGCCATGTGTCGGGTTCCAACTTCTGATAGTTCACGTTGACGATATTGGCGTCCTTCATGATTTTCCAATCCACCTTGCGGAGTTCCAGATCGCGGATCCGGTTGGCGGATAAATTGGTGACTTCGATCTCCAGCGTGTTGCCGCCCGTCTTCAGGAACTCACCGACCCTTGTCCTGAAGGGAATCGCAATCAGACTGCCGACGTCCTTCCCGTTCAAGCGCACCCGCGCGCTCTCGCGCACGTCGCCCAAGTCGAGCAGCCAGTCGTCGGCAGTGTCTTGCGGCGCGCGGAATCGCAGTGTGTAGCGGGCCGTGCCTGCAAAGGCCTGCGCCTTCACATCGGGTGCGCTCGTCCATGAAACCAAATCCTTCATCTTGTATGGAGCGGGCAGTACGGGTCCGCCGTCAATGAACTCGACTGCCCACTCGCCGCTCAATACCACCGGTTCGCCAGAAGGATTCATATACGGCCACGCGGGACCCTGCACGGTTTTCGTGTCCGCGCAGAGGATGGCTGTCTCGCCTGCCTCCAGTTGCAGATAGACCTGGGTGATTTCCGCCGCCGCCTTGCATGCCAAGCGACCTGACGTCCCGGTCATCGGATCGAAGCGTGTCGCCGAGACTAACGGAACGCCCGGCGTCAGCCAGCCATCGAATGCCTTCGCCGTGTGATTTGCAATGAAGTACCAGTGTGAGTTGTTGGTTCTGCGGCGGATAAATCGCAAGCCCGCATCGACCATGGTTTCACGCGGAATCCCGGCCTTCGTCAAACCCGCGATTGCATCATCGGCCACGATGGCGCCGGACTTCTCCAGGCGCGTGCGATCGACCGCCAGTTGAGCGCGGCGTTTCTCCAAGTCCGGCAGACCGGGCACATCCGCAGGCATGGCTTTTTCGAAAATGATCGTCGCGCCCTGCGCACGCAGGTCGGCCAACCGTTTGAGCGTCGCCTCGGGCATATGCTTGCAGGCGGGAACGACCAGCGCCCGATACGTCCCGCCGGGTGCCGCCAATTTCCCGTCTGCAAACTTGAGGCTTTCGACCATCCGGTCCGAGATAAAATCGAATGCGAAGCCCTGTGCCAGCAGCGCTTCGGCCGCCCTGCCGATCGGTTGTTTGACCATCCATCCATTGTAGTGAACCGTCAGCGGGATCGTCATGCCGTCAGGGTTCATCCACAGGTCGTGAATCGGCCAGTACAGCAACACGTCGTTCGCCGGTTGCCCGGCCTGCAGAACCGACTGACAGCGAGCGGCGTAATCCGTTAGAAACCGCACGTCGCGCCAAATGGAATTGCGCCAGTCCATCTTGGTCGAGGCATAGAAGAACCACCCGGGCCAGGGCGCATCCTTCGGCGAGTAGCAGGAACCGTGGAAGAGCATCTGGTTCACGCCGGTTAGGAAAAAGAGGTCCAAGTGCAGCTTGATCTGTGCCAGGCTTGTGTGCCAGTGCTCGCGCAGCCAGGTGCAGCTTTCGGAACTGACGAGTTGACGGCCCGGCGGGTGTGCGACGTGCGCGGCCGACGAGGCCAGCATGCAGATACGCGGGTCGGAATCGGCGGCGCGGCACATCGCCGGGTCGCGGCGGAAACCGGGGATAGGCAACTCCGGCGCACCGAACATCTCGGTCTCCGGGATGTCGCAGGCGGCATACACGTCCAGCAGATTAGCCGGTGCGCCGTGCGCCTGATTGCGCGTCACCATGTTGCGCTGATGCGCCCAGTCGGTCCATTGTTGGATCGAGTTGAGATGCAGTTCGGCCAGCGTTTCGCGGTAATCGCACTTCACGCGCGACAGTTGGTCGCGATCGCCGGCGGCGTTGTTGTCGAACAATCCGGCAAGGTGTTCCCGCAGGTCATAGCCGCGGCGGGCCTTGAACTCGTCTGGCAGTTCGGTGCTCCAATCGCCCTTATACTCGAAAGAATCATGGTACTGCGCACGCGGTGTGGCGGCCTTCGATGCGTCGAAGGCCTGCGAGAAGCGTTCCAGATAGAGTTCCATCGAACGCGGCGAGAAGGGATTGATCATCGCGCCTTCCCCCCCTGGCGCGGGGCGTTTGACCTTCATTGCGGGCACCAAGTTCACGGTGTTGCTCCTCGCATCATAGCGGGCCTTCGCGTCGATGGCGTCGGTCGGCAGGTTGGGCCCGCCGAAACACCAGCCGGTGCCGGTGGTCATGTCGACAAACAGTCCGAGCGACTGTGCTTTGCGTACGGTGTGGTTGAGCATCTCCATCCACTGCGGCGAGAGGTAAGTGATGTCGCGATCTTCGGCACCGCGCGCGCCGTAGATCGGGATCATGTGAACAAAGCCGAAACCGCCATCCCGGAAGCGTTGCAGATTGTAATCGATGTCATCCTTGGTGAAGGCGCTGCCGGGGCACCACCAGTACGTTCCCGGCCGCTGACCGGCGCCGATTTGAAAAGGCCAGGCGGGCAAGCTGGCTGGTGGCGGGTCGGCACCCTCCGCGAAGTCCGACCCGGATGTGACGCAAAATAACACTAGCAGGGCCGTTCGCCAGAGTGTCGAATGGATTCTTTTCACAACGGTCCTACTGTCCCACAGACGGTCTTCTATCATGGCCAGTGGACTCACTCCAATCGTTTTGCACCCATTGGGTGTCCTTGGCGGGAAAGTTGCCGCAGGATCTGCGGCTGCGGTCATGCGGGTATTCCGGGTCATGTCCGTCATGCGGCGCCTCCGCAGCCGCAACTCCGGAAACGAGCGCACGGGATGACTGCGCCCCGCCATGCTGTTTGGAAATTGTTTCTTGTTTCCCTGGCGGGGAGCTGCAATGCTGAAGCGTCTTTGCAACTGAAAATCGACAGGAAAGTTATCACCATGGATACATTGAAAGTGCTTCAGCAACTCGGGAAAACTCATGGCACCCCCCTCTTTGTTGTGGATCACAACGTTCTCAGGCGTAACTATTCCGCCTTTAAAAAATACCTGCCCCGGGTCCAAGCCTACTATGCGGTCAAGGCCAACCCCGATCCTGCCATCGTGCAAACCCTTTTTGAAGCGGGGGCGAGTTTTGACGTCGCCTCCATGCCGGAATTCAATATTGTGCATGAGCAGATCAAACACATGCCCTCCAAACAACGGCAGGACTGGATCTGGGATAAAATCATCTACGCCAATCCCGTAAAGGAGAACGACGCATTGCGCGAGTTGGATCAATACAAAGCACTGGTCACCTATGACAACCTCGAAGAGATTGGGAAGATCAGGAAATATGCCCCCAACTCCGGGCTCGTCCTGCGGCTGAGTGTTCCCAATACCGGGGCGATGTGCGAACTCTCGTCAAAGTGTGGTGCGGCATCCGGGGAAGCCGTGGATCTCATTCTTGCCGCCGCCAAGGCCGGCTTGGTCGTGGAAGGTCTTAGTTTCCACGTCGGCAGTCAAACCACCAACTTTGAGAATTTCGTGCAAGCCATCAATCTCGCGGCAAATATTTACGAGGAAGCCAAGGGCCGCGGTTATACCAAAATGAACCTGCTGGATATTGGCGGCGGGTTCCCGGTTCCTTACGACAAAACCGTCAAGCCCTTCAGCGAACTAGCCCGCAAGATCAATGCCGAACTGAACCGGCTCTTTCCCAAGGACATTCAAATCCTGGCAGAACCCGGCCGGTTCATGGTGGCCACGGCGGGGACGGCGGTTGCGCGGGTGATCGGCAAGGCCGTGCGCAACGGCAAACTTTGTTATTACATTGATGACGGCGTCTACAACACCTTCTCGGGTATCATCTTTGACCATTGTCAATATCACCTGAAGGCATTCAAGAAGGGACCCACGGAGATCTGTACGGTTTTCGGGCCGACTTGTGATGCCATTGATGTCATCTCGATGTCCGAGGAACTCCCCACCAATCTCAAACGCGGTGATCTCGTGTATAGCCGCAACATCGGTGCCTACAGTGTGGCCTCCGCAACGCGTTTCAACGGGTTCCACCCCGCCAAAATCGTGCATATCAACCGGTAGGCGCCGCCGTCCTTCATGATTTCTTTTTGGGCCTGGTCGCTTTGCCAGGCGATTTCGCCGCAGGCCGTGACGCCAGTGCCAGCATGGGATTGGCGGCCGAAACGGTGACTGTAGCGGTGGATTCGGCGAGTTCGGTCTGCAGATCACGCACCGTTCCATCAAACGAATACTTGCTGCCGGGCTTGATCTCCTTGACGACCGTGGGCAGTCCTATCTTGTCGAGGATGGCGATAAAGGGCTCGGGGTCGAGTTCCTCCACGTTCACCATGGTTTTCGAATCCCAAATACCCTTCGCCACAAGCATCGCCGCCGCTACCGGAGGAACGCCCGCAGTGTAGCTGATCCCCTGCGATTCGATTTCCCGGTAGCATTCGTGGTGATCGGAAACCTGATAGATAAGCACTTCCCGCTGTTTGCCATTCTTCCATCCCTTGACGAAATTGCCGATGCAAGTTTTGCCGGTATAGCCTGGCGCCAGTGTTTTGGGATCAGGCAGCAGGGCTTTAACGACTTTCAGCGGCACCACTTCCTGTCCTGTGGTGAGGGTTACCGGCAAATGAGACAGGAATCCAAGGGTGCGCAACACCGTGAATACATTGATATAGTGGTCGCCGAAACCCATCCAGAACCGGATGCTGTTGGCGTCCATGTTTTTTGACAGCGAATGCAACTCATCATGCCCGTTGAGGTAAATAGGACGAGGGCCCACCACCGGGAAATCATAGACACGCTTGACGGAGTGCGTCGGGAATTCCCGCCATTGCCGGTTAATCCAAGTCCACACCTTGATGAATTCCCGGAAATTGATTTCCGGATCGAAGTTGGTGGCGAAATACTTGCCATGGCTGCCGGCATTGACGTCCATGATGTCAATGGTATCAATTTTGTCGAAGTAGCGTTTCCGAGCCAACGCGCAATAGGCATTTACAACGCCGGGATCAAACCCCACGCCCAGAATGGCGGTCAGGCCATTTTCCTTGCAACGTTCTTTGCGCTTCCATTCGTAATTGGCGTACCACGGCGGCTCCTCGCAAACCTTGTCGGGCTCCTCATGTATCGCAGTATCCAGATAAGCCGCACCGGTCTCCAAGCACGCCTCCAGAACGGACATGTTGATGAACGCATTGCCGAGATTGATCACGATTCCGGATTTGGTTGACTTGATCAGCTTGATGGTTGCGGGAATATCGAGGGCGTCAATTTGTCGGGAATAGAGTTTTTTGGATGGATCCTTGAGGTGTCCCATCCGTTTCACACTCTCGATAATCTCGTCACATTTTGACCGGGTTCGCGATGCAATGCAGATATCTCCGAGCACGTCGTTGTTCATGGCCGCTTTGTGGGCCGTCACATGGGCGACTCCGCCCGCACCTATAATCAATACATTCTGTTTCATGAGTAATTCTTGGTTATGACAGACTTTCCTCGTAATCCCTGTAGCTGAAGCGGCGAACGATATCCAGCTTTCCGCTGAGCCTTCTCACGCAAATAGACGGCATGGGCAAGCCGTTGAACCAGTTTTTCTTAACCATGGTGTAGCCGGCGGCATCGGCCAGACGGATGATCGTGCCGGGACGCAGCCGTTGATTGAGTTTGTAGGTTCCGAACACGTCACCCGCAAGGCAGGATCGGCCCGCAATCAGAACGGGGTGGCGGCCCGGCCCGGGCGCATTGATTTCGGGACTGGTTTGATAGATCAGATGATCCAGCATATGCGCCTCGACCGAGATGTCCAGAATCGCGATATCCATTTCGTTATGCACGACATCCAGCACGGTTGCGACGAGTTCTGCACAGCCCGTAATGACGGCCTCACCGGGTTCCAGATACAGTTGAACGTCAAACTCCTTGCTGAACTGTTTCAGGCGTCGGCAGAACTGCCGCAGGGGATATCCGTCTTTTGTGAAAGACAACCCGCCGCCCAAGCTGACCCACTGCATTTTTTTTAGCACGGGACCGTAAGATTTTCCAATCGCGTCGAGTGCTGCCGCGAAACTCATGAACTGGTCGTTTTCACAGTTGAAATGAAACATCACCCCGCTGAGCTGGGGTGCCACTTCCATCAGCGCGGCATGGTCCGTCACCCCGAGCCGCGAAAACCGCCGGGCCGGATCTGCCAGATCGAAATGAGAATGACTGACCCCGGGATTAACCCGCAGGCCCAGCTTGACGCCACGCGCCTCGTGGCCATATCGTTTCAACTGGGATATGGAATTGAAAATCACTTTATCCGCAAAGGCACTAACCTGCCTGACCTCCGCGCGTGAAAATCCGACACTGTAGGCATGCACTTCCTTGCCGAATTTTTCATGGCCCAGCCGGGCCTCAAGGAGCGAACTGCTGGTCGTCCCATCCAAATAATCGCGCATGAGCCCGAACACCGACCAGGTGGAAAAGCACTTCAGGGCAAGAACCGATTTCGCTCCTGTGAGCTCGCGCACCTGTTGGATGATCTCCAGGTTTTTCAAAAGTTTCCTCTCATCAATCAGATAATAGGGACTGCTGGGAACGAGTTCTTGGGGTGCGCGCCGATGCAAGAGCCGGTGACCGGACCGGATGGCGGGGAAATGAGGGCCGAAGCGACGGGCAAACCGCAGCATCGAGGACTGCGAGGGAGCGGGTCCGGCTGGATCATGCTGGGAAATGGGGGATTTGGTCAGAATCATGGGACAATCCGTCGAGCGCGAAAATAGCTATCCACTCCGCTTCGCCAAGATATTTCGCGGGAAAATGCCAGCGTGTTCATAAGGACATGCCAGGTGTGCTGCAAGATCGGGGTGATGGATGGTTGCGGGAAATCCAGCAATCATTTGGCTTCCATTGAAGGCTTGAATCGGTTACGCGGCGAACGACTCACGTCGCCCGGCTCTCCTGATATGTCCCCACTCGGCAAATTCACCCTGCGTCTCGTCATTTATGGGGCGGTCATCGCTTATCTAACCGGTGACCTTTGCGTGTTCAAGGGGCCGCTGCGACGCGGGATCGATCACACCATTTCCACCACTCTGGGGGGCAACGCCAATGCGCGGTCCCAGGACATCGTCGCCCGCGTTTTCGATTACCAAATCACCCGCAGCCAACTCGACCGAGCGGTGCGCGAAAGCCTCTGGTTCGAAGGGAAATCCATGGAGGCGCTCACTCCGATAGATCGAAAAGCCGCGCTGGAATCCGCTCTCGATGCCTTGATCGATCACGAGTTGTTGCGTGTCAAAGCCGGGGACATCGCCGCATCACTCAAGGTCAGCGACGAGGAAATCCATGAGCGGCTGGAGCGGTTCCGCACACGCTTTGAATCGGCAGATGCCATGGCAAGCGCGATGAAATCCCAAGGCATTGCCAGCATGCAGGATCTGCGCAACCGTCTCGCCGCCCGCATCCAGCAGGAAAAATACGTCGCATCCGAGATCGACACGCTCGTCCGCATCACCGATGACGAAGCGCGGCAATGGTTTGAGGAAAACCAGCAGCAACTCGCATGGCCCGAACGCATCGAGGCCCGCCATATTTTCATCCCGACGCTCGATCATCCGCCGGACGTGGCGAAGGCGAAACTTGCGGCGGCCCTGGCTGATCTAACAGAAGGGCGCCGGGATTTTGCCACCCTCGTCAAGGAAATCAGTGAGGATTCCGCCACCAAGGACCATGGTGGATCGCTCGGATGGATGACGCGCGCGCGTCTGCCCGCAGATTTCGCCGCTGCGGTTTTTCCGCTGGCCATCCATCAGCCGACTCTGGTCCGCACCCGTCTCGGCTGGCATCTCGTCGAAGTGACCGGCCGCAAATCCGCCGCGCCGCGGACATTCGATCAGGCGCAACCCGAAATCCTCGCCGCACTCGAAGCCGTCAAACGCCGCCATGCGATCACCGAATTCCGCGCCGCCCTGCGCAAGTCCGCAGCCGCGAACATCCAGGTTTTCCAGGACATGCTGGCCGAGTAAGGGATGGCGTGTTGGGAAAATCTAACGTTCGATCCGGAAGCCCGCGTGGTTTTCCAACGCAGGAATGATTTCGGTGTAATGGTTCCTGATGTTGTGGGCGAGCGGGGACTCCACGATGATTTCGCGGATGAAGGATGCGACTTCATCCGGCTCGCCCATGACCTTGAGTTCAACATTGCCATCGGGCAGGTTTCTTACTCCGCCGCAGACGTCGAAGCCGCGTGCCAGGTTTTTCACGGTATAGCGGAAGCCGACGCCCTGGACGCGGCCTTCAAAGATGACTCGTTTGGCGATCATGCGTGGTTAGAATTCCTTTTCCGGGATCATCCTCGCGGGGAGTCTATCAGGCGATGGCGCGGGAGGAAAAGCCCGGATGATTCAGGGTACCTTGCCCACCGGTTTTGCCTTGGGATTGACCGGAACGTTGGGAGCGCCTTGCTTGAACGGGTTGGTTTCCAGCGCGGAGGATTTCACGCCGAACACCTGTTCCATGGTCTTGCCCGGAAGCAGGTTGTAAACGATCGGAGCGCTGCGGTTGCCTTGGGCATCGTAAAGATAACATATCCTCTGCACCGGCATTTCCTTGCCGGTGTTCGGATCGCGACGCGTGACGCGGGCATCAAACATGCGCTCCTCGACGAGTTGCCCGTCCACCTTGCGATAGCCGTAGCTGACTTTGTAGAGCAACTGGTTCTGGCCGTCGAAAATCTTGCAGCCGATCGGGTTGGCGTTGGCGTCCATCCGGTAAACCGTGAGCATGGTCAGCACGCCATTGGCGGAGAATTTCTTTTTGGTGAGCGTCCGGGCGTCGGGAGTGCGGGTGAACGTCGTGCGCGATCCGTCTTCATGGCGCATCACACGGACGTTCGGACCCTCCACCTCCATGAGGTCCTTGGCCGGCTCTTTCGCCTGGCAGACAACCGCCACCATCAAACCCGCGACGACGCAGAGAATTTTCCAAGTTGCCAGCGGCTTCATGCAGGGCAAAGTAATCGCACCGGGCGGTCGCTGCAAGCCGCCAATTGCTCCGATGCTTTGGAAAACACGACGTGGCACACTGGATCTCACCCGGCATGGACAGGTGATGGGGATCCTCAACCTCACGCCGGATTCATTTTCCGACGCCGGCCACCATGCTCACATGTCAGCCGCGCTCGTTCACGCCCGCCGGATGATCGCCGAGGGCGCGACCATCATCGATATGGGCGGCGAATCGACACGCCCCGGTGCCTCCCCGGTTTCCGCAGATGATGAAATCTCGCGCGCCATCCCCGTGGTCGCCGCGTTGCGGGCGGAGTGGGATGGATGGATCTCGATCGATACCACCAAGGCCGCCGTCGCGGCTGCCGCCCTTGCCGCCGGAGCGGACATTGTGAACGACGTGAGCGGCCTGCGTGCGGATCCCGGGATGCCGGGTGTCTGCGCCTCTAACACCTGTGGAGTGGTGGTCATGCACATGCAGGGCGAACCGCGAACCATGCAAACCGCGCCGCACTATCAGGATGTGGTGGCCGAAGTGCGCGCCTTCTTCGTCGAACGCATGGCGGCGCTCGGCAACGCCGGCCTCCATCCCGAAACGCTGTGCTTCGATCCGGGTATTGGATTCGGCAAATCCCTCGATCACAATCTGGCGCTGCTGCGCTCGTTGGATCGGCTCTGCCCGCCGGGCCGGCCATTGATGCTCGGGGTGTCCCGGAAATCATGCATCGGCCACCTCATCGGAGCGGACGATCCTCCCGCCCTGCGCGACACGCCGACGGCTGTGATCACCGCGCAGGCGCGCCGCATGGGAGTCATGCTCCACCGGGTGCATGCGGTCCGCCCGAACGTGCACGCCATCCGTCTAACAGAGGCGCTGCTAGGGGACATGGTCTAGGAGGATAGCCGTCCCGGCTGTCTTGGAAAACGGGCGTCCCGCCTGTCCTCCACTGCCGTGGTCTTCAACTGACCACTCGTTCCATCCCTATGCCACTAGCCCGGCACGGAAAAACTGCGAATTTTTTTTTGTCCTGTTTTTCCCGCGATGTTCCCATGATACTACAGGACATGGAAACGTCAGCCGCATCCGATTCCGAACTGCTCGCCGCTTGGGTCGCGCATCGCCGTGAATCGGCATTTGGTGCCCTTGTCGCCCGTTATGCCACACTTGTCCACATGGCGGCGAAACGAACCTGTGGCGATGACACCCTGGCAGCGGACGCCTCGCAACTCGTCTTCATCCAGCTTGCCCAAAAAGCGCAATCGCTCACCACGCACCCGACACTCGCTGGTTGGCTGCACGTCACCACCGTCATGAAAACCCGGGATCTGATCGATAAGGTGCAGCACTGGATGCAGCCAGTTTAAAGATACTCATTGCCGACGTGCTTGCCAGCCGGGAACTCGATGAGAAGAAGCGGGCTGAGCAGGCGGTCCTTTTGCTCAGGGGTTACGCTAGAAAGGCCCCCCACGCCGCACTGGCATTTGTGATGGAGCATTCCGCCACTCTCTCAAGCGGTGGATGATAATCTCGGCTATTTTTCGCAGGGGCTGCGGAAGGTGAGCTTCGCGGATGCGAGCCAATGGGTTGAAGATGCGAAAATGAATCCAATGGAACTCAATCGATTCTGTGAAAATCTGAGCAATGGCATCGTCGAGGACACAGGCCGATGGATCGAATGGATGGGCAAAAACTTCCCTCCTGGCAAGGGCGATGGTTGCATCATGGATATGATTAGCAGTTGGACGAGACGTGACTATGAAGCCGCAGGAAAATGGCTGGTTTCCGCTCCCGAGGGGCCGGTCAAAAACGCCGCCATCCGCGGCTACGCGCAGACCATCTTCAAACACGATCCGCAAACCGCCATGCAATGGATCATGACCCTGCCGCCAGGCAACTACCGGGACAACACGCTCAGGAACATCCACAGCAACTGGCCGAAAGATGACAGGGAGGGCGCTGCGTCCTTTGCCAAGGAACATGACATCAAATGATGGGATTCGCCACCCGGATTGCCGTCGTCTAGCAGGCCGACGATGCGGTCTGGAGAGGCGCTTTCCCAAGCGCCTTGACGCGGGTGGGCGGCCTCCGGCCGCATGGAGGAAGTGCTCTGTGGGAGTTTACGCTGTCCGCCGGTCACGGCACCCCTGGACCACTGGCTTCGCATCATGGTTAGCGGGTGCGGCATTAGCTCATTCAACCAAGCGATCCGCATCGCGCTCGGCACGCAGGAACCCGCCAGGCGTGAGCACCCGCAGGTCATAAACCGTTCTTCCTAACAAACCTCGGAAGTCATGGCGGTCGAGCGTGAGCAATACGTCGGCATAGGCCAGCGCGGTGATCAGGACGGGCTTGTCCTTGGCCACGTCGAAGGCAAGTGGCCAGTTGAAGGTGAGTTCGTCACCTTCAACGGTGACGCGACCACGAAGCGCAGCCCAAGTACGGGATGCATCGGGTGGCTTTCCAACAAGGTTGTCGCGGACTTCATGCAGAACCCATGGTGAGACAAGGAGTTGCCAGCGTTGCCGGGCGGCGAGGTCAAATACCAGTCTCGATGCGCCAGTGGCGGAAAGGCACGCGGCGAGAACCACACTGCTATCGAGAAATATGTTCACCGGTTCCTGCGGAGTTGTTCTCCCTCCGCCTCATCCTCAGCGAGCATGGTGGCGACCTCGTGGTCCGTATAGATCCGCAACGCCGGTTGCAGACGTTCCGTCCTCAAGCGGATAGCAAGAAAACGGAGCAATTGTTCCTTCTCCTCGGGAGAAAGGGAATCTGCGGCGGTTTCGATTTCTACGAGCGTACTCATGATGTGAACTTTCGTCACAGCTTACCCCTCTTATTTTCAGATGCCAAGCGATTTTCGGCGATTACGTAAATTGGCCACGTCATGCCGATAAGGGGATGGGACGTCCCGGACATCGATGACCTTGCCCGTGGCGGCATTTCCCCGCATCCATGCCAGCGCGGCTAGCGGGTCCGTTGACGCCCATTTCCCGATGACATGCTCAAACGTGGTGCTAGAGTCGCCCAACTGGCCGGCCATTTCAGTTAGAACGGCCATGGCCGCCGCCGGATCGGTGTCGGATAAGCTCATGATGGCAGAGCGTATCGCTGCCAGGCGTGGGAAAGGCTTCATGTCCGGGTCATTCCGGAGTTTCTCGAGCAGAGCCTGAAGCTGCGAACCATTCATTTGATAGGTCTGGTCCAGTACCGTTTCGACCCGTTTCTCCAGGTTCCGATAGGGTTCGTCTTGAACCGGTTTTCGCGCCTCCTTGAGTGTTGCGATCAGGTCGCCCGCGGTCGATCTCGCCTCAGCCTCGCGGTCGGGACGGGACTTACTGGTGCCTGGAGTAGGGGAATCGCCGACGGACTTCGCGCCAGCGGTTAGGCTTGTGGCTTTGGCAAGCATGGCTTGCTCCACGTCGTGCAATTGGTTGAGAGCGATCCGCTGGTGCCAGCCCAGCGTGACGGAGGCGACGATGACCAACATCGTGATGGTAGCGGAGATTTTCATGGTTGGCTTGGGGGGGTACTTGCCATCGCGAGTGGTCGCCGGTAGCTGGGGCCTCAGTTTGGCCATGATTTTCTCGCGCTGGGCGTCGTCCTTGATTTTTGCCGCCAATGCCGCGCGTTCGCGGGCCGATCCCCCGCCCACATGTTCGAGAAAGGCGATCCTTCGGGCAAGGTCTTTCCAGGCGCTGAGGTTGTTGGGATTGGTTTTGACCGTGGCCTTCGTGGTGGTGGAATTGGCGGTCCGTGTGGCGGGTGGTCCCGCCTGGAGCTGCGCGATGCGGGTTTGCGCGTTGGAAATCGCGACCTGTTGGAGCGCCAGCGGCAGGGCGCAGAGCAGGACGACGAGCGGGATGAGGGCCTTGGATTTGACGGCGAACATGAGGGTGAGTCCGGTGGTGGAATAGGCGGCGGTGCCTGTTAGCACGGCGGCAGTGGCGGATTGCGCGAGTGTTAGAGGGGCGGCCTTGGCGAACTCGGCGGAGAGGCCGGTAGCGAGCGCGGTGGCGGTTAGGGTCACGCCTTTGGCGCGGAGCAGGCGGGCGAGTTTCTGGAGGGCGCGTTCGGCTTGTTTTTGCACGGCGACGGTGGATTTGCCGAGCGAGCGGGCGATGCCGGGGAACGAACGGTTCTCGAAGAAGTGGAGCAATAACACATGGCGGTCCGGATCGGGCAGTTGGTCGAGTGCCGCATCCAGATGGGGGATGGCGTCGATCCACGCGGCGTCGTCCGGTGGGGATGCGGCGGGGATGCGGCGGGGATGTGGAGGAGTTGGCGCCGCTGATGGGAGGTTTCCGCACGCATGGCTTTGGACGATTCGTAGAGGGTGGCGCGGTGCAGCCATGCCGGAAGCCGCTCGGGATTTTTTGCTAGCGATGAGGCCTTTTTCGCTAGGGCGCACAGGATGTTCTGGCCGATTTCCTCGGCGAGTTGGCGGTGGTTGGTGCGGCGCATGGCCGTATGAAAGACCAGGCCGAGGTAACGGTCCGCTAGGGCACGGAAGGCCTTTTCATCGCGGGTGCTGGCGAAGGTTTGCAAAAGTAATTCATCGGTGTCCGTCATGCTTTACACCATATAACACCAACACGGGGGGCGATGTGGACAACTATTTTCGACAAAGTCGCAGGCGCAACCGCTCGCCCGTGTGCCGGGAACGGCTCCATGTAGGAACACCGGATCCCGCATACGGACTGTGCCTTGATTAGGGTGCAGTGCTTGTTGGGATTTAGCCAAAGCGGTGTGGCGCTACGCTTCCCACCGCACTCCACGCCAGGTCTCGAATTTTCTGTTGGGACATCCTGGTGTCCGATCGGACATCAGGATGTCCCGGCATCTTCACTCTCATGTCCGCCTGAAGGCGGGACTACAAACCCTTGGATGCGGCGGTTCTAACAGTGGTATGTGGTTCCACCTTCATGCGGAATCTTGGACCTGTGGACCGTTGTGAGGAGCGCCTGGTCCGGCTTGGAGGAATAGACAGGATTCCGTCAGATGTCTATTTGTTGGTGTCGGCTTCTTCCTTGCGCTTTTCAACGGCCTTTGAGGCTTTTCCTCCATCGGGAATGACCTCTGCCAACTCGGTGCCGATTTTGAGGAGCTCTGGGGGAGAAAAATAGGCTCTTTTGCGCAGGTGTCCGATGGCGTCGTCGCGAATCTCTCCGCTCGGACCAACGATTTCAGGGTGGCTGAGAATGCGCTTCATCATCGCGAGGCGCACCTCCAGCGAAGTGTCCTTGATCGGCGCTAAAGCCACTGGTTTCTTTCCCAATTGAGCTGCGCACCCCGTCTTCGGTGCCATTCTTTTTCGCCGCGACAAGTCTCTTGCAGAACTCCTCCACGGAAAGAACTTCGCTTCGGTCACTCAGCTTGGTCACGCGGGGTGCTGGCGCCTGATCTGCTCGTGCGTCCGCTTGGGTGCTTCTTGCGTTGGATGTCATCACGTGTTGGAGTGCCAACGTCAAGGTGCAGAGCAGCAGGACGAGCGGAATGAGAACCTTGGACTTGGCGGCTAACATGAACGTGAGTCCGGTGGTGGAATAGGTGGCGGTGCCTGTTAGCACGGCAGCGGTGGCGGATTCTTGGGATTTCCAGCAGAATTACCAGCCAATATAGCCTGCCGCTCCGCATTTTTCCTGCTTTCCCGCCATTCTCATGTGCCGTTACAAAACGCTGCCACAGCCCGACAATGACCCGGCGGGCATCCGGAATCCCCGACAAATCCGGTTGTCAACGGGTTGATCCAAGCTTAAGAGTGCATCACTTCCGATGCCACACCGCTCCCTGCTTGTCTTTCTGCCGATCGCGTTGGCGTGCCGCGTGATTGCGGTGGTTTTGTTAGGGCATGTGGTGGCGGGTCCGGTGCTTTCCGCCGCGACGGTTTCGGGTTGGGAACTCGCGAAAATCGATGGGCGCGATTATGTCACGGTCGATAGCATCAAGCAGTTCTACCAATTCACCAAGCTCACACGCAGCGGGAATTCCATCGTGCTTGAAAACGCGAAGGTGGAGATGCATCTCAAGATCGGCGGCAAGGAATGTTTGATGAACGGGGTCAAATTCGTGTTCACGCATGCGGTCGCCTCGGTGGGTGACAAGGTGTACGTCTCGCGGATGGATCTGGCGAAGCTGATCGATCCGGTGCTGCGGCCGAATTACATCAAGAACGCGGGGGATTTCCGCACGGTGATCCTCGATCCGGGACATGGCGGCAAGGATTCGGGTGCCACAAATGCCTTGAACACGGAGGCCACCTACAACCTCAACCTTGCCAAGCGGATAAAATCAACGTTGGCGGCGCAAGGATACAAGGTCGTCATGACCCGCGACAACGACCGCTTCCTGTCACTCGAGGAACGCGTCGATTTCGCCAACGCCATCAGGGAAAACGCGATTTTCGTGTGCCTCCATTTCAATTCGGGTGGCCGCGATGCGCGCGGCATTGAAACGTTCACACTCTCACCGCCCGGGGTATCCCACTACGGTCGCAGTGCCATTGCGGCGGACAATCATGTGCGTGCCGGCAACGAACACGACTCGGCGAACATCGCGCTCGCCACCTCCGTCCACGGGTCCATCCTCCGCCGACTCCAAAACAACACGTTCGACCGCGGCATCAAGCACGCGCGCTTCAGTGTGCTCTCCGGCGTGCGGCACCCCGCAATTCTGCTAGAGGGCGGGTTCATGACCCATCCGTACGAAGCTCGTTTGCTCGAAAACCCGAAGTATCAGGACGCGTTGGCCAAGGGGGTGGTCGAGGCGATCTCGAAATACCGCTTTGCGGTGGGTGGCAGGCAGACGGTCCATGCACCCAATTGATTCCGGTTTTTCGCAGTGGACCCGGCGGGCATCCCTGTGAATGCTCGGGGCATGAGGAATCGTCCGGCATGGATGCAAATCGCAGCGGTCATGGCAAGCGGGTTGCTGGTGGCTGTTTTGTTTCCGCCATTCCGGATGTCGGCACTGGTGTGGGTGGCGCTGGTGCCGCTGTTAGCCGCGCTGTGGTCGGTCGATGGCAAACGCGCGGGCTGGAAGGGATTTGGATTGGGATGGCTGGCGGGCACGCTGAGTTGCTGGGTCCAATTCCGATGGCTCGCGGTGGTTTCTCCGCTCGGCCTGTTAGTGCTGCCGATCTATCTGGGGCTGTTCTGGGGCGTGTTCGGGGCCTTCGCGGCAAGTGTCGGGAACCCGTGGAGACAAGCACCGGATCCGGCGGCAAATCGCTTTGCAGTGATGCGCCGCAGTCTGCGCGTGGCCTTCTGCCATGCGGCGCTGTGGGCCGGCCTCGAATGGCTGCGCAGTTGGTTGTTTACCGGCTTCGGATGGAACGGACTGGGCGTGGCATTCCACGAAACCCCGGTCATGGCCCAGGCCGCTGATTTGTTAGGGGTGACCGGGCTTGCCATGGTGCCGGTGTTTTTCCAGGCGGTGATGGTGCAGGCGGGGGCACGTCTGATAGAAGGGGAGCGCTGCGGTCAGCGCCGGACGCTGTTGGACATCGGGTTCCTGGCGGCGGTCATGGGGCTGCTCGTCTGTTATGGACTCGTGCGGATCACCACCGAGCGCCGCAAGGAATCCGTCAGGTTGAAAACACTGCTCGTGCAAATCAACATTCCGCAGGACGCGGCGCGCGTGTTGTGGGATGCTTTCGATGTCCATTCGGCCTATGAAGAAGAGACCCTCAAAGCACTCAATGGCCTCGCCGGGAATGACTTCGCCCGCTTGAAGGAGGCCATGGGGAAAACCGACGAGGGCGCAGTTGCGATGAGTTGGCCGGACTGGGTGCTGTGGCCCGAGTCGGCCCTGACGGGAAGAATCCTGCGCTCTGCCAGCGGCGATTGGGGGATGTGGCGGGAGAACCTGGAAACCATCGCGCAAGTGCGCAAGCCCGGGCGGTTTTCGTTGATTTACGGTATCAACGAGCTGGAGGCCGAGCCTGTCGGCGACGGCGGCGAACTGGTGATGAAAGATCATGGACGCATCTGGAATTCGCTTGCCGTGATGTCTCCGGATGACGTGTTGCAGACCTATCGGAAACGCCATCTGGTGATCTTTGGCGAGACCATTCCGTTTGTGGAGACCATCCCGCTGTTGAAAAAAATCTACGCGCAACAGGCCGGTGTGGAATACGGCGGATCGTTCACCTCCGGCGTTTCGGACGAGCCGCTGTTAGTCCCTAACGCCTGCGGCACGGTCATCGGCGCGATCCCCACCGTGTGCTTCGAGGACACCATACCGCGCCTCACCCGCAAGTTCGTCCGCCCCGGCCCGCAGGTGATCGTCAATGTCACCAACGATGGCTGGTTCAAACAATCACCCGCCGCCGACCAACACTACGCCAACGCCCGATTCCGCGCCATCGAACTGCGCCGCCCGATGATCCGCTGCGCCAACACCGGCGTCAGCGCCGCCATCGATTCCACCGGTTCCACCGCCCATCCGGATACAGGCAAAGTACAGGTTCTGCTGGATGCCCGGGGCAGCCACTTCACCCGCGGCTCGTTGCTCACCGAACTCGCCATCCCGCTCCATCCCGCGTTCTCCCTCTACGCCCTCATCGGCGATTGGGGTGTCATCTCCCTCGCCCTGTTAGGTTGCCTGTGGGCGTGGGCGCATGCCCATGGCGCCAAACCACCCGCTCCATGCCGATCCGCAGCCTGCCAGGCACCCATCGGAAGCCGAAGTGCTTCGGGATGATACGACATCCAAATGCCACGCTGACCATGGGGCGATTTCAGGACGCTTGCGTCGTGGCTGGCAGATGGACGCAAAAAAAGCGGGGCCACGTGAGCGGCCCCGCTGGGGAAGATCGATGGGGTGAAATCAGAAGGGGATGTCGTCCTCCTCTTGGAACTCGTTAGCAGGAGCGGCCGTGGCGCCGTGCGGCGGGGCGGAGCGTTGCTGCGAGGCTTGCGGGCCGCCTTGGGATGGGGGGGGGGAGCCACCGGAGCCGCCCTTGCCATCGGGCATGAACTGCAACTGGTCGCCGACGACTTTGAGTTTGCTGCGTTTTTTGCCGGTTTCCTTGTCGTCCCAGGTATCCATTTGCAGGCGGCCTTCGATGTAGGCACAACGGCCCTTGGAGAGATATTGCTGGGCGAGTTCCGCTTGGCGTCCCCAGAGGGTGACATCGACGAAGATGGTATCCTCCTGTTTCTGTCCCTGTTCGTTGTTCCAGACGCGGTTGATCGCGAGCGAGATGTCCGCCACGGCTTTGCCGCTGGGAGTGTAGCGCAATTCGGGATCACGGGTGAGATTCCCGATGAGCATGACTTTGTTGAGATTGGCCATAGTGGTGGGGAGTGTGAATGAGGGGTCGGGAATCACAAGTCAAAAAACTGTTCCTGCGAACAATTTTTCAATCAAGCGATGCGTTGGTAATGTTGCAGATGGACATATCCGTTCAAGCGCAGGCGATCCTGAATTTTGGTGATCGTGTCGGGAGCGCCTTGGAAGGTGTACTTGACGTAGTGACCGGCCTCAAGGTGGCGGGAATTGTAGGCGAATTGACGGCGGCCAAGAGAGTTGGTTTTTTCAACTTTGGCGCCTTCGGCTTCGAGTTCTTTGGCAATGGCGGTGACGAGGTCGTCAACGCTGCCTTCGAGGGATTTGGTGTTAAGGACGATCAGGCCCTGGTATTTGCGGCTCATCGGGGTGTGGTTGGGGTGGATGGATGCGGATGTGATAGCGGTTCGCCGCAGCGGCGATCCCTTGGGAACGCGCAAGTTGCACGGCATCGAGCGCGGTGGCAAGCGTGTTTTCGACGAGCGGGCGCTCCATGGGTGAAAATTTTCCCAGCACGTGGCCGGTCATGCTGTCGGACTGGCTGCCACCGATGCCGATTTTGAGGCGGGCAAAAACGTCGGTGCCCAGGTGTTCGATGATGGATTTGACGCCATTGTGGCCGGCGGCGGAGCCTTTTTCGCGGAACCGCAGGGTTTCTAGCGGGAGGGCGGCATCATCGTATATGACCAGCATGCATTCCGGCGGCCATTTGTGAAATGCGAGCACCTGTTGGATGGCGCGGCCGCTCAGGTTCATGAAGGTCTGGGGCTTGAGCAGCAGGGTGCCGCCATCCGGCAACTTGGCGAGATGACATTGCCACTTTGGCACGGACTGAAAACACGCACCGGAAACCGCAGCCAGACGGTCGAGCATCATGAACCCGATGTTGTGCCGGGTTTCCGCATATTGCCGCCCCGGATTGCCCAAGCCGACGATGAGGGAAAAAGTCATGTGGAAGATGATGGATGGGAGATTGTGGATTGTGGATGGCAGATGGAAGATCAAGAGGAAACTTCTTCATCCACGATCCTCAATCCACGATCACAAACACGTCCCCGGGGCAGGCTCCGCCCGGGTGTGTGAAAACGCAAGGACACCTCCGGGATCAAGGCTTGGTTGCCGGGGCGGCTGCCGGGGTGGCAGCACTTGCGGCGCTTGCCGTGGCCTCGGTGGTGGCCGCAGCGGCGGCGGTAGCCCCCGCCTCTTCCGTTTCGGTTCCGGATCCTGCATGGCCGATGTGAACGATCACGACGTCGGCAGCGTGGGTCGGGCGGACACCCTTCGGATAGATGATATCACCGACGTGGAGTGAATCACCGAGTTCAAGGCCACTGATATCGATCTCGAGGGTATCGGGAAGATCGTCGGGAAGGCAGATGATCTCGATGGCGTGGACGTATTGCTCGACGACGCCGCCGCTCTTGACGCCGGGGGATTCACCGTTGAGATGGGCCGGGATGTGCGCGGTGATTTCGGTATTCTCGTCGATGGCGAGAAAGTCCACATGCGTGGCAGTACCGGAAAGTGGATTGTGTTGGATGGCTTGCAGGAACGCCAAACGGGTGCCTTCACCATCGATTTCCAGATTGATGACGATATTATCCGAACTGCTCTTGGCGAGCAGTTCGGTGAAGGATTTGGCATTGACCTTGAGGTTTTTAGTTTCGGTGCCGCGTCCGTAGATCACGGAAGGCAGCCAGCCGTCGCGGCGCATTTGGTTGAGCCGACCGGTTCCGGTCTCGACACGTGTTGCTGCTTTGAGGGATGTTTTCTTGGCCATGGCGGTAAGGATGTTGGAGTTGAAATCGGGTGCTGGAAAATTCCGGAAATCCGGTGCGGGCCGCGTTCTGTAACGATCCGCAGCGCACTTGTCAAAAAATTGTTCACTGTGGCGGAAATTATCCGCGGGGCGTGAAAGCCGTGTTGTCCCCCAAACGAGGGGTTTCCAAGAGCCGGTGGCGGTGCTTCGAAGGTGCGCAAACCCTGAAATTCACCAGCCTAAGTCTTCAAACGGTGAACAGCGAGGTGATCGATTGGCCGTCGTGGATGCGGCGGATGGCCTCACCCAGCAAAGGGCCGATACCGACCACCTTGACTTTCGGACCGGCCGCCTGCGGGACGGAATCGGTGGTGATCACCTCCTCAATGACGGAGTCGCGGATCCGCTGGTGGGCGAGTTCCCCGAGAATCGCGTGGGACACCCCGGCGTAAATCCGTTTGGCTCCGTGTTTATGGAGGATGGCCGCAGCGGCCATGAGCGTGCCGGCCGTTTCGGTCATGTCATCGACGAGCAGGATATCCCGCCCGTTGATCTCACCGATGACGTTCATGGCTTCCACATGGTTGGGGTTCACGCGGTGTTTGGCGACGATGGCGAGTTCGGTTCCGAGAACTTCGGCGTAAGCACGGGCCATTTTGACACCGCCGACGTCGGGTGAGACGACGGTGAGGTTCGAGGTGTCCGGATGGCGCTGGCGCAGATAGCCGATGAGCACGGATTTGGCGTAGAGGTGATCCACGGGAATATCAAAAAACCCTTGGATTTGCGGGGCGTGGAGATCCATGGTGAGGACCCGGTTGACACCGGCGGAGGTGAGCAGGTTGGCAACCAGCTTGGCAGTGATGGGGACGCGCGGTTGGTCTTTGCGATCCTGGCGGGCATATCCGAAAAACGGCATCACCGCAGTGATGCGCTCGGCACTGGCACGGCGGGCGGCGTCCACCATGATCAGCAACTCCATGATGTTGTGGTTGGTCGGCGGACAACTCGGCTGGATAATGAAAACATCCTGCCCGCGAACATTTTCATTGATTTGGACCGAGGTCTCGCCGTCGGGGAAGGCGGTGACTTGGACGTCGGCAAGCGTTTGTCCGAGGCTCTCGGCAATGCGTTCGGCAAGGGCGCGGTGGGCGGTTCCACTGATGAGTTTCATGGGAGCGAATAGATGGCGCGACGATTGTTGACAGCGGAGAGCCAATCGGCAATACTTTGCTTGCCAATCCTCCAATTCCCTTCCGTCGATGTCAACCCATCCATCCGCGTCCACGATCGACGAACCGCAAAATCACCACGGAGAAAGCGTGTGCCGCTCCGTTGGATACCCGCTGATGATGGCGGTGCTGATCTTGCTATGGTTCTATGGATTTGCAGCCTGCTTCGGAGCGAACCGCGCGCAATCCGCCTTCGCTTGGCTGTGGAGCGCTTGGAACGGGGAAAACGATTTCGAACACGGGCCGTTGTTTCCCTTGATCATCGCGGGCTTGGTGATTCATCGCTTCAAGAGCCTCAAAGCCGCCGCAGGGATGGGCAGCGCGTGGGGCTTGGTCGTGGTGTTAGGGGGCGCGTTGTTGTATGCGGCCGCTTACCGCACGCTTCAGCCGCGGATTGCGATCGGAGCCCTGCCATTTTTGTTATGGGGTTCGGCGTGGTATTTCTGGGGATGGCGGGTGGCCAAGATCCTTTTGTTCCCGTTGTTTTTCTTCTGGTTGGCCATTCCGTTGCCGGGTTTCCAGCAGGCCACCATCCACTTGCAGTTGTTGGCGACGTCGTTGGCGCACCACGGAGCCGCACTGTGCGGAGTACAGACGCTCGTTCAGGGCAACATGATCTCCTCAGTGCACAGCGGGTGGGAACCCTTGGAAATTGCCAAAGGGTGCAGCGGAATCAACTCGTTGATGGCCTTGCTGATGATTTCAGGCGCATGGGCCTGCCTCGCGGATATGGCGCTGTGGAAACGCGTGGTGCTCTTTCTATCGGCATTCCCCCTCGCGATCCTCGGCAATTCGCTGCGCGTGACTTCAATTTTCGTGATCGCCGAATACGGTGACGCGAAATGGGCGCGCAATACCTGGCACGATTGGTCCGGCCTGCTGCTTTTCTATCCGTTTTCTCTGGCCCTCCTGTTAGTCATCCATGCGCTGCTGGAAGGCGGACTGCCATGGAAGAAAGCGAACCGACGGCAACTCCAGCGGGTGATGGTCACCGGGCCGGATGACGCCAACGAACCCACATCCCATCTTCCGGAATCATGAAATGCAACGCATGGTGGCTGCCAGTTGTGTTAGGCGGGGCGCTGGGCGCGGTCTATTTCCTGCCCGGCGCCGGCGAAATCGCCGGTTCGGCGGTGAAAATGGAACTGCCCGGTTCCACCGGCGGGTGGTCGTTCCAAACGCTCTCCGCAAACAAGGATGAACTGAGTGCGTTGTCTTCTGACACGGAGTTTTCGAAGGCCATCTGTCTGCGTCCGCGGTCGGGCGAGATCAACCTCGAAGGGTATCTGGTTCCTGACCGCGTGGATCTTTCCATAGTGCTTTCGGGGTATGATTTGAACAACTCGATCCATCGCCCGGAACGCTGCATGCCTACCCAAGGGCATACCATCACCGCATCCGGCAATGTCAGGCTAAAGCTGGCAAACGGCCGCGGGTTGGATGTCAAACGCCTGCGCTCGGTGCAAACGATCCAGACGACCGGCGAGCGGAGCAAGTCGCCCCAATTCAATTGCGTGACGTATTACTTTTTCGTGGGCCATGACCGGGTCACGAACGACCACCTTGAGCGCACGTTGATTGACATGAAAGACCGCCTCTTGCGTGGCATGGATCAGCGCTGGGCCTATGTTTCAACCTCCATGTGGTATGGCAAAATCCCGTGGATCGAAAAGGAAGTCACCGAGACGGAAGTGGATGAGAAACTCCGCCAATTCCTGACCGGATTCGCGGAAGATCAGATCGATTGGGATCAGATCAAGCACTGAGAAGACGCAAGACTTGAAGACACAAGACGCAAGAGAAGAAGCGTCTTTCCGCACTCTAACATCAGTTGGATAGCCAATACGGCGCGGAACTTCACATCCCGATGTTTCCGCCTTCCGCCTTTACTTGGCGGGTTCGGTTTTCGCGCCTATCAGAAACGCGATCATCCGGTCGAGGTAGCCGAGGAATTCGGCACGCTGGCCGGGAGTGACATCCACGGGCAGCGCATTGCCTGCCTGTACAAGCCGTTTCCGGGCCTCCATGAAATGGGTGAGTGCTGCGGCAGGACGGCGCTGCGACCACTCCGCGACCGCCATTTTCCCAATTACAACCGCCGCCCGGTAATGGACGTGGGCACCGCCAGGGAGCGGGGCCGCGAAGTTGTAGGACTCCAATGCTCCATCGCGGTCGCCCACGGCTTCGCGGACTCTTCCCAGATTTTCGTGAATGGCAACCCTCGGCGCGGTCATGTCTCCAAGGACCCAGTGCATTTTTCTAACTGACATCTCGATCTGTTCCGCAGACCGTTCGAGCGCCGCGTGTGCGGGTCCCGGATCTTCGGGACGGAATTGCCGCAAGCCCTTGCGCAAATAGTGGCTGGCACAGGAAAAATGACTGCGGAAGGCGGGCTCCATCCCACCTTGCAATTCGATCGCCTTGGCATAACATTCCTCCGCTGCGGAATCGCTCGGCATGAGGCTGAGTAGATTCGCACGGTTGACCGCGAGGGCGGGATCGAACGGATGGAGCTGCGAGGCTTCCTGATAGTCGTCGATCGCCCGTTGGGCGGGTTCCCGGAAAGCGGCATCCTTGTGGGTGCCGGCGCTCGTTTGGAAAACGGCCGCGCGTTCCTGATAGAAAGCGGATTGCGGCCAGAGTGCGATCGCTTCGCTGAGGGCATCGATCCGTGACTCGGCAGAGACGGTGATTTGTTTGCTGAAATGCGTGGGCCACAGGATGCGGGTCACCTGGATGCCCTTCCATCCGGCGGGAATCAGCAGGACGACGCAGGAAAGTGCGGTGATCACCAGGAGACTGCGGGTAACGAGGGTTTGCATGTTGGCGGATCGTTCCGCGGACCGGGATAACTGACCCAGGCAAATGCCTAGCAGAAGTATGCCGGGCAGCATGTGGAAAACAGCAGTAAAACACGATTGAACCAACATGCCGGCGAGACCCGCCAGAGCCCCGATCCGCCATGCATCCCCCGCATCGCGGTTCTGTGGCGTTTCTTCAAATAAAACCCGCAAGACGGCTGCCAAGGCCAGCGCTCCGAGCAAACCCACCAGCAGCCCGGTTCCCGCAAGACCGTAATCGGTGGCGGATTGGACCAGTTCATTGTGAACCACCTCCGGCTTGAGGGTGATGAGATGGCCGTTGGTTTTTCCGTCCAGAAATCGGAAACATTCCCAACTGAAACTCCGGCTGCCGCCGCCAACCAGTGGATGGAGATGGATGCACGATAGGGCGGTGCCGAGGAAGTAAAGGCGGCAATCATTGTCCAGCAATCTCTCGATCCCGCTCCCGGCAAGCCGCTTTGCCTGGGCATCCTGCCAGCCCATGATCAGAAATGCCCCGATCACCATGCCCATCACCGGAATGGCAATCAAGGCCGGGGCGAACCAACGGGCGTTGCGCCGTTTCCCTATCATCAGGGCAATCACCGCAAATACCCCGCATGCCACCGCCGCACCTAAAATGCCGCCTCGCGAGCGCGTGAACCAAACCCCGGCAAGTCCCGCAATGGCAATGAGGAGCCACAGCATGCGGGTCGGCAGCGAGTGGCGTCCGAACAACGCCGCCCCCCCAACCAACATCGACGAGGCAATCAGATAGTTGGCGGCCTCGTTGTAGGCGGCAAAGAAGCCGGAAGGCCAGGCGACTCCACGCATCCTGAAAACGGGAGAAAATGTCGGATCCGTCATTTGTTGGCCGATGACTAACACATTTGCCGATAACAAAAGGGCGACGCCCCAAACCAGAATGCGTTCCGCGAGCGCATTGCCGGCGATGGCACGGATGCTGACAAAAGCGCCCACCGCTCCGCCGACGAGCAGGAGGTCGGCTTGTCCCAGTTGGACCACCGGGGAAACCCATGCCCGCCAGGCAAACCAAGCGGCGGTGAGTGCTCCCATGGCGATACAGCCGAAGTCCGCCGGCGCTTTGCCCCGTTTCCAAAACGACGGCACCGCCGCCAAAACGGCAAGCCCCAGCACCGCCATCGCCGGTCCCCATGTCCACGGCCGGGTTTGCGGACCCACCACCACCGCAAGAACCAAGGCGATAACAAGAAAAATGGAGGAAATGACGGGCATGGGAGTGGGGAAAGGTTGCAAGCTGAATGCTGAAATCAAGTTGAACATGAAGCGCGAAGCTTTTGCAGCCTTCCGCTTCCCACATTTCAGCTTTTGTTATTTCGCGCCCTTGCCAAACAACACGGCAGGGATCGTCCGCAGAAGGATCGTGAAGTCGAGCCATAGCGACCAGTTGTCGATATAGCGGAGATCCATTTCCACCCACTCATCGAAACTCGTGATTTGATTGCGTCCGCTGACCTGCCATTCACAGGTGATGCCGGGTTTCACACTCAGGCGCCGCCGATGGGATAGATCATCGAACGCTGCGACTTCGTAAAGCGGCAAGGGTCGCGGACCGACGAGGCTCATCTCTCCTTTCACCACATTGAAAAGTTGTGGGAGTTCATCGATGCTCAGTTTTCTCAACCATGCCCCGAAGGGGAAAATCCTGGGGTCTCTATCCAATTTGAAAACGGGTCCTGCCATCTGGTTGCCATGCTGCTCTTTGATCTCTTCGAGAAGTTGTTCGGCATCTGCTACCATCGTGCGGAATTTCCACATCCTGAACGGTTGGCCATAACGGCCGGCCCTCATCTGCGAGAATAATACCGGGGCTCCCGGACTTTTCAGGCGGATCCCAATCGCAGCGATGAGCCACAACGGCAGGGTGATCAGGATGATCAATACCGCCCCCAACCGGTCAAAGATTTTTTTGCACAACAGCTCCCATGACAATTCGGGCGTCGAACGCAACACCAACATCGGCTTGTCCCCCACCGAATCGAACACCGGCCGTGCGATCTGTGTGCGAATGAAAGAAGCGGAGATCCACGCTTCCACACCCTGCAATTCGCAGGCTTCCACCGCCTGCGCGACTTTCTCGAACTCCGTATTCCTGGCCACGAAGATCACCCGTGCCACCGCTTCGTTTTTCAGCAGGGTGAACAGTTCCTCCACCGGCTGCTCCCCCAGATCAAAGTGCTCGACAATATGCCATCCCTCGGTGATTTCGGCATCTAACCCGGCCAGCAGCGAGTTCATCTCATCGCCGGATCCGGCGATCATCACCCGCTCCTTGGCGGAATCTGACAAAACGCTGCGTCGCAGGCGGAAGTTGGTGATGCGGTCGCGCACCAGCAGCACCAGAAACACCAGCAGTAATCCGCTGCCGAGCACCAAGCGCCTCATGTCCGTTACCTGCGCGAAGATCGCGTACATACTGATGATCAGCGCCATCACCATCAGGCCGGTGAGCAGTTGCTTGATCGCCGTGCCTGTGGACTTGGTCCGGAGATGGTCGTAATAGCCGAATTGCTCCAGAACCAATGGCGTGAAAGGAACCGCGATGTATATCATCCAGTTGATCGTGTCGCCGAAGGTGTTAGAATCAAGCTTCATGCCGAGCCAGATCCGCACCAGATCGCGGGTTTGCCAGCCGAGCCAGAATGCCAGCCACACCAACAGCGCGTCGGTCAACTGGAGCGCCTGGATGCTGAAGGCTTTATTGCGACTCATGGGCGTTCGAACGGAAATCAAAAGAGACTGGCATAAGTCAAGACGAAACCATCCTGCACATCCTGCCCACAGCAATCATGCATAATACAGTAAGATTGCAAGGTTCCATTGCAGGAGTTTCCGCGGGATTTTGATTGGCATCCGCCGCCGGGAGTGTTGCCTTTGGCGCGCCATGCGCCGCGTTGTGCTTGCAATCACGTTCCTGTTGCTGATCGCAGGGCTGCTCTTGCTGTGGAGTGATCGCTTTGAGCTTGTGCCGAATGCTCCCAGCCTGAACTTGGCCGATTTGCGGGAAATCTCGCCGCGACTGCCACCGGGTGCGGAGTGGCTGGGAAGTAGCGATCAACCGGCGCTGCGCCTGAGGTATGCACCGGAGCAACGGCGCGCTGCGGTGCGCATCGGGTTACCCGGGTTTCCGGCGGTGGCAGCACTGCGGGTCCGCTTCAGCATGGCAGCCAGCAAATTGACGTGTGGCCGGGAGCTATGGGAGGACGGGCGCGCCTTGATCGAGTGGCGCTCATCAGACGGGCATGCCAGTGAGGAAACGGACCCCGTGCATTCGCTGCGCGACGACCAGACCAGTGGCGATATCACCCTTGTTCTGAGACCCTCCTCGGGATCCGCGATTCCGGTGTTGCGCGTCGAACATCTCGGCGCCGCAGGCGAATTTACGATTTCAAAATTCGAGATCACTCCCGTCAAGGAGCGCGCGACGTGGAAATACGGTCGTTGGGGATTGCTGGTGGGTTGGTTCGTATGGCTCGTGATGTTACTGGCGGGATGGAACAGGTGGTCGCTGTGGAGGAGGATGGCCGCTGCCGCCATCTGCCTTGGAATAGCGGTCTACTTCGCAGTTCCCGGCCCCTGGAAAACCTTGCGACCGTTGGTGATTCCATTCCAAATCGGACCTTCCATCACGTTGACCACACCCGTGGCGAAACAAGTGCCGGATCAACGATCGGCTGCGCCATCGATGGCAAGTAACGAAGTGTTGGGAAAGATCCCGCTACAGGGTAGCTGGATCATTCAGGTGAAAGATCAACTGGCCAAACTGAGGCTGTTTTTGCACGTGTTCCTGCTCTTTGTTCCGACATTGGGAATGGCGCTTTTAGTGGGTCGGAAATCCGCCATCGCTCTGGCTATCGGCTTGGCGGTCTCCATCGAGGCTGCCCAAACGGGCTTCGGCTTCGGCTTTGATATGTTAGATGTGCTCGATCTCGCATGCGATGCCGTCGGCATAGCCTTGGCCATGTGGGTGTATCGGAAATTCGCGCATTGTCAGCCCATGTTGGATCAAGCGCAGTCGGCAAGCTCTCCCCAGCGTGCCACTGCCGCATGGCGGAGCCCACTGTGGATCATGGTGGTGGCGGCACTTGTTCTCGCGTCCTATCTGAGTCCGCGCCCGTTTTGGATCGATGCCTCAGGCTGTGCGGCTGCCGTCGCCGAAGGACGACCGGTCGTCCATCCGCCCGGCTCCATTGGGTTTCTATATCTGGCCAACCTGATCCATCGCTTGATTGATTCACCTTACCGCTCGCTGCAACTGATCTCGGCAGGCTGTTATCTGGCGTCCATCGCAGGGGTCTTCGCGGCGCTCAAGCGTCACACCACTCTTGCGGCAGCCGGTGCCCTCACCCTCGCTTATGCGTTCAATTGGGTTTGCCTGAATATCGCCACGACCGGCACATCCCATGCCTCCGATCTGCTGTTAGGCAGCATCCTCGTTTATCTCGCCTCGCTGCCTCGTCCCACCCGCTCAACTCGTGGGTGGCATCCGGCGCTTTTCGCGACCGTCGTCTGCGCGGCATCCTTCCGCATGTCCTCCGTGATGATGGCCGGACCGTTTCTGCTGCTGGTGCTCCTGCGCGACTACCGCCTGCCGCAGTTCTGGATTTCGGCCGTTGTTGGCGGCGTGTTGCTCGGCCTGTTGATCTGGATTTCCGCACAATGCTATGGTGGTTGGGACGCCTACCGGGCAGCCTCCGCAGCCTTGCATGCGGACAACGCCCGTTCCGGATTTCTAACCGGTGGCGGCTGGCAAACCGGTGGTATGAATATCCTGCGTGCGGGTTGGTGGCTCTTGCTTGCGCTTCCCTTGCTGCCGTTGCTCGCCCTCGTGCGCTCACGGCGGATGCCAGGCGTCATCGCGCCTGACTGGTCCCTGCTGCTGCCCGCCGCATTGGCGGGTGGCGTGCTGTTCGTGGTCTTTGGCTACCTGTGTGTCCATCCCGGGTATCTTGCCCCGGCGCTGCCCGCCTTGTTCGTGCTGTTGGCTCGCTTTTTACAACCCTCGCGAATGTTGGTGGGCGCTTGCCTTGCACAATTGGCTTTGGCCTTGGCGTTGTTTTTCATTCCGCAACCCGTGTTGCCGCCACGCACTGCCAGCGAAGCCGCTGCCAATGCCTTTTTCCTCCAGTTCACCGCGCGTGCCCATCGAGATGCCGTTTCCACCCTGAGTTTGAGTTCCTGGCTCTACCTTGCCGGGCGCTCCGACCTCGTCCCTCCTCACCGCCGTGCCAGGGTGGAGGCCGATCTCCGGTCCTCCGCCGAAGAAAAACCGGAATCCAGGTAGATTCCATAGGCGTGGCGGGCCTTGCACTGGCGTTTGCCACGCACCCATCCTACATTTCGTAGAGCACCAGCGCATACAGTGCGACCCACACCAGGATCGCCGCTTGAATGGAGCGGTCATGCCACAGCACCAGTTCCGGCGCCTCGCCGCATCCACGTTCATTCAGCAGATACAGGTAGCGCAGCGTGCCGAACACCACGGGTGGAAAGGTCAGCAGAAACTCCTTGCCCTCGTGGGCCAAAATTGTAAACAGCAGATACGAGCACAGTGTTAGAGCCGCCGTCACCATGCACATCCTGTCGAGCAAACCGATGCTATAATTCTTCAGCACCGCTCGTGTCATGCTCGGATTGATGGCCGCAAGTTCCGCACGTCGCTTGGAAAATCCGAGAAACAGGGCTATGGAAAAACCGCAGGCCAGAATCCAATTACTCGCCTCCACCCCGCTCGCCGCCGTGCCCGCCAGAATGCGCAGAACAAAGCCGATCGCTATCATCAACACGTCGAGCACCACCAATTTCTTGCCACCCAGCGAATAGGCCACACTCAGCGCAAGGTAGGCCCCCGCAACCTGCGCCACGCCAGCGGGTAGAAACCACAGCAGCACCATGGTTGCCGTGGCCAGGACGAATGCCAGCAGCGCGGCTGCGGCCAAACTGACAGAACCCCGAGCGAGCGGACGCCCGCACTTGACCGGATGCCGTCGGTCGGCTTCTCGATCCATAAAATCATTGAAGATATAGGTACAACTTGAGAGCAGGCAAAACGCGGCGGTCGCACCTGCGGCGTTGCTCAGGGCGGTGGCATCGCCGATCTTGCCTGAAAAGAACACGCCCGCGAGACAAGCAAGGTTCTTGGTCCATTGTTGCGGACGCATCAAGGCAAGGAGCGGCGGAAATCGCTCGTGCCCCGGAATGGATTGCTCTGGGTTCATGATAAATGTTTGCCGCTGGCTTCAATGCAGGCGGCGATGGGTCCGCCACCGCAGCGCCACCCGCCAAACTTTCAACACTGGCCGCAGCAGCGCCAAAACCAACCGCCATCCCAAAAATTCCGGCCAACCCCGCTCCGCCAAATGCCTCCGCTGGAGTTGCCGATCTTCCGCACGCCGCCGCGTGTCATGCAAAACCGATAGATTCCGCTCATGCCAGCGGAACTCTGCCAACGGTTCGGCCAGATAGCCGAAACGGTATCCCGAACGCAACAGCTTCAGATAGAACTCCCAGTCGAAGCTGTTGCGCAGTCGCTGGTCAAGCCGCTTGCCGTCCGCGAGAATCCGTCGGCTCAAAAACGTCGATGTCGATGGAATCCAACACCCGCCAAACAACAAGGTCATCTCGTCCATCGGATGATCATACTTCCGCCGGATCAACAACCTGTCGCTGCCGACAAACACACAATCACCGTGTGCCACATCCACCTCCGGATGCGATCTGACATATTCCGCCACTTTCAACAGCGTGCCCGGCATGAGTATGTCGTCCGCGTTGAGCCACATCACCCAGTCGCCCCGTGCTCTATCAAACCCCTTGTTGATCGCCTCGGACGCCCCATGGTCCGGTTCCTGTGACCACGTTACATGCGGAAACCGCGCCGCCACCAACGCGCTGTCATCGGTCGATCCGCCATCAATCACCAGATGCTCAAACGTCACTCCTTCCTGCGATGCCACGCTCTCCAAACACTCGCCCAGAAAGCGACCGTAATTGAGCGATGGTGTGATGATGGTGAAGAGCATGGGCGCAGACACAAGACTTGAAGACTCAAGACGCAAGAGATGATGGGTCTATCGAATCGTCAAAGATCGAAAGTTCCCAATAGGTGGTGCGCTCTCGATGAGAGCGCCATGTCAATGGAAAGCCAATGATTCGCCCCAATTGATTCCGGTCGTCCACCATTAGTCTGTCGAGATGCGCGCCACCAGGCATTCCCTAGGCACGGGCATTGGTAGGGTGGCTCAACCGGTAGGGCGGCTCGGCCCGGGCCGCCCACTTTTCCGCCCGCTTGGGCGGGGCGAATGCGCGGCGCATGAACCGCTTCACTCTTTGGAGATATCACGGCGCGGCGGGCCGCCACGCCCTACCATTTGATAGAGTATGACGGACCTGACGCGGCTCGCCGACTGCTGCCCTCACCTTCTTATCGCCACATACGACTTCGAAAACACCCTTCAGCAATTGAACCCACTTGCCACATGGCACCTGCATCACAGATTAGTGATGCCATACTCCCTGGCCCATAGCTCCACATTCAGAAACCGCCACAGCGGAAAGTTGCCGGGCTTTTGGTCGGCAAACCTCTTTTTCATCTTTGTTTCGTCCCAGATGGTCCGGCATTGCAGGCTGCCGTGGCAAAATTCATCGAATATGGATTTCATCCCCGGAGAAGTCAGCCATGCATCCGATGGCGTCTGGAAACCGATCTTCACGGTGCTTTCCACAATGAAATCCGGAACCAGACCCTTGTATGCATCCCGCATCATTGCCTTTGTCCTGCCATGATCGAATCTATCCGTATCCGGAAGAGAAAAAGCAAATTCCATCATCCGATAGTCAACGAAAGGCGAGCGGATTTCGATTCCCTGGGACATGGAGGAATGATCCTCGTAGTGCAGAATCTGATTGAATCCATAATACTCCAATTGCCTGCGCAGATGCTGGTCGAGATTGTCCGGGCCAATGGACATTGGCAGATCAGGAAGGCGGGAATCGTGTTCCTTGCGGAATTCAGGATTGAGCACATCATTGACTCTCTCCACCCTTGATCTCACATGCGCGGCGGCGCGCCGACCCGCCAGCGCCTTGAAAAACTGCGCCAGAATATAGCTCAGGCTGAAACGGTTCCGGCGCATCAGGCTGATGATCTGACGCGGCAGCGACCATGGACGGGAAAAGAACAGATCCAGCAGACGATACCCGATGATATACCTCACGTAACCCGCAAACGCCTCGTCCGCACCTTGCCCGTTGATCACGCACTTGATTCCCTGCTTTTTAAGCTCCTTCATCAGCGACCAGTGCGCAAAACTCGTCGGACTCGCCACGGGTTCCCCTATTTCTCTGATAAATTCATGCAGGTGCTCCGCAAGGTGGCTCCCGCTAAGTTCAACTGTTTTCAGATCGATATGCGCAAGTGGCGACAACAATCGTTTGACGGCATCCACCTCGTCGTATTCAGAGCCAGGAAAATGCGCGGTCAGCGCCAACACCTGTCCTGTTTCCAAATCTCCCTTTGCCAGAAGATCATTCACAATGCATGCGATGATCGAGGAGTCCAATCCTCCACTCTGCATCAGCGCCACTGGAACATCGCTTCGGAACCTCAAGCGAACGGCGTTTCCCAGCAATTCGCGCAACGCATGACGACGTTCTTCCCCCTGGTTGTTTGATAATTGCTGATGGGTCTCTCGTGCTGGCAGACACCAGTAACGTGAAATGGTCCAAATCCCATTCTCCAAAGTCAAATTGTGGGCGGGCGGCAATTCATTGACCTCGGCAAAGAAAGTCTGGCCGTCGTTGACCCGGTATCCGTAGGCAAGATAGTCGTGAACCTTTCCCCGGTTCGCTTGGGTGAGCGATCTAACCGCGGTGATGCCTTTCAACTCACTGGAAAAAATGAACGAATCCCTCTCCGCCTTGAAATAGAGCGGCTTCACTCCCAAGCGGTCTCTGGAGATGAAAAGACGCTGCGTGATCCGGTCCCAGATGGCGAACGCCCACATCCCGTTGAAGCGTTTCACGCATTCCTCGCCCCACTCTTCAAATGCATGCAGGATCACTTCGGTATCGCACCGGGTGTGGAAAATCCGCCCCTTTGCCGACAGCTCGTCCCGCAACTCGATATAGTTGTAAATCTCTCCGTTGAACACCAGCACCAGCGAACTGCTCTCGAGATGCATCGGCTGTGCGCCATCCGCACTCAGATCCAGGATCGCCAGACGCACATGACCGAGGGCCGCGCAGTGCTCCGCAAAACTGCCTGTCCCGTCCGGCCCCCGATGGAGGATCGCGCGGTTCATCGCAAGAACATCGTCACGCAGGGCGATTTCCGAACGAACTCCCGCTTTTGTTACAATTCCATTGATGCCGCACACGCGGTGATATTGAATGATGTTTCAGGTTGAGTCGATATCGCGGCAAGCTGATATTCCTGTGGGGGAAACCCTTACCTGCCGAAAAATCACGGCGCGGCGGGCCGCCACGCCCTACCGTTGATAGGAACATCACGGCGCGGCGGGCCGCCACGCCCTACCGATCTCGGGCGTCGTATTCCTCCACCCACTGCATGGCTCTGCGCAGCAACTGGACACCATCATTGATGAGGAGTTTCTCCTTGATCCGTCCGCGGTAGGTTTCGATGGTCTTGATGCTCAGTCCGAGGGATTCCGCGATTTTGCGGGTGCTCAGGCCGCGTCCGATCAATTGGAAAACATCGAGCTCCCGGTCCGCCAGCATTGCCACCGGGGACATGTCCGTTTTCTCCGCACCACTGATCACCCGTTTCAAAAGAATCTCCGATATCTTGGAACTCACATGGATTTGTCCGTCAATCACCCGGCGGATGGCCATCAGAATGTTTTTTGAGCTTTCCTGTTTGTTGATATATCCCAGCGCCCCGGCACGCAGAGCCCGTTCCGCATAAAGGCTGTCCTCGTGCATCGATAGAACGAGAATCGGCACGCTCCATCCTCGTGATCTGATTTCCTTGATCAAATCCAGCCCGTTGGACGAGCTGAGACTGATGTCGATGATTGCGATATCCGGCTGTGTCAGGCCGATTCCCTCAAGCGCTTGGGGAAGGTCCACTGCTTCGCCGCAAACCCGCATGTCCGACTGCTGCTCTATCATCAGTGCCAGATGTTCACGAACCATCGGATGGTCATCCACGAGAAACACCCGCTTGGGCGAGGCGACTGGTGATGGATCCGGCGGCTTCATCCTTTTAGGCGTTGCGGGCGGAATGGGGGGCGGTGCACAAAACACGGGTTCCCTTGCCGTGCGACGAAAGAATGTCAAGCCTTCCACCTATCAGATTGGCGCGGTATTGCATGATATTCCTGCCGATTCCCCGCCGCTTGGCCGACGCCGCATCCATGCCGGTCCCGTCGTCGCTGATTGAAAGTTCGAAATCCTTGTCCCGGTTGTCGATCGCGATGACTATATGTTTAGCGGTGGCGTGGCACAGGCTGTTGGTGACCCCCTCCTGAGCGATGCGGTAAAGGTGGATCGCGGTTCCGGCATCCGGAATGAATTCCGGTCCACTGCGTCTATATTCGCATGAAATGCCCGCATACTCATGTGTGGCGTCCGCCAATGCGCGGAGAGCGGTTTCGAGTCCGGATTCCAGCCCTGCCGGATACAGTCCATGAGCGAGACTCCGGGCTTGACTGATAGCCCCGTTGATCATCCATGCAATGCGCCCTGCTGACCCGGCGTGATTTGGCAGTCCACGGCTTTCGAGATCAGACTGCAGGGTGCCCGCTGCGAAGGCGACACCTACCAGGTGCTGACACAATCCATCGTGCAAATCCTGTCCAATCCGCTGCTGCTCGCTCTCGATGACCTGGTCGATTTGTTTCTCCAACTCTCTCTGCGTGGTGATGTCGTTGAACACAATGATCGAACCGGATTTGTCCAGCGTGCCGCCGAGCAGCGGTAGGGCGGTCAGTTCCAGCCGGGTGTCATCGGTGTGGCCGTGACTGCGGACGGAAACCTCGCATTTGCCATAAACCTGTCCGGACGCGATCTTGCCGAGGTCATTGTCGGCAGTGATGCCTGACGGACCTGCGGGGAACATCAACTCGTCCACTTCTATCAGCCACTCGTCAACAGTCCTTCCCAGCGGAGATGTGCCGAAGATCTTCTCCGCCGCCGGATTGAAGACAATGATTTTGCGGTCGCCACCCACCACCAGAACCCCGCTCGCCATGCTGTCGAGAATGGATTTTAATATGCCCCGCTGTTCCACCAGGGCTGCCTCGGTGATGTGCCGTGTCCTCACTTCGGAGGTGAGCACCCCCGTGATAATGAAAAACCCGAATCGAATGGATGCGTTCCAGAGCGGGATCCAGGGATTCGAATAAACCGCCGAACTTGCCCTGTCGGCCGCCAACCATGCCAATGCGGCACAAACCGCAGCCACCGTCGCCAGCCTGCGTCCTGAAAACCAGGCGACACAGATGATCGCCGGCAAGTAAAATACAGAAAGCGAGATTTCCGGCCCGGACAGCCAGTCCACCATGCTGATGCAGAAAATCCACAACAGGCCCGCCACAAATGACGCTGCTGTCTTCCAAGGGACTCGGGAAGTGGTGGAGTTCATGGATGTGATCTTAAAAACCGGTCCAGCGACACCTCCTCACGCGCCGCTAAACCCGGGAGTTTGGAAAGCTAACACCAGCCATGGAATAACAAGCAGCCAGACTTGTGCGCCAGTTTTCCTTTGACCAATATCGGTTGTAAGTCTCCTTAGCGCCACTACTCACGGTGCTTCGTAATTCGGCGTTGCTATTGATTTCCGCCACACGTTGGCAATAGCCGTCGATGTCCTGAGGATCAGCAACCATTGCGTTACTTCGATCCAATAGATAATCCTTGTGCGCCCCGATGGCAAATGCGATGGTCGGCTTGCCTAATGCCAGGCTTTCCAGCAAAGCATATTCAACAGTCGTTGGCCAAAGGGTGGGAAGGAGAACGCCTCTGGAATTCGCAAGATATTGTTCGAGGCCATTCGACCAGTTAACGCCCCTTATAATCCGAAGATTAGGATGATCGCCCTCCGTAATGCCGAAGTTTTGGAGCAGGGTCTCCTGACCAAATGGCGGACATATGAAAATCCTGACATTCGTATTGGAGTCAAGAAGGCGTTTGATGACATGGACCCCCTTGTAGTCGGTTACTTGGCCATGGTAAATAAAATATCCGTCATCCCTGGCAACCATGTTTTCCAAACCGTTCGATTCGAATGGCAGCGGAAGATGCAGTATTTTCTCTTCTGCTACACCATATAGCGCCAGCTTATGATCCATGTCGGAATTACTCGACAAAAACCATGAGGCGTTGCGGGAGGAATTCCTGAGATTGGCACGGACCTGTCCCGCGATCAATCCACTCATCCATCCGCAACACTTGCGCTTGATCGCATTCCGGAATGTTCCGGCAAAACATTCCAAACATTCTTTTCCGTCGCGGTATGCGAATCCCTGATGGCATGCGAATCGCATCACCCACGGTTGGAGCAAAACTTTCGCGCCTGCCTCAAGAGCATCATCGATCATCCATGCAGGTTTGGTGAAATTAAAAGAAGCAAAATGCACAAGATCGGGGCGGAATCGCTCCAATAATTTTCCGTACGATGACTTTTTGGTGAACAGGATGCACATGCGTTCCGTGGCCAGCAGCACCCTGAATCCTTGGCGCACGGAAACGGGAAACATGCGGGAAACGGCTGCCTTCCGGAACATGTGCGCGGTTGCGTCATCCTCGTTGACGGAAATCGTGCCGAACTCCGCATCTGCGGAACCATCTCTGCCAGTAGAGTTGTGGGTAAGCCACACTTCGACATGTGCGCCAAGTGATTTCAATCCCTCTGCCAGTGCATAGGCTGCCCTGCCTCCGGACATCGTTCTTGTAAACGCCTCACACACAATGGCAATCTTAATCATAACAGGTCAACGTTTGATTGATCCCTCTAAATAAGGAAGCACACACAGCGGTCCAAATTCGCGCACCCCTATCTTCCGAAGACAATGCGGATTAAAGGGCTCAGGACATAAAGCGGCCATTTCCACCCGGAGTTTCGGAAATTAAAACACACCCTCTCCCTAAAAGGAAATCCTTTGGGACTCTCGAGAAGCTGCAGGCGTTTGCGCCTTGGCAATGTTCTGTCGCGCCATGTTTCTCCCGTGGAGTTGAGCATGCAGGTACCTATATACTTCCCGGTTTGAACAAGCTTTATGCCGCGTCTGGTCGCCTGCCATCCGTAATCGTAGTCGCCCATGCCGTGGGTATATCGTTCATGCAGCGGTCCCAGAATATGATATACGGACCGGGGAATGAGGACGCAGTTGGCGTTGAAGGTGTGACACGGCTCTGTCGGCCCGTTAGCGGGGATCAGGCCATGCGGGGACCGAAGTCCTCCGTATGTAACCTCACCCGTATCCGGGTCGCAGATGGCTCCGACAACGATGGCCTTGTCATCATGATCATGGGAAACCGCGCTGATTGTTTGAAGCGCATCTGGATAAAGATGGGTGTCGTCATTCAACAACAGGTAAAAATCCGGATCCTCTTCCGCCGCAGCCCGCCATGCCATTCTCATGCCACCACACCAATACAGCGAGCCATTACCTTCGAGGATGCGAACATCCGGGAATTCCGTGGCAATGGCAGTCGCCGTGCCATCGGTCGATCCATCATCAACCACGATCACCTCAAGCTCGGCACCACATGGCTTCTGCGCGGCAAGCAACCGAAGGCAGTCCAGCGTCTTGTCACGCCGGTTGTGACAGGTCATCAAAGCAATGATTTTCATCGAACTGGTAATACTGAATAACGATGACCGGCGATGAGGAGTTAGAATCGCGTCTGCTTACAAACATTTGAAAACACCGGCATTTTGAAAATCAAAAGTGCCCGACCCGCTGGATGGATTGATAAGAAACTGCAGTTGGGTGGTTCCTGCGGGAATCGTGAAGGGGTCTGAGTAAATCGTCACATCATACTCACCGATTGGAGACGAAACCGCTGCCCCGGTTGAAAAAACAGGATACAGCCAAGGAACGGCCGCCCCAACACATTGAACTGACAACCCGATGCCATTCAGATTGGTTCCTGCCGGTACTCTAATTCTAGCAGTGGCAACGCATCGAACGCCTGGACTGAACGTTGCTCCGGCAGCTTTGGCTGTGTAAATTCCTTTTGTCGTAGACCAGGCATTTTCATTAACGATTTGGACCCTCTGCCAAACTCCTTGACTATCCTGGATTTTGGAGAAAATCACATCCGTTCCCACATTACCCAAAAAAGACTGTGCCCAGCCCGTCGCTAGTGTTACCCCACCTGTGACATTGGAAAACAATGTCGCCCACCTGGTGTCACCGTAAGCAGGCGCGACTGGTGAGATGCCTGCATAATAGGGACGCAGCAAACTGTGAAGATCGTGGGCCAGTTTTAGACTCACTCGCATGCTCGGATGGATGCCGTCGGCGGGTTCTGGGAATTCCGACTTGGCAGCATATCCGGTGGCTGGATCCTTGTCGATGAGGTCGTCCCACTGGCGATAAGACGTCAGCCCGGCAGTCCGCCAACTGGAGCGAAGGATCGCATTCACGGCGATGATTTTGTCGCGGGATATCGGATCGTTGTGGGAAGCGGCGCGTTGCAGAATGTCGGTGCCGATAACGGGTTTCCCTGTGGCTGTGAGTGCTGCCCATACCGCACGCACGCGCTGCGCTATAGTCTCGGCAGCTTGATCAAGGTCATTCGTGCCGATGTGGGCAATATAGACATCCGGGTTCGAGGCAATAGCGTCGTCGATCGGGTGGAATCCACTTGGCAGAAACGGAGATCCGTTCATGTAGAAATAAGCGGTGATACCAGAATATCCGTGATCGCGATTATAGTATACGCCAACCTTGGAGGGGTTCATCACCGTCGGGCCGACTGAAACGATCTTTCGATTGGCTAACTGCTCGAGGATCGCAGCCCACCCACTGTTGCAGTAGCATATCGCGTCATATCCAGACTGTGTATAGTAGGTCGACCTGTCGGTGATCGAGTCTCCAACCGCGCAGAATTTTGTCAGTGGTTGAAATAGTGCAACCCTCCAAATTGATCCATCTGGCTTGAAGTAAAGCGATCCATCACCCACCCCACCGGCGATCGCTTCGGCGCGGTTGGCGAATGGTCCCGGAAGTGAAAGATTGGCGGATGCCGCACCCGGCGAAAGCTTGCTGGCACCGACGGCGCCGTTGGCAATCATCGGAGCCGTAACCGTGCCATCAGGGAGACCACCGGCAATCATTGCGAATGGAACCGCCAGCAACCTCTGCCGTGGTGTTTGCGGGACACCATTGACACTCAGTTCCAACCACTGTTCGGAGCCGCTTGCCAATGCACCCAGGATGCCACTGGCGCCAAACTGGAAACCATAAACCCCGTTCGCATCAATGGCGACATTGCCTACCGTCTCCGAATAGAGAAGTATGCCGGCGGTGGAGCCGTCGAAGATTTTAACGCTCATTGATTTGATGCCGCCTTGCGGAACGCCTGCCGCATCGGTCAGTCGTCCTTGATAGTTGATCGCAGACGGCACTGTAGCAGGCGCAGAACAAGCCATGAAGATCGCGGCGGCGAAAGTGAGGAGATACCGGAATCTTTTCACGCGGTTTAGGGTGTTGGATTCAGGGAATCAGGATTTGAATGCGGAAGAAGTAATTGGATGGATGGATGGGACAGTGGAGAGAGCCGGAGGTAATGGTGGTCTCGTCAAACTCGAAAATTTGTTCAAGGTTGTTACCGGTTAGTGTGCTTTTCAACGTCCAGCTTTGCAAGTCACGGGAAACCCAGATTTGATAGTTCCGCCCGGAGACGCATGGAATCGGCAGTTTGAAAACTCCGCTGATATAGGTGCCTTGAGGACGGAATACCGAAGACGGGCTGTTGGGGTTTGTGCCTGCAAGGTATTCCAGCAGGTTGCTGGTGCCGTCGTTGTCCCCATCGGCGGCAGGATCGGCACCCAGTGCTCCGAAATATTGGACTTCCCAGCCATCGGGCAGTCCGTTTCCATTGACGTCTGAGATGGACGAGGGCGTTATTGGATAGATTACTTCGATCAGCCCGTGATGGTTGCTGGTTAGGTGGGACTCAGTCGTGAGTGTTGCGAACGGGTCCCCAATGGATGATTGATTGTAGATCACGCCATCCAAAGACTTACCGCCACCGGAGTTGATTTCAGCGTCTGCGAGGGAGTGTATCGTGACTGCAACCAAGCAGAGCAGTTGGATATGGTTTTTTGCCATGAGATTGAGGGTCGATGGAGATTCCGATCATGAGTCCTTCTTGCAAAATTCCACAGCCACCTCATCGGCGCAGCGGCCTCTCGATAGCCATAATAACGGTGCGGCAAGCAGATTGGAAATCCGGTTCTTGATTGTTGGATTGACCCACTGGAACGCAAACATGGATGCGATTTGAAAACCGTGTCGCTCGCCGATCCGGGACAAGGTGGCTTCGGAGAAGTAGGCGGTGTGATCCGGGTGAACCTGTTCGTGTCCGGTGAATAACAGCCAAAAAAAACGTTTCGCGGAAAAGGCAATGGGAAGCGTGACAATCAAGGTGCCACCGTTGGCCAGGAGTTTGAATGCGGACTCGAAAAACAATCCCGGATTGTTCATGTGCTCGACAACGTCCGCCGCGACGATGTAGTCCCACTGGGTGCCTGCCAACTCTGGTGCCGAACCCATTTGTTCCGCATTGAGCACATGGAATTCCCGTCCGGGCATCAAATCCCGCAACTGTGTGATGCCCTCCTCGTCAAGGTCCACGCCCACGCATTGATCGGAAACGTCGCACAGCATGGAATGCAGCAGACTGCCGCCACTGGCCCGATCCACAGTCCATGGCCAGCCGGTGCAACCCACATCCAGAACCCTCCCTCCTCTAACCCGGTTGGCAATCCACGGGTACTTGTCAATCAGCGGTAATGGCCTGGTTTTCATGATGATGTCGGATCTAGCCGGAATGTGCGATCAGGATTGTGGATTCCGATCAGGTGCATCAAGCACCGTCCGGTAGGCTTTGCAGATTTTGTCGATATGGGATTCCCACGACAGTTCGCGGGCACGCTGTAGCGCCCCTCTTGAAAGTTGCTCCAGAAGATCCGGTTCCACCGAGAAACGTAGAATGGCATTATTGAATCCCTCGATACTGGTAACAGGATCGTACATGGGAATCCTGATTCCACAGGACTCATTCACCGCGATTCCCATGCCGCATGAGTCATGGCAGATCACGGGCAGACCTTGACTCATGGCCTCGAGAAGAACGTGGGGAGTGCCTTCCTTCAATGCCGTATGAACGAGCAAGTGGCATAATCCCATGAGTGCTTGGGCTTCTGCATGACTCACGCGCCCATGCCATTTGATGTTGGATGTCAATCCAAGAACTGCGGTCTGTCGCTGGCACCGTGTCAATTCGGGTCCCATCCCGATCACATGTAATTCCACATCACGTCCATCCGGCAGTTGAGCGATAGCGGAGAGCGCGATATGAAGAGCTTTTCTCGCTTCGATGTTGCCACACCATGCCAGTCTCAGTGGTTCCGTTCCAGCCAGGCGTTTCGGGGATACTCCGGGTTTGGGGGTTGCCCCGGTTTCAATCATGATTTCCGCATGACCATTCCATATACGCTCTACCAAGTCCTTGTCCTCAAGAGTCACTGCCCATATCTTGGCTGCGCGGCTTGCTGCGATCCGGCTTCGACGAGCGAACCGTGTGTACAGCAAGTTCAGGACATTCCGGCTCAAATGCCGGTAACAGCCATTCACTCCGAATGAAAATAGAAACCGCCATGGCATGTTGGCGGCTCCGTTGATGGGACCCCAGAACCATGGAAGACCCAAGCGCCACAAATATCCGGGTTCGCGGAGGGTGATGATAGTCAGTTGATGCGCCAGATCGAATGGGGTACCGGCATGAAGACGCCCTGCCTCTTCCAAAGCCTGCTTCTGCCAGCGGCGGTATCCTTCATAATAGAGAAACCATAGTCCCGGAAGTTGATGCAGCAGGTAAAATCCACGGGCTAAACCACGCGCCTGGACGTGCGCGATCTTCAACCCTGCCGGCAGCCCGTTCTCCTCCTGATAACGGGTAATTTCACGGGCGGTGGGGGAATCCTTCGCGTGATCGCCACAGATCACGGTTACATCGTGGTGTTTGGCCAGACCGATTGCAGTCTGCCAACCCACCGCCGATTCACCACCGCGGTATGGCGAGCAAAAGTAGGCGGATAACAGAATGTTCAGGCGGCGGGCCATGATAACGCAGGCTGGAGTCTCGCAGGAGAGGGTTAATAAAGGAGGCTCAGCAACACGAAATTCCCACAATTCTCTCCGTAGCACGGTGAAGAGAACTGAAATGAAGAGAAATTACCGCGAAAAACGCGAAATAACGCGAAGGAAGAATGGGATGCTGGATTATATACATGTTGGCTCCCCACTCGCCACTCGGATTGAACCATATCAATTCTATATGCTTAGATTCATTTCGCGTCATTTCGCGAGTTTCGCGGTTGAATCAATATGATTCTTTCGATTGGAAACACGAAGGTTGGTTACTTCTTTGAACGCACCATGCGCTCCCATTCTAATCCGTTCGGGTTGCCGAAATTGACGAGCAAACCTACTTCAAGGTCAGTTGCTTTAAGGTAGTTGAGAAGCTGTTTTCGATGGTCGTCAGTTAGGCATTTGACGGCTTTTAACTCCACGATGATCCTATTGTAGCAAACGAGGTCAGGGATGTAACTGCATTTCAAGCGCTCATTCCGGTAGAACAAGTCCAATGACCTTTGAGCGTCAAATGGTATACGCTGATGTGCCAACTCGATTTCGAGGCAATCCTGATAAACAGGCTCCACGAATCCCTGTCCCTTGTCCTTGAATACCTCCATGCAGGCGCCAACAATTTGATACACTTCTTCTCGGAAGATAAGTTCCATAATCCGAATGCGTGTGATGCTGAAAAGAATATAGAAACCGGGAGCGAGCGCTCTTGTTTACTACAAAAACCTTCGCGTTGATTCGCGTTTTTCGCGGTTGATAAAATCTGATCCAATGGGAACCGCGAAACGCGCGAAATCACGCGAAGCAGAAATAAAGTGTGGATCCCTCGGAAACTCAAATACCAGATTCATTTCGCGTTGATTCGCGTTTTTTCGCGGTTGGGAAATCTTGAATCTAATGGAACCGCGAAACGCGCGAAACCTCGCCAACAACATGAAGGAGTATTAGATGAGTATTCCTTCAAAAACC
>CAISTY010000239.1 GCA_903888515.1 Akkermansiaceae bacterium | reverse complement strand
TAGAGGCATTCGAGGGTGACGAACACCTTGTTGGCGCGGGTGTCGGTGAAGCGCAGGTAACCGAATGTCATGCCGGTGGCGGGATCGGTGACGGCACCGGCCTGCTGATAGTCGGCCACCGGTTGGAGGTAACGCATGGCCACCGCCACCGCGCTGGCATGGGCCGCGAAGCCCACGAGTCTTTCCGCGTGGTCGGACGGGATGATCGTCGTCTCGTGCAGGTTGAATCCGGCGAGCCGTTTCACCATGCCTTCGGTGACCGCCGGCGCGTTGAGGTTCAGGTTGAAGCTCTTGGCCACCACGTCGTCGGCCAGCAGGTTGGTGAAGTAACCGGCGTCGAGCACCAGCGAGCGTGGATTGGGCGGCATCTTGGCATTGCCGCAAACCTCCCGGATGCCGAGCACTTTCTTGTAATCAAACGAGGTGGCGGCCAGCGCCGGGATGCCGGGCGCGCCGTAGGTGGCGGCGGTCACCACCGAGAGGATGTCCACCAGCACGTCCTGCGCGAGTTGTTGGGCCGCGGCCTCGACGAGGGTTTCGAGCGTGTTGAGGGCGGTCTCCGCGTTCTCGCGCGCCGAGACATGTACGGTCTTGTACTTGTGGCGGTTGAGCACGACCGGCGCCACGGTCACCGTGGAATCCGCGTTGGCCGTGTAGTCACCGGCGAAGTCGCTCGACGTGCTGGGCGCGCCGACCAGGGGCACGCGCACCGTGTCGAGCTTGTCGGCGGGCAGCGGGCTGAAGTCGATGGAAAACGCGGTGACCGGCAGCAGTTGTGCCATGAAGGGCATGAGCGCCTTCTGGGCGACCTTGATGTCTTTGACGTTGGTGAGGGTGTTGGACATGGTGGGGTGTTAGGCTTGGTGTTTGAGAATGAGTGCTTGTTGTTCGGGCGTGAGCTTGCGCCAGAAGACGGTTTGCGCGGTCGGGTCGGTGATGGCGGCGAACTGCGCGTGGAGTTCAGCGGCTTGGGTGGCGTCCCCTGCTGGAGTGACGCGGGCCGGAAGCGTGGTGCCGGTGGAGGCCACGACGCGGGCCACCTCGGTCTGAACGCGGGTGTCGAAATCGGTTTGTGCTGACTGGAGTTCCGTGACGCGGGTTTGCAGGGTGGTGGCATTGGCGCTTGCCGTATTGCGTTCAGCGCGGACGGTTTCGAGGTCAGCGGTCAACACGGACAATTGCCCTTGCAGGCTCTCGATGTTAGAGGACGCTTCGGCCAACAGGTCGGTCTGGGCCTTGTTGTCTCGTTGGAGAGTTTCAACCTGCGTGCGGGCATCGACCAGCAGGTCGGTTTGGGTTTTGTGATCCCGCTGGAGGGTTTCAACCTGCGTGCGGGATGCTGCCAGCATATCTTCTAGTGGTGCGTTCATCGCCCTTGATCCCGTGTCAACCGCCGCGTGATAAACGCGCAGGCGGCGCATCGCCTCGGCGCGGTCTGAAACCATGCCCGCCAGATTGAACCGCTGGGCCTGCCGCGCGCTGAAGGTTTGCCCTTCCATGGCCTCGGGCGGAATCGAACGGCCCCGCGCCAGCACCGCGGCATGGAACTCCCCGGCGGTTTCCGCCAGGTTCGAGCGGATGAGATCGCGCTGGTCGTCTGTTAGCGGCGTGCCGGGTGCGCCCATCGCCTTGTATTTGCCCACCGCGAACACCTCCACCTTGAGGCCCCTGGCATCAAGTGCGGCGGTGTCGTCGATCACGGCCTGCACCACGCCGATAGATCCAACCCGTGCGGAGGGCGTGGCATAGATGGCCCGTGCCTGGCTGGCGATCCAGTAGGCCGCCGAACACATCAGGCCGGAAGAAAAGGCATAGACCGGTTTGCGCTCGTTGATAGATGCCACGGTGGCGGCAAGTTCGGGAGTGCCGGCCACGGTGCCGCCGGGCGAGTCGATGTCGAGAAACACCGCCTTGATGTCGTCCCGCTGGCCGGCCTCACGTAAAGCCGCGCCGATTTCTTCCGAATCGGTGGCACCTAACAGCACGCGGTCAAAGACATCCGGCTTGCGCAGGATCGGGCCGTCGATGGACACGGTGCCGATGCCGTCTTCAACATTGAGTAACGGACTGGACGGGGCCGACTGGGGCAACGCACCACCACGATCCAGGAACGAACGGGACGCCGCCACCATCGAGCGCAGCGCATCGGGCTGAATGAGCCAATCACTGTTGCTTTGAAGAAAAACCGGATTCACGCACCGGTTGGCGGTGTCAACGTGACGACTGAAGGCTTCGTCATGATATTCGCTTACTCAGCGCATCAAAATCTCCAAGCATTGCTTCCCACTCCTCAAGGCTATTCCTAAATTTATACCCAAGTGCCTGTTCCGCTGCCGCTAGTCCATTCTTTGCGGCCTTGCGGAACCAATTCTCTGCTTCATCATCGTCTATATCAACTCCTCTGCCGTTCTTATAGCAAAGTCCCAGATTGTACTGCGCCTCCGGGTTTCCTTGACTGGCAGCCTTGTGGAACCAGTGAACGGCCGCCTGTTTGTTCTCCCGTATGCCTTGCCCCTGAGCATAACAAAAACCAAGATTTAACTGCGCTGCCGGATCGTCTTGTTCAGCAGCTTTACGAAACCAATCAACCGCTTCGCATTCGTCTTTCTCGACCCCAAAGCCAAGGGATAAATAGACACCGAAGATCGATTGTGCGAGCGGAACGCCTTGATCTGCGGCCTTGCGGAGCCAAATAGCCGCCTGTTGAGCATTCTTTTCTATCCCAGTGCCATCCATGTAGCAAACTGCGATCGCCATTTGTGCGCCCACCACTCCCTGATCAGCGGCTTCTTTCATCCAATAGAAGGCCTCCTGTTCATCTTTCACGACACCGCAACCCGTTTGGTAGGCGTGGCCAAGTTTGTATTGGGCTGCGGAAAATCCCTGGTCAGCCGCCTTTCGGAACCAACTCATCGCTTCCATTTCATCAATATCGACTCCACAGCCTTCCTTGTAGCAGTGGCCTACATTGTATTGCGCTAAGTCGAGTCCCTGATCAGCCGCCTTACGGAACCATTCAAAAGCCTTTTGCTCGTCTTTGGCCACACCGTTACCCAGAGAGTAGAGGATACCGACATTGTATTGGGCATTCTTCTTTCCCAACTCGGCTTGTTCCAAAAAAAATGAGAAACTCGGTATTTCGTCCATTTGTTCGTATTTTCCAGTTCGCCTAACTGGCGACTAGACTAAGCGCCCATTTTAGCTGCTTCAAGACGTTTTTCGAAGTTTCTTCTAGTTTCCTTGGAAAGATTGGACTAGAGACCGCTATTTTGAAGCAATACCGGATTCACGCCCGGCTTGCGGTATCAGCGTTGGCGGCATGACACTAGCACCTCCTGAAGGCTTCCAAAGCATCTCCACCGGCACGCCATACTTGGTAGCCGTTTCAAGAATCAACTTCGCATCGCTGGCGCGGCGTTCGATTTCCTCGCCGAAGTCCGCGCCAAGCTCTGCGTAATGATCTGATAGGGTTTTCAAACCCATCTCCACGTCAGCACGGTTTTGTTGGGCTTCCCGTCCCGCATCTACGGTAACACGTTTTGGCCCCACAATGGCGATCTTCCACCATCCGGCGATGGGCGGCAGGAAACCCCGGCTGATGGCGTCGCCGATCACATAGGCCCACACCGGCCTGATGAGGCGGCGTTCAAGGATCATCTGGCGGAATGAGAACCGACGATCCGCCTTGGCGACGATCAATCTAACGCCCGCGCCGCCAATTTTGCTGGAATCCGCGGCGAATTCGAACGGGATCATGCCGAGGGCGGAATCGCGCCGCAGGTGTTCGAGGAATCCGGTGAACGTGGGCGACGGGCGGTTCGACTGGAAGCTGTCTAACGATTCGTCGGGTTTGAGGGCGACGAGCTTGCCGCCGACAATGCGCTGGAGCGACACCGGATCGCTGGCTTCCGTGTTGCCACCCGCGCCCCCGACCACGAAGTCACCGTTGTCGTCAATTTCGCCGCGTGCCGTCTTGAGGATGCGCGACACATCGGCGTTGTCCTTGACCGCGTGTTTCTCAAGGGCGAGCAATTCCATCTCGTCGAGGATATGGTTGATCGAATGCTGCATCGAGGGATGCGAGCGCACGCCGCCCGCCCATTCCGGTTCGTGAATATGGAGGATCGAGGGAGCCGGGAGGTCGCGGGATTTGTTGTTATCCTCAAGTACCCGATAGAAAACCGGAGCGCCCCAGGAGTCGAGTCCCACGCCGTCGATGGTTTCTCTCGATCCGAACTCGTCGCCGATCCGGTGGGATTCGATCAACTGGATGCGCGGTTCTCCCTCGGCATCGCGGGTCTTGTGAATAAAATATTCGCCGTCGATGTCCATACCCCGGCAGACGAGCGCCTGGCATTCCTCGAATGAAAACCGCCGGGTGATCTCACAGCGCGCCGACCACAGGGAAAAGAAATCCTCGGCGGCGCGGTTCCATGCGGGGTTGCCGGATTGCGCCTGGACGCGGATGCCGTCGCCGGTCGAATAGATCGCCATGTTGGCAACCAACTCTCTAACGAAACCACTGTTCTTGTGGAGGTAGCGAGACTTGCGGACCAGTTCGGTGCGCACGCCCGGCGTCAGTTCGTTGCGCGAATCGGTCGGATAAGCACCCGGCACCGTGCCACGGCGGGGCGACCAGTTGGCAGCCTCATACGGCGATCCCCATGCTTTTGGAATGAGGACCGGTGGCAGCCAGCGCAGAGCGATGTTTTTGAAGCTGATCATTTGGCGAGGTAGCCGTCGATGAAGGACGTGACCGCGATGCGGGGTTTGCCGTAGGTGGCCGGATCCAGAATGCGCAACGCGTGGGCGCATTCGTCCAGGACCTCAGAGACGGTCATCGTGAACTGTTTGGAAACCGATGTGTCTGCGTCGTTCCAGTTCATGACGGTCTTGCCTTCCAGCAACAGGTCCTTTGCGCGGCGCTGGATGGCCAGCACCTCGGCGACCGTGAATCCGGTGATGAAGAGTCCGCGTGCCATGTACGGCGGGCGGGTGTCAACAAACACCTTGCCACCACAAAATATTCGACTTGGCCACATGCCGCGGGTTTGATAGAGAAACCACCATGTCCAAGGCGCGTGAGATGTTTGAAATTTCGATCCGAGATGCGGAGGATCTACTAGCACACTTTGACAGTCAGACCAAACCACCGCCGAAAAACGCCGAGGTGCTTAAGCGTGCTGGTTTGGTAATGGCGCTCACCGCATGGGAAACATTCGTTGAAGACCTGGTGTATCAGCAAGTCTCCCGCAATCCGCAGGTGGTCCAAGGAAGCCACACGGGAAAGTTCATGCAAGCGAGACTAGAGGAAGAACTGAAGCGTTTTAATAACCCTGCTTCTGACAAGACCCGCAAGATATTTTTGGACTACGTGGGAGTGGATGTGACGAAACACTGGAAATGGCCCGGATACGAGATTGGTGCCGCCAAGAAGAAATTGGACGATTTGCTCGGCATACGGGGCGATATCGTCCACCGTTCCAAAGAGCCGGATGCAGGTGGTCCAACCAAACCCCATCCGGTGAAGCGCGAGGATCTGGCAAAGGCTATACGGTTTCTCAAGAGCCTGGTAGAAGTCACGGATATGGCGCTTTCAGAGAATACGGGACAGAGTTGATTCGCTGTTACAAGAAACAATATCTCACGTATCCGATCACACCTAACCGAACGCAATTGTCCCTGCCTTTCCCATTCACGCCCACCACTTGCCATCCTTCACCCGCTGGCGTGCGTCGGCCAGCGTGCAGCCGGTTTTGATCTGGATGTGCGGAGTGTCCTTGAATCCTGTCCAACCGCCGCCCCATTCGAGGCCCAGCGATTCGGCGATCTTGCCGCAGCGTTCCATCAACGGGCTGTCCCACAGAGGATTTCCGTTAGCGTCGAACACCACGAAATCCCAGGCCACACCGAAATTGTGCCACGAGTAACCGGCCTGGGCGTTGGTGACTTTCGGCCCCCGTGTGGTGCGGCCCTTGGCATACAACGCCGCCTGCTCCTGATAGGTGCGGGTGCCGCAGATCACCTTCACGTTGATGCCCGCCTCAAGGCACTGGAGCAACCATTCGCGGGCCTTGCCTTGCGCGTCTTTTCTGAGCGTGGCGATGTTGCCTGCGGATCGCGGGTCGATGTCCACGGCTTACTTGGAAGTCCGGGGTTCGACCACGATTTCAATGCTGCCGTCGGGCAGCAACCTGATCCCGCCG
>CAISTY010000238.1 GCA_903888515.1 Akkermansiaceae bacterium | reverse complement strand
TTTCCGCGTGGTCGGACGGGATGATCGTCGTCTCGTGCAGGTTGAATCCGGCGAGCCGTTTCACCATGCCTTCGGTGACCGCCGGCGCGTTGAGGTTCAGGTTGAAACTTTTCGCCACCACGTCGTCGGCTAACAGGTTGGTGAAGTAACCGGCGTCGAGCACCAGCGAGCGCGGATTGGGCGGCATCTTGGCATTGCCGCAAACTTCCCGGATGCCGAGCACCTTCTTGTAATCGAAGGAAGTGGCTGCTAGAGCCGGGATGCCGGGCGCACCGTAGGTGGCGGCGGTCACCACCGAGAGGATGTCCACCAGCACGTCCTGCGCGAGTTGTTGGGCCGCGGCCTCGACCAGCGTTTCAAGCGTGTTGAGGGCGGTCTCCGCGTTCTCGCGCGCCGTGACATGCACGGTCTTGTATTTGTGACGGTTGAGCACGACGGGCGCCACGGTCACCGTGGAATCCGCGTTGGCGGTGTAGTCGCCCGCGAAGTCGCTCGACGTGCTGGGAGCGCCGACCAGGGGCACGCGCACCGTGTCGAGCTTGTCGGCAGGCAGCGGGCTGAAGTCGATGGAAAACGCGGTGACCGGCAGCAGTTGTGCCATGAAGGGCATGAGCGCCTTCTGGGCGACCTTGATGTCTTTGACGTTGGTTAGAGTATTGGACATGGCGGGGTGTTAGGCTTGGTGTTTGAGGATGAGGGCTTGTTGTTCGGGCGTGAGCTTGCGCCAGAAGGCGGTTTGCGCGGCCGGGTCGGTGATGGCGGCGAACTGCGCGTGGAGTTCTGCGGCCTGGGTGGCGTCCCCTGCGGGAGTGACGCGGGCCGGAAGCGTGGTGCCGGTGGAGGCGACAACGCGGGCCACCTCGGTCTGGACGCGGGTGTCGAAATCGGATTGTGCCGCCTGTAGTTCCACGATGCGGGATTGCAGGTTGGACGCATCCAACCGGGCTGACTGGAGTTCCGTGACACGGGTTTGCAGGTTGGTGGCGTTGGCGCTTGCCGCATCGCGCTCTGCCTTGAGCGTTTCGATTTCAGCGGTGAGCAATGCGACTTCGCCGCGCAGCGAATCGAGGTTGGTGGACGCTTCGGCCAACAGGTCGGCCTGGGCTTTGTGATCCCGCTGGAGGTCGGCGACCTGGATGCGGGCTGCTGCTAGCAAGTCTTCGGGTGAGTCGTTCATCGCACGGGATTGCGTGTCAACCGCCGCGTGATAAACCCGGAGGCGGCGCATCGCTTCCGAGCGGTCTGAAACCATGCCCGCCAGATTGAATCGCTGTGCCTGCCGCGCGCTGAATGTCTGGCCTTCCATGGCCTCGGGCGGAATCGAACGGCCCCGCGCCAACACGGCGGCATGAAACTCCTGTGCGGTTTCCGCTATGTTGGAACGGATGAGTTCGCGCTGGTCGTCTGTTAGCGGCGTGCCGGGTGCGCCCATCGCCTTGTATTTGCCGACCGCGAACACCTCGACCTTGATCCCCTTGGCATCGAGCGCGGCGGTGTCGTCGATCACGGCCTGCACCACGCCGATGGATCCAACTCGGGCGGATGGTGTGGCATAGATGGCGCGTGCCTGGCTGGCGATCCAATAGGCGGCGGAACACATCTGGCCGGAAGAGAATGCATAAACCGGTTTCTGTGTGTTGATAGACGCGACGGTGGCTGCCAGTTCGGGAGTGCCTGCCACGGTGCCGCCGGGTGAGTCTATGTCCAGAAACACCGCCTTGATGTCGTCACGCCCACCTGCTTCACGCAGGGCCGCGCCGATCTCCTCGGAGTCCGTGGCACCTAACAGCACACGGGAGAACACATCCGGCTTGCGTAGGATCGGCCCGTCGATGGACACGGTGCCGATGCCATCCTCGACGCTGAGGAGCGGACTGGACTGGCCGGGTTGGGGCAGAGCAGCACCACGATCCAGGAACGAACGGGTTGCCGCCACCATGGAACGCAGGGCTTCGGGCTGAATGAGCCAATCAGGATTTTGCAGGAATACCGGATTCACGCCCGGTGGGCGGTGTCAACGAAGAGTCAGCAAGCTTATACGCTTACCGATGACTCAACGAAATTCAACTGCTCCAGTCCGGGCAACGGCAAAAACGACTGATCGCCATAGAACCCGTTTGGCATAGATCATCTCCGCGCATTGACTTCACGCCGAATAAACTCTCCCGCCGCCTTCACTCCATTCGAAACATCGATCCAAACGACGCCGCTAATATCTGAAGGCAACTCAACCTCACCCTTTTTCAATACTATTACCCGCCCCTCCTTGCGCCCTAGCATTCCATAGAAAAACCCAAACTCGAAAATCACATTTTGCCGTGCTCGCCGCAATTCAATACTTTCTCCCTCGGGTGTGATCTTGTCATCAGGTGATAACAGAACGAAAATCCAGTCCACACGTCCTGCCACTTCTTCGAATTTTTCGATGATAGCCTTTCCGAGATTTGGTTGTTCTCGAAGAACCAAAGGCTCGCTCCACCCTAGTGAATTCTGTAGGAAGTCCTTTGTCTCCATGAGCAACTCTTCGTCATGTCCATGGACAATGAATGCACGAGGGGTAGCTATGGCACACTCTATCCCCAATTTGCCAAGCGCACTTAGCAGCCGCGACGGATGTTCAACTTTAGACACGAACGGAACACCTTGGTCGCGAGCCCAAGATCTCGCTTCTCGTCCATCCACTTCAGCGGAGAGGATTATCACGGGGAAGCTTGCGATCTTTGCTCGCATCCTTCTAGCAACTGCTACCCCTGTCATAAAACCACCTCTTGACTCTTCAAATGAAATCCCTGACAAATCAGGTCTATTGGGAAGCATTACGTCAATAATGGCTGCATCATATTCCATAAGATCCCTATCTAATGCATCTTCCGCAGACGGTGACTTGTCTACCGCGAGACCATTATCCATCAGGAATTCTATGATTCTCGATGCAAAGAAACTATCGTCTTCAACTAGAAGTATTTTCACAACGTTTTTCAACTATTGTACCTTATTATGCCAGTTGCCTTAGATTCGATAACCCTCATTGCAGTTGCCAAAGGAGTTTCCCCCTTCCTTAAGTAAAGAACCCCCATCCGCTTGAGCATCTTGATCTTTACCTGATCTCCAATGACAGACAAACAAACGACACCAATGTCGGGAAATTGATCCCTTACCAATTCTGCAAAATGAAATCCAGTCTCCGAAGAATCGATTTCTGGAAATCGGTCGCCACTTGGCATCATGACATCCGTCACAAGAGCGTGCACGACATTCTCTTCGAGAAAGTCGACAGCCTCCGACATGTTTGTAAACGTGATGCATCGATATCCTTCAGCAGTCATTAGAATACGCAACGCTTCCGTTGACGCTGGTTCGTCATCCACAAACACGATTGTATACTTCTTTGGCATGTCGGTAACATTTAGCCAATGAGGCGGCTCTTTGGGAATTCCATTTTGAAGGAACTTCGACGCCCTTTCGGCTCGACAAAAATAGACCCGTGATGAAAATCCATAATTCTGGACGCAAGATACAAGCCGAATCCCGTTCCCGCAGCCACACTTTGCTGCGCTGATGTGCCACGGAATCCCCGTTCGAAAATTCGCTTTGTATCAGATGGAGAAATTGGTATTCCCTGGCTCTCAACTACAAGGCCAATGCAATTTGTACTTAACCAGGCTCGGACTTCAATCTTGCTGTCTGGGTCTGCATATTTAACGGCATTCTCAATCACGTTGGACAAAGCCTGAGCAACAAGATTCTTCTCGATTTCAAGGAGCTTGTCTCGATACGTCTTATCAAAACTATCATCGTTGACATCGATCGTGATGCCTCGTTCATACGCTTGTGGCTGAAAATCGTTCACCAAATTGATCGCCAACAACCGTATGTCCGTAGGTTCTGGCTGCTCACGGAACTGCCCCAGTTCATGATCAGCTTCAAGATTCGACATGAGAGTGAAGTTCTTGATTACATGTACCAGAATCGTTGATTGGGAATAGACAGATCGCATCAACGTCTGCTTCCTTGCAAGAGGAACCCGTTCATCCCGCAGTGCTTCGATGCTCCATTTGATCGCCCCAATTGGAGCCGTCAATTGATGTGCGACATTTTGGAGATACTGTCGCGAAACAGCTTGAGTTTCATTGAGTTGCCTTTCGAGGCTCTCGATCTTTTTACTGAGCGATTCGACTGTTTCCATATTCCTTGGGAGGATTCCTAGCTCTTATGCCGCGCAAGGGGAAGAAAAAAGCTTCGGATCTTACACTTAACCTGGCGGGGGACCCAGATCTCCCGGAACAGGACGATCTCGCGCTTCTAAAAGACATGTGACTACCCCACTGTTTTAGGGATGCTGGACGGATCCGCCAGAAGGTTTCCACAGCATTTCCACCGGCACCCCATACTTGGTAGCCGTTTCCAAAATCAATTTCGCATCGCAGGCCCGGCGTTCGATTTCCTCGCCAAAATCCGCGCCAAGTTCGGCGTAATGGTCTGACAGGGTTTTGAGCCCCATCTCCACATCCGAGCGGTTTTGCTGGGCTTCGCGGCCAGCGTCCACAGTCACGCGCTTGGGTGGAACTGAACTGATTTTCCACCATTCGGCCACGGGCGGTAGGAATCCCCGGCTGATTGCATCACCTATCACATAGGCCCACACCGGGCGGATGAGACGCCGTTCCAGGATCATCTGGCGGAATGAGAACCGGCGATCCGCCTTGGCGACGACCAAGCGCACGCCCGCGCCGCCGATCTTGCTGGAATCCGCCGCGAACTCGAACGGGATCATGCCAAGGGCCGAATCACGCCGCAGGTGCTCAAGGAATCCGGTGAACGTGGGGCTCGGGCGGTTTGACTGAAAGCTGTCTAACGATTCGTCGGGTTTGAGCGACACCAGCTTGCCGCCGATGATGCGTTGCAGTGTTACCGGATCGCTGGATTCCACTCCACTGCCCGTCCCGCCACCGACCACGAAGTCACCGTTGTCATCCAACTCGCCACGGGCCGTTTTCAAAATCCGCGCCACATCGGCGTTGTCCTTGACCGCGTGTTTTTCGAGCGCGAGCAATTCCATCTCATCGAGGACATGGTTGATGGAATGCTGGATGGTGGGATGAGAGCGGACGCCACCCGCCCATTCCGGCTCGAACAGGTGCAGGAGAGATTCGGCCGGCAGGTCGCGGGATTTGTTATTGTCCTCAAGCACCCGATAGAAAACCGGCGCGCCCCAGGCATCAAGTCCCACGCCGTCGATGGTTTCCTTCGATCCGAACTCGTCGCCGATCCGGTGGGATTCGATTAGTTGGATGCGCGGTTCACCTTCGGCATCACGGGTTTTGTGAATGAAGTATTCGCCGTCGATGTCCATCCCACGACAGACAATAGCCTGGCATTCCTCGAATGAAAACCGCCGCGTGACCTCGCAGCGCGCGGACCACAGGGCGAAGTACGCCTCGGCGGCGCGGTTCCATACGGGGTTGCCGGATTGCGCCTGAACGCGGATGCCGTCGCCCGTGGAATAGATCGCCATGTTGCCGACCAGTTCCCTGACAAATCCGCTGTTCTTGTGGAGGTAGCGCGACTTGCGGACCAGTTCGGTGCGCACGCCCGGCGTGAGTTCGTTGCGGGCGTCGGTTGGGTAGGCCCCCGGCACCGTGCCACGGCGGGGCGACCAGTTCGCCGCCTCGAATGGTGATCCCCACGCCTTGGGAACGAGGACCGGTGGCAGCCAGCGCAGTGCGATGGATTTAAGACTGATCATTTCGGGAGATAGCCGTCGATGAATGAGGTGGCAGCGATGCGGGGTTTGCCATAGGTAACCGGATCCAGAACACGCAACGCGTGGGCGCATTCCTCAAGGACTTCCGCGACGGACATGGTGAACTGCTTGGAGACGGATGTGTCCGCGTCGTTCCAGTTCATGACCGTCTTGCCTTCCAGCAACAATTCCTTGGCGCGGCGCTGGATGGCGAGCACCTCTGAAACATTGAATCCGGTGATGAATAGTCCTCGGGCCATGCACGGCGGAGGGTGTCAACGCTCGCCGGAATCGCCATAAAGGCCGCCAACAATTTCATTGGCACTACGGCATCGGGTGATATGTTTGCAAACGGCCATACGCACCACGGAAAGGAAACACGGATATGAAAGAGTTGCCTATCGCGAAAGCATTCATGCTGATTGAACCCGGACCGGTGACACTGGTAACGACCGCGGTAGGGCGCAAGAAGAACATCATGACGATCTCATGGACGCTGGTGATGGACTTCACCCCGAAACTGGCGTTCGTGACGGGCGCATGGAACCACTCCTTTCACGCGCTCACGCAAACAAAGGAATGCGTCATCGCCATACCTTCCGTCGACATGGCGGAAACAGTGGTGAGGATTGGAACCTGCTCGGGGGCCGACACCGATAAATTCCGGAAGTTCGGGCTGACTCCGGCGAAGGCCAAAGCGATCAAGGCCCCGCTCATTGCCGAATGCATCGCAAACATCGAATGCCGCGTCATCGACTACGTGAAGAAGCACGACCTGTTTGTCCTTGAGGGAGTGCGGGCCTGGATTGATCCCAACAGCCACAGGTGCCGCACGTTCCACGCCGTTGGTGACGGCACATTTGTAGTGGATGGCAGGAGATTCAATCATCGGGCGCTGATGGTTGAAAAGCTGCCTCCCGGGGTATGAGGGCTTTCCCGTCCCGACCGTTCGGCTTGCTTGCGTCTATCACGTCCACCACTTGCCGTCCTTCACGCGTTGGCGGGCTTCGGCCAGGGTGCAACCTGTTTTGATTTGGATGTGCGGGGTGTCTTTGAATCCTGTCCAACTGCCGCCCCATTCGAGGCCCAGCGATTCTGCGATCCTGCCGCATTTTGCCATGAGCGGGCTATCCCACAGCGGTCGGCCCTTGGCATCGAACACCACGAAATCCCAGGCCACGCCGAAGTTATGCCACGAGTAACCGGCCTTGGCATTGGTGACTTTCGGCCCCCGCGTGGTGCGGCCCTTGGCATATAACGCGTCCTGCTCCTGATAGGTGCGGGTGCCGCAGATCACCTTCACGTTGATGCCCGCCTCCAGGCACTTGAGCAACCACTCGCGGGCCTTGCCTTGCGCGTCTTTTCTGAGCGTGGCGATGTTGCCTGCGGATCGCGGGTCGATGTCCACGGCTTACTTGGAAGTCCGGGGTTCGACCACGATTTCAATGCTGCCGTCGGGCAGCAACCTGATCCCGCCG
>CAISTY010000237.1 GCA_903888515.1 Akkermansiaceae bacterium | reverse complement strand
TACGGGGACAGCGCCAAGCCGCACCTACACCCCGACCCGCCTGATCGAAGGAGAAACGGGCACCGTCTGGTTGTGCCTGCCGCAGGCCGCTACGGCGGCTACCAATCTAACGGTCACGGCATCGCATCCCGCGCGTCTCAGCCTGCCGGCCACGGTGCCGGTCGCCGCAGGCCAGCAGGTCGTATCCTTCAACATCACCGCAGTGGACGACACCCTGCGCAACGGCTCTCCCACGGTCCAACTCACCGTGGTCTGTGGCACCACGACGGAGTTGTGCAGTCTGCTGGTCCAAGACAACGAAACGGCGACGTTGACGTTGGAGCTGCCCGCCAATGTGACCGAGAACGGCGGCGTGCTGGCCAATGCTGGCACGGTGCGTGTGTCGCAGACCGTGGACACCGATGTGACGGTTGTCTTGGCCAGTAGTGATACCTCCGAACTGACCGTTCCCGCCACGGTTGTCATTCCTGCGGGGGCCACCTCGGTGGCCTTCAATCTAACGGTTCCTAACGACACGCTTTACGACGGCACGCAAAACCCCACCGTGACCGCCACCGTGGCCGGATGGACGACCGGCAGCGCGACGCTCAACGTGCTGGACGATGACACGGTGTTCACGCTCACCCTGCCTGCGACTGTCGCGGAGGGCTGGGGCGTTTGCACCAACGTCGGATCCGTCAGCATTCCCTATGCCGCGACCACCGCCCTGACCGTGGCATTGAGCGCGACTCCGGGCACCGAGTTGAGTCTTCCCGCCACTGTCACCATCCCGGTCGGGGCGACTTCCATTGCCTTCAGCCTGACACCGGTGGATGACGCTATTCGTGACGGTGCACAAACCGTGACGGTGAGCGCCGCCGCCAGCGGGTGGACGTCCGCGTCACGGGCACTCGTGGTCCAGGATAACGAGGATGGCCTGTTCTCATTCGCGCAAACCACCGTGCCATACTTCCTCGGAACGGGTTTCGCCATTCTCACCGTCACCCGCGACAGCGCCAACAACGCGGCCTCGGTCGGCTACACGACCGCGAACGGCACGCTCCTGGCGGGCTCGCATTACCAGGCGATCTCCGGTATCCTGAACTTCACGGCCGGACAAACCCAACAGATGCTCCTCGTGCCGATTCTGAGCAGCACCGCCGGGACGCTTTCCGTGAAACTGGAAAATCCCTCAAACTCTGCCGGGCTGGGCCGGAACGTGGTGGCCACGGTCCAGGTTAACGGCGGGCAAGCCAGTCATCCTTTCGTCACGAGCTTCGTCGTCAATTCCGGGCGTGTAGCGATCATCCATTATTCCGAGGCGGTGACCGACACCGCGCTTGACCCAAGCGCCTATACCCTGATCGAAGGCGTCGGGACCTTGGCCGCGCATCCGTCGTCCGTGATCCGTGTCGCCGCCGACACCTACCGCCTGGAATGGCCGTATGGGGAAGGTGACATGGTCAAGAATGCCAATGTGACCATTGAAGTCAACGGGATCAAGGATTTGGATGACAACTTGATCGCCGTAGACGGCAAACGGTGCACCGCGCTTGGCGCTGGCATCCCGCAGTATCCCGAGCTGGTGGAATGTCAGGTCATGGGGCCAAACGTCGTTCGCGTTGTTTTCTCCGAACCGGTGAATTGGACCGCGGCGGTCGGGGAGGATTTCATGGCATCCCTCCAAGGAAAAGGCACGATGGGATCGCGGCCGGAAGTGCTCGTACCCGTTGACGCGAAAAGCGCCGATCTGCGCTGGCTGACCGGCGAGATGTGCGTGCTGGGCCCGATTGGCATCAGCGCCGCCAATATCATCGACCGCTCCGGCTATGCGATGGCGGCATCTCCGGTGGTCGTTTCAAGCAACAATGGCATGGCCGTATCTCCGGTGCCAGTGCCGCTGGCGCTGACCAACCTGACCGCTCGCGGGGTGACAGTGATGTTCAGTGAACCGCTATTGGCCAGTTCTGTTACGCCACAGCGTTTTGCCATTGAGGGAAGCGCAACCGGCACGCTTGCCACGAATCCTGCAAGCGCATGGATGCCGGACGAACGCTCGGTGCGTCTCGAGTGGAGCCAGGGGGAAATGAAGATCGGTGGCGATGTGGGCATCGCCGTTACCAATCTGTTCGACCTCGCCGGAAATTTATTGGGCACGGACCGTGCGCCCGCCTTGCTTGGCGCTGGTCTTGGGACACCTCCGGAATTGGCCGCTGCCACCGTGGTTGATCCCTTCACGGTGGATATCGCCTTTTCGGAAGCGATGGTTGCCGCTGGCGCAACGGCACCCGCGAATTATACCCTCAGCGGAAGCGGACAGGGCGTCCTGTCGGTCCATCCGGAACGTGTCACCGCGCTTTCCGCGACAGGATTCCGGCTCTCCTGGCCGCGCGCCGCGGTCGGAATGACCTCCGGTGGCGACATCACAATCACCGTCGCCGATGTCACCGATCTGGCGGGCAACGGGCCGCCGCCCCCATGCAGTCGCACCATATCCGGCGGCGGCATTGGCGAACCGTTCGGAGTGGCTTCCCTGACAGTGATCTCGCCGACCACCATGGTGGTCCGGTTTTCTCGTGCCGTGGGTGACAGCGCCTTGCTTCCCGCGAATTATGTGCTTTCCGGGGCGATCGGCACCTTGGCGGCACAGCCGCTTGCGGCGACACGCCAGGCGGACGATACCGTGCTTCTGACGTGGGCGGAGGGCGAGATGATCTCGGGCGGAAATCTAACCATCACGGTCAGCGCGGTGAGCAGTGTGGATGGCGAGGCGCTGGGCTCGCGCAATGCGCAGACTCATTTCAATGCCGGCCTCGGTGTTGCACCGGAACTGGTATCCGTGGCGGTGACTGGCCTGCGCACGGTGGATGTTTCCTACAGCGAAGCGATGGCAAGCAATGCCATTGTGAAGACCAATTACCAGGTGTCGGGGCCCGGCGCGGGTACCCTAACCGCCGCGCCGGACAGCGCCGAATGGCTATCCAATACGACGGTTCGCTTGACCTGGACCACCGGCGAGATGCGGGCGGACGCGGATGTCGAAATCCGGGTCGTGGGTGCCGTCACCGACGCGCAAAGTTATGTGTTGGGCTGGCCCAAGTCCCTGCGTCACGCGGGCGGCGGGATGGGCGTGGCACCGACTCTGGAGCAGGCCCGCAGCATCTCCACCAACACGATTGAAGTCCTTTTCAGCGAGGCCATGAGCGCCGACGCGCTTGCCATCCGCTCCTATGCCATTTCCGGACCGGGGCAGGGCAGCCGCGCGGTCAATCCTTCCGCAGTGGCACTCGGGACCAACGGTTGGTATGCGCTGACCTGGTCGGGCGGAAAATTCTTGGACGGTGCCAACCTCACGCTCACCGCTGCCAACATGAGCGATCCGGCCGGAAACATGATAGGCACGCCCAATGCGCAAGCCCTGACTATCGGAGATTGGAACAATCATCCCACACTCACCAATCTAACAGTCGTGAGCGGCGCCGTCATGCGCGTCACCTACAGCGAAGCCGTGACCGACACCGCCCTTATGGTGTCGAACTACACTGCGGGCGGCACGGGGATCGGCACGCTGAACCCTGTGCCTGCATCCGTCGTGCGCGTGGATGCAAGCACGTTCGAGTTGCGGTGGAACAGCGATCAGGGCGACATGCTGCAAAGTGGTGACATCCGCGTCACCGCAAGCAATGTGGTTGACCTGGCCGGCAATCCGTCGCCCGCCGGAGCGTTTGCAGACCACATTGGCGGTGGCAAACCCCTTCGTCCGGTTCTGGCAGCCACGGTTCCGACCACCGGTGCCACGCTCATTCCGACCAACGCGTCATGGGTGGATCTGACATTTTCCGAGCCCGTGACTTGGACGGCCGGCACCACCCTGATTCCGGGGGACACGGCAGGAACCAATGCCACGGCGGGTGTGCCAGAGGATCTTGGCAATAACACATGGCGTGTGCCGCTGGCAAACCTCGCCTTGGGGACCCTGCAGTTGACTCTGCCGACCAACGCCATTCAGGATGCCGCAGGCTGGAATCCGGCGGCCGCTTATCAATGGACGGCGATGGTGTGGACACCGCAGATCGTGACCGTGAATGCTTTCGAGGACTTCGAAACAGGCGATTTTTCCAAGTTCCCGTGGACGGGCACCCGCACGATCTATGCGGGAGGCAGCGCGGGCGGGACACACTGCGCGCGGCTATACAGTTTGGGAGGATCTTCAACGGCTTCCACAAAGGAACTCACAGTCACCCGCGAGTGCTCAACAGGCGATATCAAGTTCTGGCGTGCATCCACTATACAAACCAACTCTTCTTCTTGGGCCTACTATTCTTTCTATAATGACGGCGGCGGAAG
>CAISTY010000236.1 GCA_903888515.1 Akkermansiaceae bacterium | reverse complement strand
GTGGAGGTGGCGAATTTCAAGCGCTTCCGCAAACTGGTTGACCAGTGGGCCGATGCGGCACTAAAACTCTCCCGGCTCAAGACCCGCCTGGGACTTCATTCCGACGAATCCTGAGCCGCAGAACTCCCCACTGTTGAGTTCTATACTTATGGTGGGACTAACACAAACAGAGTCGAACAAGTCGTGGCGCACCAACCGGCCGTAAGCTTTTCAATTTCATTTCAACATCCCTTCAACCGCGCCGGTGGGCGCACATCAGACGTTCGTCTTATTGAATTGCTTCACCCGATTGCTGGCCATGGTGGGATTGCTGAGGCCCATGCGTTTCGCTATCTCCTTGTAGGAGCAGCCCATTGCCCGCAGTCGCCCGGCTTCCTCTCTTTCCGCCTTCAACTTCTTTCGGTCGTCTAGCGTGCTTTGAAGCACTCCCTTAAACTCGCGGATTTCACGGTCCAGCTTCCGTCGTTCACGGTTGAGTTCCCGAAGTTTTGACTCCAAAGAGTCGATCTTCCGGGTAACGGCGCGATAAAGACGAAGACGCTACATCCAACGGCGGGTAACGCTCCTGTTTGAATTCGGGCTTCCATCCCCGCCGTGGATGGCCTATACGTTCGGCTGGGAAAAAATGTCCGCTTGTATCCTTTCGGACATTGTGGAGGATTGCCGACATGGAGACCACAGCCTACTTTCGGGAGATGCGGAAGCGTCCTGATCGCGCCGTGATACGGGACGAATGGATTCTGAGGGTCGTGACCGACGCGGTGGCTGAGGAAGTGCAGGATGACGGCCGGATCAGGAGGTGGGGGCGGATTTCCGAGATGGACAACCGGGCATTACGGGTTATCCTCCTTGAGGACGGTGTAACGATCCACAACGCATTTTTCGACCGAGGGTTTCAAGACGATGAAAGCTAAATATTTCCAAGATACCGACACGCTTTACCTGGAGCTTCGCGATTCAAGGGTCGTGGAGACTCGTGACCTCGATCAGGACACCCTGCTTGACTTCGATGGCGAGGGTAAGATCGTCGGAATCACCATCGAGCATGCCAAGACAAGGTTGGACGGTCCGCGAATTGAGCTTGAGACTGTCAGCGCCTAACAAGTTGCCGCTGCTTGACCGGCATGAACCCCACAATTTCAACCCCACCCGCTCTGCTTTCACCCGGCAGCAGGCCCGGCGCTGACCGGGTTGGTTTGTCCGTCCATCCATGCATCCAGAACCATGAAACCGAATCCTTGTCTGGCCGCCCTCGCGCTCGCGGTCTGCCTTTCCAGTGCCGCTGAAGCCAGTCGCAGCACCATTTCCCTCGACGGCGAGTGGCGCATCGCGGATGGCAAGTCGGCGGACGCGATTCCCGCCTCGTTTCCCGCCACCGTCCCGGTCCCCGGTCTGGTCAATCTGGCCCGTCCGCCGTTTCCCAATGTGGACCAGTTCATCAGCCGCGAGAACATTGCCAACCGCGTTCGCTCGAAAACCGTGCCCCAGGATTGGCTTAAAACCTACTGGAAAGGCAAGGTCGATCAGGATCGCGACTATTTCTGGTATGAGAAGAAATTCCAGGCCCCGGCAGCGCGGGCTGCGGCGATATTGAAAGTGAACAAGGCGCAGTTCGGGGTGGCCGTTTGGCTCAACGGCAAGAAAGTGGGCGAGGAGGCCGGTTGTTTCACGGCCGGCCATTTCGTCCTGAGCGACGCCATCCGCTGGGATGCCGAGAACACCTTGGTCGTGCGCGTGGGTGCCCACCCCGCCGTCCTTCCCGACACCTATCCGACCGGTTCGGATTTTGAGAAGATCACATGGTCGCCGGGAATCTACGACAGCGTCTCGATCTCCTATTGCGACAATCCGGTGATTGAAACCATCCAAGTCGCACCGCGAATCGCCACCAGCGAGATCCTGGTGGAAACGCGTGTGAAAAATCACGGCAAGGAAGCGGTCGACACCTCGTTGCGGCATGTCGTCCGGGGGTGGAAGGAGAAGAACGAAATCGCCGCGCCGCCCGCGGAGTCGCTCAAACTCGCGGCCGGCGAGGAAAAGGTCGTGCGCTACACGATCCGCATCCCGAGCGCCCGGCTGTGGTCGCCGGACGATCCATTCCTCTATCAACTCGAATCCTCCACCGGCGGCGATTCGGCGGTCACCCGCTTCGGGATGCGCGAGTTCCGCTTCGACGCCGCCACCAAGCGCGCCTGGCTAAACGGCAAGATCTGTTATCTGCGCGGCTCCAACATCACCCTGCATCGCTTTTTCGAGGATCCGCTGTGCCGCGACCTGCCATGGAACGAGGATTGGGTCCGCAAACTCCTCGGCGAGCTGCCAAAGAAAATGCACTGGAACTACTTCCGCTTCTGCATCGGGCCGGTGCCCGACCGCTGGTTGGAAATCTGCGACGAGGTGGGCCTGATGGTGCAGAACGAGTTCTTCGTCTGGACGGGCAACAAGGGATGGTATAAAGAGTATTCGCGCAGCCACGACCCGGAGGAAATGATCCGCCAATACAAGGATTGGATGCGCGACAACTGGAACCACCCCAGCGTGGTTGTCTGGGATGCCAACAACGAGACCAAGGATCCCGTTTTCGGGGAGAAGATCATTCCCGCCGTGCGCCCGCTCGACCTTTCCAATCGCGCGTGGGAAAACAGCTACAACCGGCCGGCCGGACCCGATGATCCGGTCGAGGCCCATCCCTATCTGATGATCGGAGGCCACTTAGGCGAGCTGAAGTTCAAGATGACCGATCTGGAAACCATGGACGGCAAGCCGGCCAAGGGGTCGCTGCCTTCCGACAGCAACCCCGCGCTCATCAACGAATACGGCTGGCTGTGGTTGAACCGGGACGGCACACCCACGCTCCTGACCAAGAACGTCTATGCCCAACTCGCGGGGGAAAACGCCACGCCCCGCGAACGCCTCGACCTCTACGCCTACCTGCTGGCCGGGAAAACCGAGTATTGGCGGGCCCACCGCCACTTCGCCGGCATCATTCATTTCGTCTATCTAACAGGAAGTTATCCCGGCGTCTATACCGCCGACCATTTCGCCGACGTGGTGAAGCTCGAACTCGATCCTGCCTTCGCGGACTCCATGGGCGAGGCCTTCAAGCCGCTGGGGGTCTATCTGAACTTCTTCCAACCGACCCTCGCCCCGGCGACGGACCGGACCTTCAAGGTGATGCTGGTGAACGACGAACCCCGACCCGCCGATGGCAAACTGGCCGTGGTCCTGCAAGACGCCAAGGGGGGCACCCTTGCCATGTCCGATACCCGTTACACGCTGCCGGCCCTGGGCGCGACTGCGGTCGATCTAACGCTATCGATTCCCGCCGATGCAGCGGGGAAATGCACGGTCGTGGCGGTGGCGGATGCCGACGACGAGAAGTTTGGCACTTCCACCCGCAGCCGGAGACGGGTGACCGTCGCTCCGGCAGGAAAGTGATTTCAGAGGATTGGGCAAAGCGACTGTGCTAGCAGCCTGTCGGACTTAGATTTTGACTGAAATTTGACTTTTTCGTGGAATGGCGCCTTCGCGAGTCCCTCAAAACCTAGCCGAGGGACTGATTCGTAATTTTCAATTGTTGCTGGACAGCTTTTCGCGGACGGAGC
>CAISTY010000235.1 GCA_903888515.1 Akkermansiaceae bacterium | reverse complement strand
TCGGGTTTCAGGTCCGCTATCATCGTAGTTTTGGCGCTTGATGATGACGACGCCGGAAGTTATCAGACGCCATGGGGCTCCGCCCCATATGCGCTAACTTACTGAGCAGTCCCTAGGTTGGAATACATTCAGTTAGCCGCAAAGAGGCACAGAAACCACAAAAAATGAATGCCATCAGGCTTATTGCGTATCTTGCGCATTTTTGCGGCAAAAAATACTGTAGGGCAAACTAAGAACTCATCAGTAAGTTAGCGCACATGGGGCGAAGCCCCATGCTCGCAAAGCGGCGATGCCTGCCGCAGTCCAAGGTTTGTTAGAGCGGGATGCTTTCCTCGATCTGGGCGACGGCCAGTGCGGCGATGCCTTCCCTGCGGCCGATGAAGCCCATGGTTTCGTTGGTGGTGGCCTTGATGCCGACGCGTTGCGGCGGGATTCCGAGAGCGGTGGCGATGTTGGCGCGCATGGCCTCGCGATACGGCAACACCTTGGGCGCTTCCGCGACGAGAGTGGCATCGACGTTGACGATAAGAAAATTCAAGGCATCGGCGAGGCCCCGGCATTTTTCCAGAATCCTCAACGAGCTGAGATCCTTGCAGGCCGGATCCCCGGGCGGAAAATAATGACCGATGTCCGGCAGGCCCATCGCGCCTAACAGAGCATCGGCAAGCGCATGGCAAAGCACGTCTGCATCGGAATGCCCGTCCAGCCCGTGAGTGTGAGGAATAGTCACGCCCCCCAAAACCAGCGGGCGGTTTTCCGCAAATCGATGCACGTCGTAGCCAATGCCGGTCATGGGAAGAGATTGAGGATTGTGGATTGAGGATTGAGGAGCGGAAGAGATTGAAGATAGTGGATCGTGGATGGAAGAGCGGAAGAGATTGAGGATTGAGGATTGATGGGGCGATGGTTTTTCTTCTATCTGCGATCCACGATTTACGATCCAGCCGTCACAGGATTTCTTCAAGCGGGATTCTGTTGTTGCTGGCGACGATGGACCAAACGTCCGGGTGACCGGCGACTTCCGTTAGGTCCACTTTGCCGCCGGCGGTGGTGACGAGGAGCAGGCCTGCGGCGATGTCCCAGAGGGAGATGTGGTCTTCGATGTAGGCGTCGAGTCTGCCGCACGCGATGTAGGCCATGCCAAGTGCGGCGGAGCCCATCATGCGGATTTTACGGGCGCGCAGCGAGGCCTTGTGGAAGCGTTGGATGCCGATGTGCAGGGCCTCCTCGTCTTTGCCGCAGCCGACAAACAGGATGGATTGATCGAGAGTGTCGCGCGTGCTGGCATGGATCGGGCGACCGTTGAGCAGGGCGGGCCCGCCTTTTTCGACGGTCCAGGTTTCGCCGACCATCGGGTCATGGATCACGCCGACGACGATTTCCCCGGCCACGCGCAAAGCGATGGAGACGCAGAAATGCGGGATGCCGTAGAAAAAATTCACCGTGCCATCGATGGGATCGACGATCCACTGGCGCGGGGACTGCTGGTTGCCGGCCAAGCCCTCCTCGCCGTAAAGCGCGTCGCCCGGGCGGTTGCCTAGCAGGATATCGGTGATGAGATGCTGGGATTCTTTGTCGAGCGCGAGTTTGATGTCGTGATGGGTGGCTTCATCGACGACGGCAACACTGCCGAAATGTTGGCGCAGGAGATTACCGGCGGCAAGGGCGGCTTCAGTGGCAAGGGTGAGGTCGGTCATGTTAGAGATAGTGGATAGTGGATAGTGGATAGTGGATAGAAGATAGAAGATAGAAGATAGAGGATAGAGGACGCTATTCTAATTCATCCATCGACGATTCACGATTTTCGATCTGCGATCTTCTTGTCTGGTGGAGATCGAGGATGGCGGTGACGAGTTGGTGGGAGAGTTGGTGTTTGGTGGCGGGCGGGAGGGGGCGGGTGAGATTTGGATAGACAAGCATGACCTCGTTGTGATCGGCATCGAAGCCGCAGCCGGGTTTGGTCACATCATTGGCAATGATGAGGTCGCAGTGTTTGCGCTTGAGTTTTTCACGGGCGTGTTGTTCGAGGTTGCTGGTTTCCGCAGCGAAGCCGACGAGAGTGCCGGTGAAGCCCAGCGGTGTGCGTGCGGAGCCGAGGATATCCTGGGTTTGAATCAAGGCAAGGGTGAGGGCATTGCCGGATTTCTTGATTTTCTGCAATGCCGGGGTGGCCGGAGTGTAATCGGCGACGGCGGCGGCGAACACGGCGATATCCATGCGTCCGAGATGCCGGGCGACGGCTTCGAACATTTCGGCGGCGGTATCCACCGGCAGAAAATCCACGCGCTCCGGGACGTCCAACGCCGTGGGGCCGGAAACCAAGAGCACCGCATGTCCTGCATGGACGAAGGCGGCGGCGAGTTCGTAGCCCATTTTTCCTGACGAGCGGTTTGAAAGGAAACGGACAGGATCGATCGGCTCCCGTGTGGGCCCGGCGGTGACAAGAATGTTCACGTCGGCAGTCTTGGCCGCCGGACGCAGGGAGGCAAGTTTCCTATTTGGGAGTTTTCGGCTTTGTCGCGTCCTTGGCCGCGGGTTTGGCCGGGTCTTTCTTGGCATCGTCCTTTTTGGCGGGTTTCCCGGATTTGATATTCTCGAGTTCTTTCACGGCTTCGGCACGTTGTTTGTCATCGAGTTTGCCGTTGATTTCCTTGACGAGTTTATCGGCCTCCTTGTCACCGCGTTCCACGGCGAGGGTGGCGAGCGCCCATGCTTTGACGGGGTCGGACTTGGTGCCGACGC
>CAISTY010000234.1 GCA_903888515.1 Akkermansiaceae bacterium | reverse complement strand
CTCATGTTGGCAATTACGATACGTTCTCCCGCGCAGAGGCGGTGGTATTTGTTACTCATAGTCAGTTTGTTGTAAAACCAGACTAAATGAATCCCCGCCTCTGCCAATCTAACAATTATTCTCTAACAAACTGAAACCGCCCTGCACAAAGGCATCCGAATCTCCAACGAGAATTTTTCCGTGTATGATGCCATCGCAGTGTATCCTTTGTATGCTGTCGAAAAACTAGCGACAAGATGAGTCTCCTGTTCATTGGAAGACTTCTTCTTCCTCACGATGTGGCAGGATAATGTGTCTGACAAACTATCATGAATCCAGTTGCGAATCCAGTTGCGGATGCGTGTCTTGCGCCGGAGCGCGAGTCTCCAGACTCGCCAGAGCATGAGCCGCCATACCCAACGGGCCTTGCCTAGACCCCTGCCGGGATGCGCGTCAACATGAGGGGATTCCTCATCTGATGCCTGGATCGCGGCGGCCTTTTCCCGGTCGCGGAGCGACCATCTAGGCTATCAACTCCGCACTCCATCGATCACGCGCGATCCACCCACCCGGAAACCCGCGACGCACATATCTTGCTGCCCGGTTCCGCGTTCTTAACGAAGAGCTGCGGCGAATTTCTGGTCTTGCAAAGAGACCGCTTTAATGCGATTACAGTCCGCATGGACAACCAAGTACTGCAAACGATCCGACAGAAGCTGGGCGACGCCATCAGGACGCCCTTTCCGGAGATGGTGCGTCGCGACGCCGCTCCGGTCCAGTTGCGGGGCAAGGTTCAGGCTGTTATCGGCATGCGGCGGGCAGGCAAGACCTTCTTTCTCATGCAATGCCTCGCCGACCGGTTGGCCCGTGGGATCGAACGGGAACGGTTGGTCTATTTCAATTTCGAGGACGAGCGGCTCGGCGGGCTGCGAGCTGAAGAACTCGGCGCGCTGATCGAGGAGTACTATCGTCAGTTTCCGCAATTCCGCCATCAAGCCGAGGTGATCTGGTGTCTGGACGAAATCCAGCTCGTTCCCGGCTGGGAACGCTTTGTTCGAAGGGTGCTGGATGCCGAGAAGGTGGAGATTTTTCTGAGCGGATCTTCGGCCCGCATGTTGAGCCGCGAAGTGGCCACCAGCATGCGCGGGCGGGCGATGGAGACGGTCATCACGCCGTTCAGCTTTCGCGAGTTCCTGCGTGGGCGGCATTGGCCCGATGGCGCGCCGCACCAGTTGCCCTCAGGCGCGGAGCGATCCGCCTTGCGTGCGCATTTTGACGCCTACCTCGAAATTGGCGGCTTTCCCGAAGCGGGCGCTTATGCGGCCGCGCGTGACCGGGTCGGCCTGCTGCAAGGCTATGTGGACACGGTGCTGTTTCGCGATGTGGCCGAGCGGCACCAAGTTTCGAACCTGCCAGCCCTGCGTGCGTTTGTCCGCCAGCTCCTGCGCAATCCGGCGACCCTGTTGAGTGTGAGTAAAACCCATGCGGATTTCGGCTCGCGGGGCATCGCGGTCTCCAAGGAATCCCTGCTGGCTTTCCTGGCACATCTTGAGGATGCCTTCCTCGTTTTTACGGTGCCCTTGGCCGCGCGCTCGGAGCGTCGGCGGCAAGTGAACCCGCGCAAGCTTTATCTGGCCGACCACGGCCTGGCCCAAGCATTCAGTCCGGTCGCAGGCTTTGACCGCGGCCGCCTCATCGAGAATCTGGTCGCCTGCGAACTGTCGCGAGTCAGCCGTGATCTGGCCTATGCCAAGACCGCAGCGGGATTTGAGGTGGATTTCCTCGCCACGGATTTCCAAGATCGCCGCCAATTGATTCAGGTCGCCGCAGACATCTCGTCTCCGGCGACATTCGAGCGGGAAGTCCGGGCTCTAACCGAAGCGCGCAAGGAATTTCCGGATGCGGCGGCCTTGCTGGTGACCGAGAGCGAAGCGCCGCACGGCAGCCGCACCCCGAAGGGGATCGGGATCGTGCCGGTCTGGCAATGGCTGTTGGGTCACTGATTTTCCGCTGGAGCGGGGTGGTCGATACGTTCATGAAGATGGAATATTGAAACCGCAGATGGGCGCAGATGAACATTGGATGTGTGGAGCCGGGCGGCACGCAAATTCCTCTATTCGCAACCGAGAGCCCCGGTGCGGAAGAGTGAAAGCCCTTGCCCCCAAGAGCATGCTCGGTTATGTAGGCGTCGTCGGCCAATAGGCATGAAGATCTGTTGCAATGAAAGTTCCATCGTCCCGCAGGATTGTTCTCGTGAGTTGTGCTCCGGCAGGCATCGCTGTCATGCTGCTGATTAGAGCTGTGCCGTGATCCCGTGCTTCATGCAAACGCGCTGCCACCGATGAATTCGCGCAGCAGCGAGGTAGGCGGGACGTGTTCCGCAGAGCATGAGTTGACTAGATTCAAAAATGCCAGCAATCGACGCGCGTTGGCGTATTCGCGGTCGAAGGGTTTTACTTCCGATAGCAGTGGACGGACATAGGTTTTGAGCACTGCGGGTTCGAAGGCCAAGGCCGAGTTGAATGCCGCATCCGCATCTTTCTGATAGGGGAAAATCCAGCGTTGCTCGCCATCGCGCACGCCCGGCCACATTTGCAGCGTTTGGAGCGCGGATTTCCCGCGGGTACGGTAATCGCGCACCATGCGGCGCAGCAGCCGCAGGTCGGTGGTGGATATCAAATTGTTATTGTCGAGCATCAATTGAGTCAACGCGCTGACATAGACCTTGAACTTGTGTTGTTCCGCCACTTGCTCCGTTAGAAGCGGGTTCAGGCAGTGGATTCCTTCGAGAATCACCACCTGGTCTGCAGCCAGCTTCAGGCGCTGGCCGCAAAATTCCTGGATCCCCTGCTTGAAATTGAACGTCGGGAGTTCGACCTCATGGCCTTCCTCCAAGGCGCGCAGATGGGCGTTGAGCATGACGAGATCCACCGCCTCGATGTGCTCGAAATCCAACTTGTTATACCGATCGACCGGTGTTTGTGACCGGTCGCGGAAGTAATTGTCCACCTCGATGCGCACGGCACTCAAGCCATTGACCCGCAAATGCAACGCCAGCCGCTTGGAAAACGTGGTCTTGCCCGAGGATGACGGACCGGCAACTAACACAAACCGGGGTGTGGGTTTCGCATGGACGATGCGGTCGGCGATCTGCGAGAGCTTCTTGTCCTGTTGGACCTCGCACATTTGAATGATGGGAGCGATGCGTTGTTCTGCAACGGCCTGGTTGAGATCGGCGATGCTGCGGATTCCAATGACACTGCCCCATTGCTTGTGTTCCCTGAAGATTTTCTGCAGATGTGGCTGCTTGTGAAACGGAGTGAATTGCACTTGCCCGTCGCGCCACTCCGGAAACTGGAGTACCAGGCCCGGCGGGTAAGCCAGCAGGCGGAAATGCTCCAAAACACCGGTGGAGGGTGCCAGCACATCGTGACCGAGGTCGCTGAAGTCCTCACAGGAAAACAACACAATCCGCGGCGGGTTCCGATAGCGCAGCAGGTTGAGCTTGTCGATCTGTCGGCTGGCTTCCAGCATCCGATGGGCCTCGACAAAGCCGATTTGCCTGCGTTCCAACGGGATATCCCGGCGGATCAACCCGCGCATGTGCCCTGTAATCGCGGTGATTTGTTCCTTGCTGATTCCGGTATCGCCGAGGCCGGACGCGCCGCATGCGGAGCAACTGCAGTAATAACCGTTACCAATGGCATGCTCCACAGCAAACGCACAGTCCGGCATGATGTCACGCACCGCCTTGGCTAACAGAAATGCCAGGGAGCGCCGATAGATGGGAGCGCCGTAGGAATCGGCGAAAGTAAGGAATTCCAGCGTGCAGTTCACCTGCAACGGAAACGAAAGCGAACAAATGTCGTTGTTCACCAACGCCCCCAAATACGGCAACCCGTTGTCCGCCGTGGTGCCCGGCAGCAACTCGCGCACGGTCGTGGCCGAATCACAAATCCGGGTTTCCCCACCCGGCAGGACCACTTCTATTAAGCTTGGCTTGGACATGGAAGCTGGGCGTCGTGTCTCGAAGTCGCAATCACTCTAGCAATTTTTCACGTTGGCTTCTTTGCCAAAGGAGTTTCATGATGGTTAAAAGCAATTGTTTACGCGTCAACCATGACGGAATCCGCCCCATGCACAAGCCAAACTTCAGCCAAACTTCAGGTTTTCTATCGTCCGCAGGTCAACGCACACCCGCTCCGCAGCACACTCCATCCATCGTCCCACGGGACATCCTGATGTACCGTGAATTGGAATCCGCGGTTTACTGAGCAGTTCCTGACTTGGAATACATTCGGTTAGCCGCAAAGAGGCACAGAAACCACAAAAAATGAATGCCATCAGGCTTATTGCGTATCTTGCGCATTTTTGCGGCAAAAAAATTCTGTAGGGCAAACCAAGAACTCTTCAGTAACCTCATCATGATTGGGTCCGGGCCATCATCACCCGGACATGCGTTTTCAGGGACTGAGGCGCAAGCTCACTTTGCCAGTCACAAGGCCCGGTGGCGTCTGCGGCATGCTTTGCGGACCGATGATCTCTGGCGCTTGAAACTTGGTGCCAATTGCCGGAATGGCATGTAACACGGAAAAGTCACCCTCAGGCCACGTGAGTTTGATGTGTTTTCCTTCGTCGTTGGTGCCGAGGCGGATAAATGTGTCGTCCTGATGGCAGATCACGACGAGAGTGCCCGCCTTGGTGCGGATTGCCGCCTGCCGAACGCCCGCATAAAACCCGGCACAATGCGGGTAATCATAATCGATGCCCGGTCTGTTTTTGCGGAAAGTATTCTCGAATGATCCGAAGCGCGTGCCACGCAGCCGATTCGCCCATACCCTCTCCGGCCCTTGCCCAATCCACGCAAATCCTAACAGTTCGGATTCAGGCAGGTCGAAGGTGAGACCGTGGAAAGACGTCGGCTTATCTATCCGATAGCGGTATTCGAGGTCCAGCAAGCCGTCAGGATGCACGGTCCACGCAAAGGCCTCGAACGGTCCTCGCGAGGTTGCCTCGATGCGCAGACCACCGGATTCCAGCGACTGGCGAGTCACCTTGAAAACGGCTTCCGGGGCTCCAAGGGCTGCGGGTCCGACCAAACGCGGACCATTGCAAAGTCCCGGCAAGCCGGCGGAGCCACCGATGGACGTCAACCGTCCGTTAGATAGATCGAAGCCGAAATCGGCGCCACCTGCGGACACCTCCAGGGTTTTCTCCCCGGTCACACGCAGGCCGCCTTTTTGGGTCTGCGGTTTGGGTGTCAGAAACGCGGCGGCGGCGGTTTGCACATCGTTGACGGGCCATGACCATGTCCACAGTTCCCGCCCTTCACGATCACTGGCTGTTAGACGCAGGCAATCCCACGCGCGCCAGTCTGCGGGTAGATCCAGCTTCAGCCAACCCTCCGCACGTGCAACCACATCAGGGGCGCAAGCCTGCTGCTGCGGCGCTGGCGGCTTGCCGAACTTCTCCAACTGCCAGCGGAACGTGCAGGTGTTCAGATTGCGGAAGTCATGTTTGTTAGAACAGGCGATGCGTCCGTCGAAATCCGGCGGAAGCCGCCGCATCCAGATCTGTACCGGACAGAAGATATCCTTGACCGTTAGAAAGCTCGCCTCCTTTTCGTGATATGGGCCGACGATGCCGTCAGGCGCGTTGGCTTCCCAGTTGTCAATTTCGCCGTTGCGATCGGTGCGTGCCACGCCCTCATCCGCGAGCACCCACAAGAACCCGCCAACCCCGATCGGTCGCGAGGTGATTGCATGCCAATAGTCATCGAGTCCCGCGCCGTGGCCGCCATCATACAGGCCATGCAGGAATTCGGTGGGCATGACCAGGGAATTTCCCGCCAGATCCTCTTGCAGACGCACCCACCTCGGGTAGTGCCTGGTTTGGAAACCGGAGAACAGCGCCCACGGGTGCAGCACCGGCCGCCGTTGAATGTCCCATAACGCGAAATCCCCATCGACCTCCCTATTCCATCCGCCTTCGTTGCCATTGGCCCACCATAAAATAGACGGATGGTTCACATCACGGCGGATCAATTCACCCACCAGGCGCCGTGCGCTCGGCGTATCGAGCGTGGGTTGTTGCCAAGTGCACAACTCATCCACCACATAGAGTCCGAGTTCGTCACAGGCTTCGAGAAACGCCTTGTCCGGCGGATAATGCGAGCAGCGCACGGCGTTCATGTTCATCGATTTGATCAAGCGCACGTCGTCGAAGCCGTCCTGCGGGTCCAGCGCACGTCCGCTTTTCGGTCGGAAACTGTGACGGTTGATGCCCTTGACGGTGATGCGCCCGCCATTCACAAACACGCCTTGCCCGGGCAGAACTTCGAGTGTGCGAAAGCCTACCCGCTCGACGGTCCGGTGCATGACCTGCTGGTTGTGCAGCAGGGTGAACTCCACTTGATAGAGCACCGGTGCCTCGGCCGACCACGGCTGCACCCCGGGCACCCGCCCCGCCAATTCAACCGGGTCACCCGCCTTGACCGGAGCTTCCAGCGGCGTACCTATCATTTCCCCCCCCTTGGTCATCACCCGCGCGACCAGGCGATCCGCTGCACCGTTGCCATCGAGATGTACCAACGCGCGGAAACCGCCGTCGGAGCGGGCGTCGATGGCGGTCCAGTCGATGGCTTGAGGTGGGCGCGCCTCGAGCCACACCGGTCGATAGATTCCGCCAAAGACCCAATAGTCGGCATCGCGCTCGGCCTTTTCGACGCTCATGTTGGAGGAGTCCTTGCTGACCAGAACCTCCAGTTGATTCTCCGCGCCGAACTTGAGTTTATCCGTGATGTCGAAGTGGAAGCGGTAGAACCCGCCCTGATGGGTGGGACCTGCTGGCTGACCATTGACGGTGACGGTGGTGTCGGTCATGGAACCATCGAAAACGATCCGCACCCGTAGCCCGCGCCAGTTTTCCGGCACAGTGAAACATCGCTGATAGATTCCGTCCTCCTTGTGCTTGTTGTCGGCGCTCACGGTTCCGTAATCGTAATTGCCGAAGCCATGTTGTTCCCATTGTGAGGGCACCGGGATTTTCGCCTTCTCACCCGCGCGCCGACCATCAGTGATTTGAAAATCCCATTCAATGGCATCCGCCGGTCCCTTGCCGGACAGCGGCAGGCGCAAGGTTTCCGGTGCGGCAACGACAGCCGGAACACCTGACAGTGACAACGCGAACAACAGGCAATGGACGGACTTCATGGTGTGTTGGATAGATCAATGGTGGTTTTCCGCGGACTGATGCTCCACGGTGTCAGAACTTTTGCCCAGGCACGGCTCCAGGCGGATGGTGATCGCGCTCTTGCCGACGGGGGCGGCGATTTTGGCGATGAGGCGGCGGTAGCCGGCGTTGGATTTGTGCGGTTGCGGCTCCTGCGGGGTTGCCTCGCTGGCAAAGCTGGCACCTGTGGGCGCGACGAGGAGCGCCATGATCTGCCGGCCGTTGCGGGCGAGCATGGCGGAACCATCGGCGGCAGGGAATCGTCTCATGGTTGCTCGGGATGTTTTCGCGTCGCTCATGATACTCACCCGGAAGCACTTTCTTTCACGTCAATCCCGTGAGTGCAGGCTGGAGATCCTTCCACGCGTGCACTTCCCGGCATCGTTCGGCCGGCATTTGGATCATTGTTTGAAAGTCGTCTTGAACCACCTTGACCGATAGCGATTCGACAACAAGCGACTGGTCTCTGAGCTGCTGCCGCATAAAAAATGCACAGCATCTCGCATAATCCAGCATTGCAGGATTCACCTTGGTATGCTAATTGTAGAATCATGGGGAGTTGCCGCCAGCCAGGCAAGCGTCTTGATAGCACCTCCCTCAAGCCACCAACAAACCCATCGCATCACCACCTCCATGATCCATCTCAGAGTTCCTCAACTGTTGGCCACCGCTTGGTGCGTGACGGTCGGAGTGTTTCTTCCTACGGGGCAGGCCACCGCCCTGGCCTGGCTGGACAATAATCGCGATTGGAACATCTCCAGTCTCAATCCCAACGTCAATTCCCGCAGCAGCGACCACTTTCGTATTTTCTGGGGCAATGCGGATAATTCGAATGCGGACCTCAACACCGATTTCAGCCAGGTCAGCGAGCAACTCGCGCAGGGCAACCTGCAGATGTTGGAAATCCAGTGGCATATCCTCCACGACCCCATCGCCTCCGGTGGCATGGGCATCCAGGCCCCGGCCCAGTCGGCCAACTCCGCATACTGGGACGGCAATTCCTATCGGGATACCCTCGGTATGAACCAGACCGGCCTCTGGGGGGGGGGCGCATGGGGAGGCGCCGATGCATGGGGATTCCCCATCTTTGGATTGCCTCCCAGCTATCTGAGGTTTGACCCTCCTTCCGGTGCAACGCCTCACGAATATGGCCACACCGTTTTTATCACGGCAGGCGGATTCAACAACACGCCTTATGACGGCATGTGGCACGAAGCCATGGCCAACTGGCTGGAACTCCAGATTGACAACGATTATCCGACCGTTGGCAACACGGTGTTAGCCCACGCGGGCTCGCTGCCTCACGGCCGCGACTACTACGACGCATGGCCGATCTTCGAATACCTCAAAGACGATCCCAGGTGGGGATCTGCGTTTATCAATACCGTCATGACCCAGGGGCATGGCAACCAGTCCATTTACAACCCGCCTGAATACATATTCGACGCAATGGCCCGCCTCAATACTTCCGGTGCGGTCGATAGCTTCAACGACATCAAGGACGCGCTGGGTAATTGCCATGCCCATTGCCTGACATGGGATTTCAAGCGAGGCCAATTGTTCAAGCCCCAGGCTCCGCTCACCTCCGACTTTTTCAACGACTACTACCGACGCGGCTTTACCGAACTCGAAAAGCGCCCCGGCAGCGTTGCCAGTGGCAACCAGAGTGCGTGGTATCGCGTCCCGTGGAGCGACGCGCCCTCGCAGGGCGGCTTCGACTTCATCCCCATCGCTCTCAACGGCAAGGTCGCGGGCGTCGGCGGATACCAGGTGAGCGTCAATTTCCAACCGCTCTGGGATGGTACCCGGGGTTCCGACTGGCGTGCCACGCTCGTGGCCGTCGATGACAATAACGCGCCGCGTTACTCGCAGATGTGGAACTGCGGCGTCAACTCCATTACGCTGTCCGGCAATGAGAACAAACTCTATCTGGTAGTGGCGGCGACACCCCGGATGCTGGGGTTTGAAGGGTTCTCCACACCGCTCGTCATGGACCCGGTACTGCAACCGCAGGCATTCGAAATCGCCTTTGTCAATACGACTGCCGGACCCTATGAGTCCAACCCCGCCGCCACCCAGAGCCATTCCAGCATGACCCAGCACGCCAATGGCGGCGGCTGGAAGTCCACCTCGGCGGCGGTGGATGCCACGGCCTACCTCGGCCCGAATGCCTTGGTGCTGGACAGCGCGCAGGTGCGCGGCAACGCGCGGGTCGAGGACTATGCAGTCGTCAGGGGCACGGCCCAAGTGCGTGACAACGCCATTGTCAGCGGACACGCCCTAGTCAGGAACTCGGCTCAGGTTTATGGTAATGCACGAATTAGGGACTGGGCAACCGTGATCAACGCCACCCAAGTCTATGGCGATGGCAAGGTGCTGGAGAGAGCTTTCGCTGACAACGATAACATCCGTGACAATGGGACGGTCAAAGGCTGGACTTATGATTATGTTGACAGCGGCCAGACGATTCAGGGCGTTTATGGTTATGCCATCAAGGAGGGCGACTGCGCCAACGGTTCGACCATCGACCATGGGGTGTTGACATGCTGGAGGTGGGGTTTCGACCAGGGCTATGCGGATAGCCGCCCGGATATCGGCTGGCGCTACTGCGAGTACAACTGCGAGAACTACAGCCCGATCTACGCCAAGGACACTTATGGTATTATCCACGGAGTCCTGATGGGTGGCACCACGAAGCCCACCACGGTTGCCAGCGGCAACACGGCGCGCGGCAAGGTGCTTGCCCTCAATGGAACCGACCAGTACGTCGAACTTCACAAGGATGTCTGCGATTTCAGGGACTGCACGATCAGCGCCTGGGTCAAGTGGATCGGCGGCAGCTCCGATCAGGTGATCTGGTCCATGGGCGACGGTGCTAACAAGTATATGACCCTGACGGCACAGGGCTCCACCAGCCAGCTCAGGTTCGCCATCACCAACACCGGTTCCGGCGGGGAGACCGCTCTAACAACCACCACCATTCCGGCCGACACCTGGAGCCATGTCGCGGTCACGTTTTCCTCCGGCATGGTGAATCTATATGTCAACGGCACCGCCGCCGCATCCGGCGCGTTCACGCTCCGGCCATGCGACCTGATGGGCCCGAACACGGTCAACGGAGGAAACTGCAACTATATCGGCCGGGGCAACGCGGGCAATTACTTCGCCGGCCAGATCGATCTCTTTGCAGTCTATGTGAAGGCGTTGAGCACTGCCGAAGTGGCTGCCATCGCCGCCAACACGGGATCGACCACCTCGATTCCTCCCCAGACCGATACCGCCGCACCGACGGCAAACCCGCCCACATGGCTGCAGTCGCCGACCGCTCTTGACGAAAGCACCATCCAGATGTCCGCGAATGTCGGTACCGATGCCAGCGGTTCCGTCGAGTATTACTTCACCTGCACCTCCGGCGGCGGGCATGATTCGGGCTGGATTTCATCCAACCGCTACACGGACTGCGCGCTCACTCTCGGCGCCACTTGCAGTTATACCGTGATGATGCGTGACCGATGGGGCAACACGACCGCGACATCCAGCAGCGGCAACGTGTCCGCCACGGCTGACTCCGGCGCGCCCACGCCAAACCCGGCGACTTTTGCCTACGGACCTGTGGGCACAAGTACCACTTCTATCAACATGACCGCCACCAAGGGCACCTGCTCCGGCGGGATGGTGGAATATAACTTCACCCGGGTGTCAGGCACGGGCGGACCCGCCAGTAGTGGCTGGCAGTCATCCCCGACCTGGACCGCAACCGGACTGACCAGTTCGCAGAGCTACAGTTATACCGTTCAGATGAGAAACATCCGGGGTGCCACAGGTACCGCGTCCACGGCCTCCACGGCACTTTTGCCATCGGACACAACCGCTCCCACGCTGTACACACTCGGCGAGTGGGGCATGCGGCCGTATGCCACCATTGATAACTGCGTGTCGATGACCGCACGGGCCATCACCGACAGCGGCGGGGTCCAGTATTCCTTCGAATGCACCAGCGGGGGCGGACCTTCCAGCGGCTGGATCACATCTAACACCTATAAGACCACGGCTGTTGCCGACGGAACCTACATTTACCGCTTCCGGGTCCGGCAGCAGAACGCGACCGCCAACGTGACCGGCTACTCCCAGTCGTGGAGCGCGACCATCAACCCGACCACCGGCTACCATGCCTGCACGATCAGCAATCTGGCGACACTGCAAGACCATTATCTGGCCAGCTTCAGCGGCACGGTGATGCGGGTCAACACGGACAGTTATGATGTCAAGGACCTGGCCAGCGGGGCGACCATCGGCATCAGGCCGGCGACCGCACGCTGGGTGACCGACCCCTCGCTCGCGCTCAAGAATGTGACCGTAAAGGGACACCTCTTTACCTACAGCGGGACCAAGTGGGTGAACTATGCCACCGTCACCTCTACCGGCACCACCCCGACTCTCTATAACATTTCAGGCCGGGTCATCAATGCCGTTGGCACGGGCATCGCCGGGGCGACCGTTTCCTTTTCCGATGTCGCCGATGCGTCCGCACATCCAATCGTCACGACCACCACCGATTCTAGCGGCAATTACAGCAGGGGAGTGACCACCGGCACCTGGTATGTTGCAGCCTCTTCCAGCGCTTATAACAGTTCTGCCGACCAGGTTGTAACCGTCAACACGACTGCCGTGCCCGGGGTCAACTTCACCCTGGTCTCTAACGCAAACGTCACGGGCACGGTCACCCGCCGCAGCGACGGCACGCCGGTCTCCGGTGCCTCGGTCTATTTCTCGAGATCCGCAGGGGCTTCCGCCAGCCCGGTCTTCACCGTGACGACCGACGCCAGTGGCAACTACACCAAAGCCGTTCAGGATGGCGTATGGTATGTGGCCGCCGGCGCCACCGGGCTCTATACATCCACCGACAAAACCATCACGGTCAACGGCGTCTCTGTCAGCGACATCAACTTCTCCCTCAAGAGCGATGTTAGAAACATCCCGCGGACCTCGGATCTGCTGTTCTCGGTGGTCACCGACAGCCTGCCGGCCAGCGGTGCCACCGGCAATTGGCCGACCTACCTGCCCGCCGGTCAGACCCTCACGCAGATCGGATCACCAACCGTTGAAATATCTAACGGCGTGAAGTGGGTGCGGAACAACCGCATGACCTCGAATGATGGCTTCCGCCAAGGGGGTCCTTACACCTCGATTCCTTGCAACGGTGTGACCATCATCGCGGCGGTCAAACCGACGTATTGCTCGCCGGGCGGTGAGGCCCGGGGAGAGATCGTGGATATCATGTATAACCGGCTGGCCCTGGCCGTCAGCCATGCCGATGGCCGCATCATGGTGTGCAGGAACTACTGGAACGACTGGGGCCCGGCCATTCCTAACAACACTGCGGTGATCCTGAGCCTGGTGGTCCAGACGGATGGATCCTACGTGGTTTACTCTAACGGAACATCGGTGATGACCGGCGGGGCCAACGGCAGCTTCAGCACCCCGATGGTTCCCAACGGCACCGAGGACTACAAGAAGTATGTCAACGTCGGCCGCAACAATCCGGACGGTTGGAGCGCCTTCAACGGCAACATCGGCGATGTGTTTGTTTACAATGTCGCCCTGACCCCCACCGAACGCCAACAACTCGAGACGGATGTCACCGCCAAGTTCCTTTCGACGGATTACACCGTCACCGCCACTCCCGGCGCGGGTGGCACGATCAATCCCTCGGGCGCGGTTTCCATCAACCCGGGCGGAAGCCAGACCTTCACGATTGCACCACTCCCAGGTTATGTCCTCAATACGGTCACCGTCGATGGGGTCCCGCAAGGCGCAATCGGCGGTTATACCTTCAGCAACGTCACCGCGAACCACACGATCAGCGCCACCTATTCGGCCATTGTCCTCGTGCCGACCACCACCCTCGCCCGCCATCCCGGCACCGGCAGTTCTTCGACCTATGGCGACTCGCTGAGCTTCGATGTGACTTGCGCCGGAACCCCGGTCCCGACGGGTACGGTGACCCTCAGGGACGGCGGAGCTAACGGAACAATCATCGGCAGCGGTACCCTCTCCGGCGGCACCTGCACCATCACCCCCGCCCTCACCGCCCTGACGGCCGGCAACCACAATAACCTCGTGGCAGTCTATGCCGGTGATGGCATCATCCCCGCCATGAATTCCAACGCTCTGGACACCCAATCCGTCAGCCCGAAGACTCTCACCGTGACGGGCATGTCGGTCATCTCCAAGCCCTACGACGGCAATACCACCGCCACTCTCACCGGGACACCGACTATCAACGGCTTGGTGGACAGTGACACCCTCACCCTGGGCAACACCACCAGCGGCACCTTTGCCGACCCCAACGCGGGCACTGCCAAACCAGTCGATACCACAATGACTCTCTCCGGTACGGCTGCGACAAATTATTCGCTAACCAAACCGGTTCTAACGGGAACCATCACGCCCAGAATCGTGACCCTGGGCGGCAGCCGGGCCTACGACGGCACGACCAGCGTGGCGGCCGCAAACCTGACAGTTTCTAACAAAATTGCCGGCGACGATCTCACCTTGACCGGCAGCACCGCCCTGGCCGGCAAGAATGCCGAGACGCAAACGATCCTCCTCGGCTACGCCACGCCGATGCGCGTGCAAAGCAAGACCGGTGCCGTTGGCACCACCGCCGCGAACTCCTTCACGGTGAGCATGACCGCTCCCACCAGCGGCAATACCCTGGTCGCGGTGGTCTCAACGCGCAGCACGACTGCGAGCGCTGTCACAAGCATATCCAACACCGGGACAGCCTTGGCTTGGGCGCGTGCGGTGCAAACCACGCCGTCATCCAGCACCACGACGGAAATCTGGTATGCGCCGGTTCTATCCGGCGCGGGGACGGACATCACAATCAACTTGTCGGCGTCCATTTTCGCCGCCGCCGTGGTTGGGGAATACAGCGGCGTGTTGACGCCCGGCCCGGTGGATGTGACGGCTAACAATAGCAACGGCAGCGACAGCACCGCGACAAACACCGGCACGACGGCCACCACGACCCAGGCGAATGAAGTGTGGATAGGCGGCATCGGTCTCAGATCCAGCGGCTATACGCTGGGCACTCCGACCAATTCGTTTACAGCAGTCACCAACGCGTCATCGGGCAGCACGACGGCCACCAACAATGCCAGGGTGTATTTCCTTGAAAAAATCGTCTCGGCTGCCGGAACGGCGAATTCCGGCGGTACCACCACCAGTTCCCGCTGGTCCGGTGCGATCGCCACCTTCAAGGCGTCTAGTACATCAAGCCTGGCTCTGTCAGGCACGGCGGCGGGCAACTACACCCTAACAGGTGCAACCGGTTCTGTGACCGTCACGCCCAAAGCACTCACGGTGGGAGTGCCCGTGATCGCGTCCAGGGTTTACAATGCCACAACCACCGCCGGTGCGGTCACCGTGGGGACTCTCTCGGGATTCATTGGAACTGAAACCGTGACCACGACCGCCACCGCGGCGGCATATTCGAGCACCAATGCGGGATCGTATCCGGGCACCGCCATCACCTACACGCTTTCTAACGGAACCAACGGCGGGTTGGCCGCCAATTACAGTTTGTCTAACGGAACGGCGACCGGGGAAATCCTGCCCAAGGCGCTGACGGTGAGCGGCCTGGACGCATCTAACAAGGAATACGACGGCACGCCCGTGACCAACCTCACCGGCACTGCCGCGTTGCTGGATGCGGAGGCTGCGGGCAGCGGCACGACCAGCGACGGCAAACCTTACACCGACGACTCGCTGACCTTGAGCGGCACCGCAGCGGGCGCGTTTGCCAACCATGATGCAGGCGATGGCAAACCGGTCACGGTGACGGGCGTCACGCTGATTGGCGCACAGGCAAACAATTACAGCCTCACCCAACAGACCGGCCTAACGGCAAACGTCACGCCGCGTCCGCTCGCCGTGACGGCCACCGGACCGGCCAAGGCCTACGGTATGAAACTGACCACCGGCACCAGTACGACGAACTTCACCACCGGAGTCGCGGGCGCCACGGGAGTGGGCAGCGAGACGGTCACGGGCGTCACTCTAACACCCGATGCCGCCGGACTCTCGGCCACCACGGCAGCAGGCAGCGCCTACGTCGTCACGCCGTCGCTGGCCGCCGGCACCGGCGGGTTTTCGGCCAGCAACTATCAGATTACCTACACCCCGTACACCGGCACGGTGGCCAAAGCACTGGCAACCGTCACGCTCGGAAATCTCGCGCATGCCTATGACGGCGCGCCGAAGTCCGCGTCGGCGACGACCAATCCGGCGGGACTCGCGGTTGATCTAACGTACAATGGATTCACCGACCCACCGAGTGCCATCGGCAGCTACGACGTGGTGGCGACCGTCAACAATTCCAACTACACGGGCACGGCGAGCGACACGCTGTTCATCGCGGAGGAGGCGATCATCGCATGGCGCCAAGTGCATTTCTCACCCCAGGAAATCGCGGACGGACTTGCAGCGGACAATATCGATGCGGACGGTGACGGCGCCATCAACCTGATAGAGTTCGCGTTCAATGGCGACCCGCGCGACGGTGCCAGCAGCGGCATGTTCTTCACCCGTCTGGCCGATGGTGCGGACGGTGACCTCACACCCGAACTGACCTTGACCTGCGCGGTAAGGCGCGGCACGGTGTTCGCACCCGTCGCCGGACACGCCCAGGTGTCGCTCACCATCGACGGACTCGTCTATACCATCGAAGGCAGCCGCACGCTGATAGGAGTCTGGGACAGCGAGGTGATCGATCAGGGAGCATCCGACGCCGCCCCTGCGGGCAGCACGCTGTTAGATCTGGGCGGCACCGGCTGGCAATACCACACCTTTTCCGCCTTCAACGGCCTGTCCGGCATGGGATTCCTCCGCACGGGCGTCGCCAAACCGTGAGTGGTTCTAACATAACTGGAGGGACATCCCCGTGCCGTATCCATCGAACTCAGGATGTCGGAGTCTCGTCAACGTGGCGCGTGTGCCGCGAGAATATGGCATATACCGCCGGCACGACAAACAGCGTCAGCAAGCCTGAAAAGATCAATCCTCCTACCACCGCGATTCCTAACGAACGGCGTGATCCTCCGGACGAGCCGATCGACAGCGCAATGGGCAGAATCCCGAAAACAGTGGCGAGGCTGGTCATCAATATCGGCCGGAACCGCGAGATCGACGCTTCCAGCACCGCGTCGATTTTCGAAAGCCCGGCATCTTTCCGCTGGTTGGCGAACTCGACAATGAGAATCCCGTTCTTGGTCACGATGCCGATCAGCATGATGATCCCGATCTGGCTGAAAACATTGAGCGTCTGACCCGTGAGGTGCAATGAAATGAGCGCCCCGGCAAGCGACAGCGGTACTGTCAGAATGATGATGAACGGATCACGGAAACTCTCGAACTGCGCGGCAAGAACCAGATAGATAATGACCAGCGCAAGCACGAATGCAAACAACAACGAGGACGAACTCTCGGCAAAATCCCGCGATTGCCCGGCCAACGACGTGCGGAAATTTTCCGGCAGGATCTTTTGCGCCACGCGGTCGAGCTCCGCAATGCCATCACCCAGCGTGTATCCCGGCGCCGGAGTCGCCTGAATCGTCGCGGAAACCGCGCGGTTGAACCGGAATATCGCCGCCGGACTGGCGGACTCGGAGAATTGTACCAGATTGTCTAACGAAACCATCGTGCCCGACGCGGTCTTGACAAAAAGTTTTTTCAGATCCCCCGGGTCGTTGCGGTCCTGCCGCCGCATCTGGGCAATGATTTGGTATTGTTTTCCGTTCTTCAAAAAATATCCGAAGCGCCGTCCGGAGTAGGCGAATTCCACGGTTCTGCCGATTTCCTCCACGGAAATGCCCAGTTCTGCGGCCTTCTTGCGGTCAATCGAAATGACCCCCTCCGGGCGGTTCACCTTCAGGTCCACATCAACCTGGCGGAGCACCGGGCTATTACCCGCCTCTGCTAGAAAATCCGGCAGCACTTTCACCAACGACTCGAAATCCGGAGCCTGCAACACATAGGCCAGTGGCTGCCCGCTGCGGCGGTCACCGATGGTCGGCGGCTGCGTGACAAAGGCCCGCACGCCGGTGAAGTCCGACATGTCCTTGGCCAGTTGGGCGGCGATTTGCGCCTGCGAGCGGGACCGCTCGGCTGGCGTATTCAGATAGATGCTTTGCGTCGCAGAGTTGACGCTGCCGCTGCCGCCGCCAAGAATGCTGAACGAGCGATATCGTTCGGGCACGTTTTCCTCCACATAAATCGAAATCTTGTCCATCCAGCTTTCGGTGTATTCGAAACTGGCACCTTCCGGAGCGGTGATGTTGACCCGGATGTTTTCGCGGTCTTCGAGCGGTGCGAGTTCGCGCGGAATTGTCGTGATTAGCCAGGCAATGAGCACCCCGCAGACAAGCACGATCGGCAACGCCAGCCAGCGCCAACGCAAAAACGGCGTCAGGCTCGCCCGGTAACCGGCGGTGATCATCCGGAAAAACGGCTCGGTGGACCGATAGAAAAAATGCGGCTTGTCACCGTGCTTCCGCAGCAGAAACCGGCACATCATCGGCGACAGCGTGAGCGCCACAAACGCGGAAACGAGCACGCATCCCGCCAAGGTGATGCCGAATTCCCGAAACAGTCGCCCGGTCAGACCTGAGAGGAAAATCAGCGGCAAAAACACCGCCGCCAGCGCGAATGTAGTGGAAATCACCGCAAAGTATATCTCACGCGAGCCTTTCAGCGCGGCCTCCAATGGCGACATGCCACCCTCGATTTTCGTGTATATGTTTTCCAGCACCACGATCGCGTCATCACAGACCAGGCCGATGGACAACACGATGGCCACCAACGTCAGCACGTTGATCGAATACCCGGCCACATACATGATGAAGAAACCGGAGATGATGCTCACCGGAATCGCTATCACCGGAATGATCGTCGAGCGCCAGTCCCTCAGAAACAAAAAAATGACCAGCGCAACCAAAACGAAAGCAATCACCAGCGTCTCCTCAACCTCCGCCACCGAGCGCCTGACAAAACGCGTGAAATCATACCCGACCTCGACCGTCACATCGGACGGCACCTCCTTTTTCACCTGCTCCAGACGCTTGTGGAACTCGTCCGCGATGGCAATGGCATTGGTGTTAGGTTGCGGGATGATCGCCACCCCGATTCGATAGAGCCGGTCGCTCTTGAAGCCGGCGCGCAGATTCTCGGGCCCGAGCTCGGCATTACCGATGTCACCGAAAAGTATTTGCCGGCCGTGTTCCTGCTTGATGATGAGCTTCTCGAAGTCCGCCGGGGTGGATAACCGGCCCAGCGTGCGCAGCGATAACTCGTTGGTCGCTCCTTCCAGCAGTCCGCTGGGCAAATCGACGTTCTGTCGATCCAGCGCGGCCTGCACGTCCGCAGGTGTCAGGCGGTGAACCGCGAGTTTCACCGGATCCATCCATAACCGCATGGCATAGCGCTTGCCCCCGAAGATTCTAACGGTCGAGACGCCGGGAATCGTCTCCATGCGTTCGCGCACAATCCGGTCCGCGATGTCGCTGACATCCAGGATGTCGCGCTTGTCGCTTGCCAGCGAGAGGAAAAGAATCGGCGCTGAATCCGCATCCGCTTTTTCCACTACCGGTGGATTGGCGTCCACGGGAAGGTTGCGAACCGCCCGTGCGACCCGGTCCCGCACATCGTTGGCGGCGGTGTCCAGATCCGAACCCAGGGTGAACTCAACGGTGATGGTACTGCGTTCCTGGCGCGACTCCGAGGCCAGGGTGCGGATGCCTGCAATGCCGTTGATGACTTGCTCTAACGGCTCTGTGATCTGTGAGGCAACCACGTCGGGATTCGCTCCCGGATAGGTCGTCTGCACCGTCACGACCGGCGGGTCCACGGCCGGATACTCGCGCACGCCCAAAAAATAAAACCCGGTGCCGCCAAACAACACGATGATGAGCGACATCACTATCGCGAACACCGGTCGGCGGATGCTGGTTTCCGATAGACTCATGGCAGACAAATCATGAATCCCAAGCATGCATTTCTAACCGGAAAAAAGAATTGCTTGAGGGACGCCATGATTTTGATTTGGAATTTTGAATTTGAGATTCAGGATTTCATGGTCCTGCGGCGGTGACATCCACACCGGGACGGATGCGCAGCAGATTCGTGGTCGCGACCACGTCGCCCTCGTTCACGCCGCGCAGGATCTGCACCTGGTCATCGGTGCGGATGCCGATTTCCACCGGCTGCAGCTTCGCCTTGCCACCAGCAATCAGATAGACCCCATGGCCGCGAGGCGAGGGCACGAGCGCCTGGCTCGGCACCATGAAGCCATGCGCCAGCCCGTCCAAAGTCAGCGCCACCTCAGCAAATCCGCCCGGCAGCAGGCCCTGCGGCGCGGAGCACACCCCGCGGACTAACAGACTGCGGGTGGCGACATCGATGGCCGGCTCGATCACGGCCACCGTGCCTTCGAAAACCTGTCCGTTTCCAGCGACGGTGAAGGTGAATTGCTGGCCGTTTTTCACCTCGCCCGCATAGCGCTCCGGAAGTGGAAAATCCACTTTGATGAGCGAAAGATCCTGAAGCGTGATCAACGGCGTGGTCGGCGAGACAAAGGCCCCCTCGCTGACCTGCCGCACACCCACCCGACCGGCGAAGGGAGCGCGGATTTCGGTTTTTAAAATCTGGACGACCTGGGTGTTTCGCTCGGCCTCTAGCAGGACCAGCGCCGAGGTTGAAACATCGTACTCCTGCTGGCTGATCGCCTTGCGCGGCAACAGGGTGTCCACCCGTTTCTTGTTGATGTTCGCGAGTTTCATGCGGGCTTCGATTTCCCCGAGCTGCGCCACCAGATCGCTGTCATCCAACTTGAAAAGCAATGCGTCGGCCTTGACTTCGGTGCCTTCCTGGACGTGGATTTTCATCAGGCGACGTGAAAGTTCCGAGACCAAGGTCACCGATTCATTGGCCCGCAAGGTGCCAACCGTCGAAAGCGTCTGCGCGAACGGACGGCTCTTCACGATGTGAACTTCCGCACTCAAGGAGCCCGCAGGCGTACCGTTCTTCGGTCCGCTCTGGGCACAGACACCGGCCACCAGCCACGGCAGAACGAGCAATCGGCGGATCATGCATGCGTTGGGTGAAATCATCGACGGCGGTATCGGAATGGCAAGATCGTTCTTACGCAAGTAATGGTTCCAATCTATCATGCACTCCATCACCACAGTCCGTATTTTCCGTAAGCCATGATATAGAGGCCCATGAGGAGGTTGGCCGTGGCGTGCATGATGACACAGGCCCCGAGGCTTTTACTCCAAACACACAGCAGATAGGTGAGGCTGCCGTAAACAAAGGTGCCCGCATAATCGACCGGGGCGTGGGCGGTCATGAACAATCCGGTGATGATCAGGTAGGACTTCCAACTGGCCCGGCCAAATGGCTGCTGCCAGTAGTCCCCCTCCCAATCGCATACGAAGCGCATGAGAAAGCCACGCCAGAAAAGCTCCTCTACAAGCGCCACGACCACGACCGCACGCAAAAACCGGAAAACCACGGCCGTCCACCATGCGCCCGCATCATGGAAAATCCCGGGATCAAAGCCGTCCTTGCGTTCCGCCACGCCTAACAGCCCGAGAATGCCCGTGGGGTTGTGTGTCAATCCCCAGTGATCATAAAGAGTCGTGGGCAACAACCAGAAACCAATACCGGCGACACCGAACAGCATGGCCGTTAGACTCCATTTCCAGGTCATGCCAAACGTGTAGTTCTGCCAGTAATGGACCAGCAGTGCCAGCGTTACGAGCGTCTGTATCGGATAGATGAAATGCGCGGGATCCTGACGCCACCACGGGGCGTCCGGATGATCCCACCCGATCCCCGCCACAACGAGTTGCAGCACGACCAAGAAACCCATGAACAGCGCGAAAGGATTCACATGCGCCCGGGTAAGAAGCGTGTGATCCCTAGCAGAAGTGTGCGGGCTCATGTGGGTTCAGAGTCTGCCGACAAAGCGTTCGATCTTGTCCGTGGCAGTGCGGATGTCCTCGAACGCGGCGGCATAACAGCAACGTAGAAAACCCTCGCCGGATGAACCAAACGCGCCACCCGGCACGCAGGCGACACTTTCCTGCTCCAGCAGTTTCATGGCAAACTCCTTGCTGGAAAGTCCGGTGCTCCGGATGTCCGGAAAAACATAGAAGGCCCCGCCAGGCAGATGGCACTCAAGGCCGATTTCGTTGAGCCTGCGGACCAGGAAATCGCGGCGTTGGTGATAGGCATTGCGCATTTCCAACATGGCGGGTGTGCCGTGTTCCAGTGCCTCGATGGCGGCGTTCTGGCTCATGATCGGCGCACACAGCATCGCGTATTGGTGGATCTTCATCATCGCCTCGATGATCGGCTGCGGAGCGCAGGCGTATCCTAACCGGAAACCGGTCATGGCAAAGGCTTTGGAAAACCCGTGCAGCAGAATGGTGCGCTCCCGCATGCCCGGCAGCGCGGCGATCGAGAGGTGTGCCGCGCCGTCGTAACGGAGTTCGCTGTAAATTTCATCGGTCATCACTAACAGGTCATGTTCGATGGCGAGTTTGGCGATCCCTTCCAAATCCTCGCGCGTCGCGCAGGCACCGGTCGGATTGGTCGGGAAATTAAGCATGATCAGCCGTGTCTTCGGCGTGATGGCGGCGGCCACGTTTGCGGGTTTCAGTGAGAAACTGTCTTCCTTGGTGGTGACCACCGGCACCGCCACACCATGCGCCATGACAATGCTCGGACTGTACGAAACATAACAGGGTTCATGATAGATCACCTCGTCACCCGGGTTGAGCAGGGCCCGCAGACCGATGTCGATCGCTTCCGACACCCCGACGGTCACCAGCACTTCGCTGGCGGAATCATAGGAAACATCGAAAAAGTCCGACACATAGCGGCTGATGGATTTGCGCAGCGACAACAGTCCGAGGTTCGAGGTGTAGGAAGTCTGGCCTTTTTCGAGCGAATAAATGGCCGCCTCGCGGATGTGCCATGGCGTGACAAAGTCCGGCTCGCCCACACCCAGCGAAATCACATCGTCGCGGCCTTGCACGAGTTCAAAGAAGTCGCGGATCCCCGAGCGCGGGATCGAGACAAGATGACGGGCGATTTTCGATTGATAGTCCATGGTGGGTGGCGCCGAATGACGGGCACGGACTCTCACCCGGACCAAGCGCCGGCGTCAATCCCGGGGTTTTGTTTTCTCCTGCCGCTCAATCCGCTGCTCAAAGGTGCAATGCCAACGACGGAGATCGTGGATGTTTTGTCTTACAAACCATCATGCGGGCAGGGCGGCTTCATTCCATGTGTGCCTAACACCCGCAAAGATCCGCCCCGGGTGGCCGAAACCGCAAAAATGCATTGCAACGACCCGGCATCCGGACAGGTCATTTGACGATCTGAATCAATTCGACGTCGAAGACCAGCGTGCCGCCGGGCGCTCCTTGCGGCGGGTTATCACCGTAAGCGAGTTTTCCAGGGATCCAAAGACGGCGTTTTTCACCCTCCACCATGAGCTGCACACCCTCGGTCCAGCCGGGAATCACCTGGTTCAGCGGGAAAATGATCGATTCACCACGCACCACCGAACTGTCGAAAAGTTTGCCGTCCGTGGTCCAGCCCGAGTAGTGGACTTTCACCCGGTCGGTGGCTTTTGGATGCACGCTGCCGGTGCCTTTGGTCAGCACGCGGGAGGCAATGCCGGATGCGGTTTTCTCGGCACCTTCCGGCGCGGCGGCCACGTCGTTCGGCACGGCGGGCGGTTTGGGTGCCTCCTTGATGCCGAGCAACTCGACATCAAACACCAGCATTCCTGACGGGCGTCCGCCCTCGGCGGCATCTCCGTAGGCGAGGCCTCCGGGAATCCAGAAGCGGCGTTTTTCGCCTTCCACCATGAGCTGCAGTCCTTCGGTCCATCCTTTGATCACTCCATTGAGCGGGAAACTGGCGGGCTGGCCGCGCGAGACCGAACTGTCGAAGAGTTTACCATCAGTGGTCCAGCCGGAATAGTGAACCGTCACCGTGTCAGCGGCAGCGGGTTTCTTGTCGCCTTTCCCGGCTTGCAGAACTTTGGTGGCGAGGCCGGACGCGGTTTTGGTGGCATCGGCGGGCGGGGCTTTGACGTCGGTTGGTGCTTCAGGCATGGCGGGTGCGGTGGGTTCGGCGTGGGCGGTGAGTGTAAGGGCAAGCGCCAGACAGGTCGCGTGCGGGACGATGGCTCTCAGGGATGTCGTAATGAAAAACATCCGCGCAAGATCGACGAATCGAGAGGGTCTGTCAACTCCCGCATGTTTCCCGCATGTTTCCTGTTAGCGGTAGGGTGTCAGAAAAATAATTGAGCAGTAGCAGTAGGGTGTTAGCAGTAGGGTGTCAGAAAAATAATTGAGTTTTGTTCTTGCGGGCGGTGATGGGGAGGATAGGATGTCGGCGTTGGGTGTTGCGGGCACCCCGATTTCGACCCTTGCCCTTTGATTGCCACTAATAAACCACTATTAACCACCATTACCCCTACGATCATGAGACGCGCGCGCTGGCTGGCCCCATGGAAGGATTCGTTTGTACGCCCGGTGATCTACCACTGCGTGACGCGGGAGGTGGATCGGCGCCTGGCATTGGGACAGGCGGAGAAGGAGCAATTCCGCACCTACCTGCGGATGTACGAGAACTGTTCGGGCTGCCGGGTTCTGGCCTACTGCCTGATGTGCAACCACGTGCATATTCTGCTGGAAGTGCCGCCAATGAAGGAAGGCGGTTTGACGGACGAGGAGTTGCTG
>CAISTY010000233.1 GCA_903888515.1 Akkermansiaceae bacterium | reverse complement strand
TCCGGTCACTGGCGAGTCTGGAGACTCGCGGTCCTTCTTTGGCTGTCCGGTCACTGGCGAGTCTGGAGACTCGCGGTCCTTCTTTGGCTGTCCGGTCACTGGCGAGTCTGGAGACTCGCGGTCCTTCCTTGGCTGTCCGGCCTGGCATCATCGGGCAGTCCGTGGCTCGGATTCAAACACCCACACTCATTTTGCGCTTTGTTCTGCGGGGAGCCTGGCGCAGCGTCCCCGCCGTGGACAGGAACCGCTCGGGAGTTTTGGCCGCCGTGGCGGCGTTTTTCTTGTGGGGCATTCTGCCGGTGTATTGGAAAGCGCTCGATTTCCTGCCGCCGCCGGCGATTGTCGCGCACCGCACGCTGTGGTCGCTGGTGATTCTGCTAGGGATTCTGGCATGGCGGCGGGAAGGCCGGGCGCTGCGGGATGGCATGCGCAATCCGCGCGCCGTGGGCTGGCAATTGCTCGCCGGGGCTCTGTTAGCCTCCAACTGGTTGCTGTATGTCTGGGCGACCTTGAATGGGCGCATCATCGAGTGTGCTCTCGGGTATTATCTCAATCCGTTTTTCAACATGCTTTTCGGATACTGGTGGTTCGGGGAAAGGCACACCCGCCTGCAACTTGTGGCCATCGCGCTGGCCTTGTCGGGCGTGGCTCTCCAAATGCCGGCGGTCGGCCGCATTCCATGGGTGGCAATCACCCTGGCGCTGACGTTCGCGCTCTATGCGGTGGTGAAAAAGCGCGCCCCGCTTGGTGCACGGCTGGGTCTAACCGCCGAAACCGCCCTGCTTGCACCCCTCGCGCTCGCTTGGTTGTTGCTGCGCTCGGAATCACCCGCGGCGGCCTTTGGCGCAAGCTGGCCGCATGTGGCGCTTGTCGTCGGGGCGGGTCTGGCCACCACGTTGCCGCTGGTCTGTTTCGGCCATGCGGTGCGGACCATCCGCCTCACCACGCTGGGCATCCTCCAATTCCTCGGACCCACCTTGCAGTTTCTCATCGGCTGGATACTCTATCAAGAACCCATGTCCGGTCCCCGCCTGCTCTCGTTCGCCCTCATCTGGCTCGCCGTGGCAATCTACGCCGCAGACGCGGCCATGCGCAGAAATCCGAAATCCGGGATTTGAAATCTGAAATTTGAAATCTGAAATTTGAGATTTGAGATTTGAAATTTCCGCACACACGCGTGCTCCGCGTGTTCGGTGTGTAAGGCAAATGATGACACGTTTATCATACACCCACACGCTATGCAGTCTTCGTCCACGGGTTTAGGGTTCTGTTGCAGCTACCTGCAACAAGGTCATCTCCAATTCGAGTCTTTACCCTTACCACGCCATGAAAACCATGCACTTGGCCGCCCTAACGGCAGCCGTCATCACACTCGGCACCCTGATGCCGAACCTCGCACATGCGCAGACGAGCCCCTCGATTCCGATAGGTTCGTTGACCGCTTTCCCGACGGTCGTGCAGACCGGCACGAAACCCACATTGACGTGGAGCATCAATTATCCATCCGTCGTGAAGGATTATGTCATTGTCACACCTCCGGGTACGGTCACGCCCAAGCAAAATTTACGGTGCGACATCCGGATTCTGGGAGCGGGCGTGACCACGCAAAACTCAAATGGCACGATCAATTACATTCAGACCAATTGTCTGGTCCGCTATAACGGTTCATCAAGCTGGACGACGATCTTCAACGGCAAACAAACCGACGCGATCGTACAACAACAGGGAATCCTCGCAACCTTCAATAATGTCAGCGTCACCTCGAACATGGCGATGAATTTCGGGGGGCAGTATTACTGGAACAACGCCTGGAGCACGGTCCGCTATTCCACAAGCAGCACTTATATCAAGGCTTTGGTCAATGGCGACACCTGCCCATCCCGAGTTCCGGATTACGGCGCTCCTTCGCTGGAAAGTTTCCTCAAGCCCTATCTGGATTCTTCAAGAAAAGTGCGGATCGGCCCCATGGATGTGATCATCTTCATGGAGTTGACCCACACAAGCACCTCCGATGTGGGATACGACGAGCAAGACTTGGTGATTCTCGTCACCTACCGCACCCCTTGATCCCATGAAAACCATTGCTCTAACAAAATTGGCCGGCCTTGCCGTGGTGGCCGCCATGGGTGCCACGGGATTTGCCGAGGTGCCCGTCATGCGGGATGCCGCAACCCACGAGGAACTTGTTCTGGCCCTGCGCAAGGCCGAACAAAAGGATCCGATGAAACACCTGCCCGTGGCCAAGAGCGCGGATGCCACGGTGCCGAAGCAACCGCAAAGCCTGCTTGGCGAGTCGGACATCATCTCGTTCGGCGGACTCGCGACTCTCGTTCCCAAACGTGCGATCATCCAGATTCCCAAGAGTTGCACCGAGCGTCTGAAACTCGAGCCCGGCGCGAAACTTGTGAGTTGGGCGGATTTCTACGCTCTCAACCGCGGTTGGATCACCACTGTGGAAATCGCCCTCGTGCAAGCCGAAGGCAAGCTGCCGCTTGCTGAAGATACCCGGAAGCAGATGACAAAAAGCCGCAACCTCGTGGTCGCGACCTATCAGGGAGGTCCTATTTCCATGCTGCCTCCCAAGCCCACTGCCAAACCCACTGCCAAACCCACAACCGAATCCGTCTCCCAACCGCCATGAAACCATTTGTTTGCTTGATTCCAGCCGCTCTGTTCGCCTTACCGCTGTTTGCAGTGGATACGCCGACCTACACCAATTATCTCCGCCAGTTTCAAACGCCATCGGGTGTGGTCTGGGATTGTTCCGATACTGTGGATCCCAGTGGTTCCAAGCTATCTGCTCTCGCGATTAATCCGGGGGGCGCGCGTTTTGACCTGTGGACGATCAAATCCACGCCTCTCACCGAGTATCTCTTGAATACCTGTTATGTCGGCACCTATGTGCCCCTTGCCAGCGTGTCCATCCGCACTGAAGACCTCTCCTCCCCACCCACCCCTACCCCCGAGCAAATTGCAGCAGGAAATCTGCAGGCCCCGTGGGTCGCGCGAACCCGCGCGGACCGACCGTTTTATGTGGATGTTACGGTAAGTGGTTTGCTCAGTGGAGCGGCGGATCCAGATGCCTCGAAAAGTGTCAAACTGATGCGCCATGTGCAGTCTTACGGAGTTGGTGGCACGGGTGTGGACATCGACCGCACCCTGGCCACGCTTCTCACCCAGGCATCGATCGCCACAAACGGCATGCAAACCCTGACCTACGTCCTGAATTCGGTGCCAGGCGCGGATCGGGCGAAAGTGCGCGGGGAGGAACGCTTCTCGGTGTTTACGATCGCGGACATCAGGCCTCCAACCTATAATGTTCCAGAGACCCAGATAGCCTCCCAGTTCATCCAGTTCTGGCCGGTGGCGGATGGCACGATCACCGGAATCACCCCAGGGCAACTCATCCGCATGGCCATGCCTCAGGTCACCTTTACCTTGAATGATCTATATCCGAATTCGCGAACCTATGCCCAGGTTTACAGAGGGAGCCCGCAAACAGGAGTCACGGGAACCGTGGTGAATGGATCCAATCTGGTCATTAGTGACACGGTTCCCAGCAACCGTGTCCTGATAGCGAACAACTATGATGTGGCGTTCAATTCCGTTGACGCCTCCGGCAACCTCGTCGACTCGGACGGTCTATGGACGATGGAACTGCTCACCGTGACGCCGTTCGGGACCGACCGTCTGGCGTACGTCAGCTTTACTTTGGACCGGACCCTCAAGCTGAACGGCACGTTCACGACGATTGAATGAATCAAGGTTTTTTCAGGTCCTCGAGCAATTCCTTCCTGAAGTTCTCATTTCGATAGATCAGTGAAAACCGCGCATCCCTGGATTTCCGCAGCAAATCCTCCACCTCGGTGAAAGCGAGCAGGAGGAACAACCCTTTGACAGGCTCCCTATGATACGCTTGTGTCCGCGTCACGAACTGGTCTTCCAACGAGCGCTGCTGCTGGTTGGTGAGCAGCGGGCCGTGCTCAAGGACGATTTGTTTCCGCAGATCATTGAAACGGGATTCCATCAGATCCGCCGATGCCTCCCGGTCGAAGTAATGGATGGTGAGTTCGTAGAGTTTGCCGGCGAGAAACCGGCACTCCACGGCACCCGCCTTGGTCTCGGGCAGAAACCCCTTGCGCGGTTCGATTTTCAGGATGCGCAACCCCGCTTGGTCACCCGGCAGGGAAATGGTGACGTCCAGTGCATGGCGGGACGCCCATTCAAGCAGTTTTTCCGGGGAATCTCCCCAATGCAGGCCGAACGGGGGCTGCAGAAGTGCTTGCGCCGGGGCCTGTCCGGCCAGCAGCAGCAGGATGGCAATCCGCAATATCCACTTGGAAAATCGTTCGCGCATGGGATGATCCTTGCGGGTTTTCGTCGGTTCCGCAAGGCGCGATCCTTGCGTGCGGGCATGCTGTTGGTCGAGTCGGCGATGGCGCTGTCCATCCTCACGGTTGTGGGATTGGTGTTGCTCAAGCTCTCGCTCAACATCCTGCATCCGCGGCAGTGGATCATCCAGCAGACGCTTTCCGACGCCTACCTGACCTACGAGCGGGCCTATGCGGAGCGCATCCCGTTTGAGAACCTGCTCGCAGTCGATTCGCCATGGCCGGCGTTTCCGACAACCACGACGACGGTGGTCGAGATCGGCCGTCTTGCGGGCAACCGTCTGGTGACCGGAACGCTGGTGCGCACGCGTTTGCCGGATACCGACAATTATCCGCTCGACGGCGGCAGCGGCACCGTCGCCACCAACCCCGCCGCCATGAAAATTTGGAAGGCGCAGAGCGTGTTGACCTACACGATAGGCAGCCGCAACTACGCGAAATCCCGAACCGTCGTGCGCTCCCAATGAAACGCAACCGCCATTCCATGCGCAGCGGCTTCACGCTGATCGAATTGTCACTGGCCATCATGATGGGCATGGTGACCAGTTCGATGGTTCTCGCGTTGTTCAACCAACAACTCGCGTTTCTCAAGATCTATCAAACACAGAACTTCCTGACGGAAGAGGCGCCTATCATCAGCATGCAGGTGAGCCGTCTGTTAGGCAGGGCGGAGCGTTTCCGGCTGCATGACACGGTGGCAGAAGCGCTGACGGGGGCGAATCCGCGTGTGACGGCGTCGCCGGTGGTGGTGCTGAACTTCCGCCAGTTGGACGGGACGATGCGGGCCTCGATCCTTGCGTTTGAAGATCGTGGGGCAGGGTTGGCGCTGTATTATTACGTCGTGCCAAGCAGCGGAGTTCTCAGCGCGCCGCAGTGGTATGTCACCAAGAAGCCGGCCAACATTGCATTTGTCATGGAGCAGGGCGTGCTGCGCATGATTCTCACAGGCCCGGCCGGGGAAAAAATCACTTACTCGGGAACCATGCAACAATGACATTCTCATCCACCAAACGCGGGAAACCCGGCTTTGTTTCGTATGTCCTCGTGCTCTCGACGGGCGTGATCCTCACGCTGCTGATGGTCACGGCATACCGCCGTGCCACCAACAGCATGGCCGCACAGAAAAACGTCCAGTTGAACGTGGACTACAGCGAAAAGGAGGACGCCATCCTGCGATCCATCGTGGCGATCACGCCCAACCGGGCGATGCGGGCGATGCAGCACTATTCCAGCTCGAGTGATGCCATCAAGTTTCCCCTGCGCTGGCAGAACATTTTCACGGAGGCACTGGCGCAGGCCAACGCCAGGACATCCATATCCAGCAACCTGCTGACTACCCTCGCCATTACCAACCTCAGGTCGGGCAACTCGGGCGATTCGGCACTCGGCACACCGAGTGCGATCTTCAAGGCGATCGCGCCGGAAACCGGCTATGTCTCGGTAGGCGTCAATCGCAGTCTTGCCGGATACCCGCCGCCGCTCACCACCAGCGCCACCATCCGGTCCATGGATCTGATCTATCCGATCATCACCACGGGCAAGGTGTATGGCACGCTCGCCCAGAGCGGTGTCGGACTACCCGTCGCAACCTATCCGAATTACAACCTGCTGACGTATCCGCGGATCAACTTCGGTTATGCCAAGCCGGGCGATCCCTTTGTGGCGCGGCGGAACTGGTGGGCGTTTTCCATGGATGTCGGGGCGCATGACGCGGCGCTGACCAGGCTCGCGCGGCCGGCTCGTGACTTCGTACTGTCGATTTACGAAGTGCCGTCGCAACTGGCGATCAGCGCGTCGTCCTTCATGGCCCTCGGTCAGTATGCCTCGGGCGATGCCTGGCAGAACGTGACGATCAGCGGCGGGATTTTTGCGGGCAAGGCGGCGGTGGAGGGGACCACGGCGTTTTCCGCCTTGGCCAGTAGGCGGGGCATGACCTTGTCCGGCGGCACGACCCTCGGTGGCCAGAGTTTCGCATCCAATCCCTTCCAGCCGGGAGTGCGGGAATCCTATCAACTGACCCAAGGCGATTTTTTCCCGGTGTCCCTTGCCTCGGAAAGCGGCCGGGTGGCGTTTGTGCCGATCAACCGCGGCGCGGACTTCTTTGATCGCCTCGCGCATGCTGCGGAGAGCAGCGTGCTGTCTCCCACCACATGGAACAATTACTCGATCGGTGCCCTGCAATGCGCGATGCGCTTGGACATCACCCAGGTGGTGAGCGCGCTGAACAAGACGCCGACCGACCTGCGGTTTTCCTATCTGAAAGGCGGCGTCCGCCAGGATCTGAGCATATCACTGACCACGGGCGTGGCCACCGGCCTGCCGCCGGGATACCTGCCGTGCTGCGTAGAGGACGAGACCTATAACTTCGGCACGGCCGTGGTGGATCTGGCCTATGGGAAAAACGGCACTTATGCCTATCAGACCGGGCAGACCGGATCGGTCACCTTCGACAACGCCCGCTTCGGCGACCCGCTCGTCGGGGTTTTCAAGGCGGGCTATTACAAGCCGAGCTATCCGTTTGAAGTGAAATCGCTCACATCGGGGAAGATCTGTATAGCGGTGTATCCCCAGCGTTTTGCCGCGTTTCTAGCCGCGCTCGGCGCGGACAGCACGGCGGTGAACAACTCGTTGGTGGTGAATGTCGATTACACGAATATCGGCCCGACCTATCCGTTGAAGCCTTTGATTCCCTGCACCGACCTCGATTACGGCTGTATTCTGCAGGAGTGCGCGGATTTCACGGCATTTTCCAAGGGCTTTTCCCTGGTCACGAATCTCCGGACTTACATCGGAGATGATTTCAACATTGTTCAGGCGACGCCACCGGCAGGTTATACTCCCGTCTCCGGCATCTACTATCCACCTTGTTCGTTGTTCACGCCGGAGAAGCGCTACGGGGTGGAGGTGAATCCCTTCGCCGTGAGATTGGGCGGGCAGATCGGTTCGCTTGCCAGTGACATAATCGCCAATCCGGTCCGGCCGCTGGATTCCAAAAACGTGAACGGAGCAAATTTCACCGCAGACCGCATCACCGTCAATCTGCAGCCCATCGTCCACCCCGCAGAACTGCCGCCCATCACCATGAAAAACTGGCTGGTGGTGCTCGAAGAACGCCGCAAGGAATTTGTCGGGTTCTAAGCGCCCAGAGAAGATATATGATCTGATCTCTGATCTCTGATCTCTGGTCTCTGGTCTCTGGTCTCTGGTCTCTCAATCCTCGACATAGAGGATGCGACCGCAGTCTTCGCAGCGGACGATTTCGCGGGCGGATTGGACGGCGACCACGGTGGAGGCGATGAGTTTCATGTGACAACCACCGCATTTCCCGTCCTGCAGCGGAGCCACCACCAGGCCGATCTTGGATTTGAAGAGACGCTGATAGAGCGGGAGGATGGATTCCGGCACTTGAGCGGCGCAGGTTTCCCGCTGTGCAGCCACTTCACGGTGCTCGGCTTCCAGATGATCGCGACGTTGGGCAATGGCCGTTAGATTCTCCTCGACGAGCGCACGGTCATGAGCGCAGGCCGCTTGTGCGGATTTCAACGCCGCCCGCGCCACGTCCATCTCCTCCATCAATTCCAGTTCACTGGTTTCCAAATCATCGACGTCTTTTTCGTAGCGCGTGATTTCATGGCCGATGGCCTGATACTCGTCATTCTTGCGGGTCTCGAATTGCTGGAGCTTCAGACGCTGGATCGTGGTGCGGCGGGTGGCGGCGTCCAACTCCAGGCGTTTCAGCCGCAGTTCGCAAGCAACCACCGCATCGTGGGCGCGGGTCACCCCGGCCTCATCACCCGCCAGTTTGGCCTTGGCCCGGGCTTCATCCTGGGGGAGTTTTTCCAGATCCTTGGCGAGCGCCATGAGGCGGCGGTCCCGGTCTTGGAGAATCAACAGCGCGCGTACTTCATCCAGCATTCCTGTTGGGTAGCCGCCCGCGGCGCCGACGGCAAGCCCCGCGTGTGGAGATTTTTGGATTCGTGGAAAAATCTCAGTGCTGCGGCAGGGGGGGCTCACCGCTCCAATCGTGCCATGGGCCTTGCGGCACCTGCCGCTCGTCCATAAAGCGCCATTCGACGCTACCCCCGCTGCGCAGTCCAAGGAAATCCGCCACTGCGGGACTCACATCGATGCCTGCCGCTTGATTGCGGTTGGGACGTGGCGCTTCATTGCCAAAGACATATTGCCAGTGATCGGTCACAAACGGTCCGACATCCTCCCACTGCGCATAACAAACGCGGCCGGCATGATGGATGCCAACCCAGCGGCCTTTGCACACGGATATGCCGTCCCCCCGATAGTTTTCCCAAAACCACGGAATCACCTCCGATGCCTCGCGCCGATGAACCCCGCCGCGGGCCACATCATTGTACGGCAGTGCCACATAAAATGGATTGAGCCGCGGAGCAAACCCCGCAGGACACCAACCATCACGCCGCCCGGGCGCGTCAACCCCACCGAAATTGGCCTGCCAGTTCTGGTCCCACGCGCTTTTGTTGTTAGGCACCGGGTTGTTCTCACTCGCCAACTCGCCCACCCAAAACACCGTGGCCACCACATTGCGCTTCCACGGCATGCCCGCACGCATCCCATCGCGGGAATTCTCAATCACCACCCGCGCCGACGCCGGAACCCCATACGGATCACCCAGCGAAGGCAACACCTCCCGGCGCTCATCCAGAAACCCCTCATGCACCCGCGACAAACGCTCCGATAAACGACTGCCGGACACCACCCCCAACAGGGCTGCACTCACCATCCCAATTGCCAATCCCATCGTTTTCATGTCTTTCGCAACATCAATGGATACGCTTCGCCTTCCGATCCAACGGACATGCCGGGGTTTTTCAAGGGCTTCACAAGGGAGATCTTCACTGCGGCAGAATTTGTTCTATCAGGATTTACCGATGCCGAGGCGGCGCTCCAGTTCGCGCAGGCTGAACTCCGTGAGCGTCGGGCGGCCATCGGCGGTGCAATACGGCAGTTCGCAGGCGAATAATTCGGCGAGCAGCGGACGGACCTCCGCCAAGCGCGGCTCTACCAGAACGGCGGCGCGTTTCGCGAGCACGCGTGCCAAGCGCTCGAAGGTGAAACGCGAGGCGCCCGGGACCGGATCGTGCAGCAGTTCATCTAACAATCCACCGAGGAACAGGCGCGGATCCTCGATGCCGAGGCAGGCCGGCAGGGCGCGGATTTGCACGGTGTTGCCGCCAAAGGACTCCACTTCGATCCCGGCATCCGCCAGGGAAAGGCGTTCGCGCAGCAGGAGGTCGAGATCACGCGGGTCCATCTCTAACAATACTGGCACCAGCAATCCCTGGCTGGCCACAGTGCCATCGCGCTGGCGCAGCAGGTTTTCATAAACAATGCGTTCCCTGGCCGCCTTCGGATCGAAAAGCACCAGTCCGTCCGCGCTTTCCATCACCACGAACCGTTGGTGCAACATGCCGAGGATGCGGAAATCCGGAACTCCCCCACCCTGCTGCGAAGTCGTGATTTCCGGGAGCGCCGGCGTGGCGGCAAGCGCCGGCGCGGATTGCCATTCGGGAAGCATGGCTTGCGGAGCACGCAAGCCCGTCGCCACCGGCGGCCGCACCGCACCCGCCGCCCAAGCAACGGCGGGAACCTCCGGCACCACGGAAACAGCCGCACGCTGCGGCAGCACCGGCGCGGACGGACGCAATCCTAACAGCACGGATTCGAGGATCGCATCGCGCACATCCACCGGTCTGTGGAATCTCACCTCGCGCTTGGCCGGATGCACATTGACGTCCACCAGCATGGGCTCGAGATCGATCCACAACCAGGCGGCCGGATGCAGGCCATCGGCCATCGCACCGCGGAAGCCCTCGGCCAGCGCCCGCGAAATCACCGCGTCCTCGACCGGGCGGCCGTTGAGAAACACACATTGATGCCGCCTCCCCTTGCGGGCATGCGTGGCCGGCAACACGAATCCCTCCACCGCTATGCCGTTGCCGTGCGTGAGGGGCAGCGCGATCAACTCACGCGCCAACTCCGGCCCTAACAATTGCCGCACCCGCTCCAACGCTTGCGGCGCGGGCGGCAAATCAAACACCTCGCGGTCATCACGCCGCAAACGAAACCGGACGTGCGGCGCCGCCAGCGCGTGCAACCGCAACTGGTGCTCGACGTGCGCAGCCTCGGTGGATTCCGCCCGCAGGAATTTCCGCCGCGCCGGCATGTTGAAAAACAACGCCTTCGCCTCGATCATCGTGCCCGGTGCGCAGCCGGCGTCCCGCACATCGCGGATTTTGCCACCCTCTACCAGAATTTCCGTGCCGGCCACCGCAGCAGCCTCCCGCGTCACCATCCGGAAACGCGAAACACTCGCAATGCTCGGCACCGCCTCACCGCGGAATCCCAAAGTCCTGATCGCCACCAGATCCCCGGCCACGCGCAGTTTGCTCGTCGCATGCCGCTCTAACGAAAGCAGCGCGTCCTCGCGCGACATCCCGCAGCCGTCGTCACTCACCCGGATCAAGGCCGCGCCACCCTGGTCCATATCCACGCGGATTTCGCGCGCCCCGGCATCAAGACTGTTTTCCACCAACTCCTTGACCACCGAGGCCGGCCGTTCGACCACCTCTCCCGCCGCCACCTGGCTGGCCAGAATATCAGAAAGAACACGGATCTTCGGCATCGGCCACAAGATAAAGACACAAGACTTCAAGACGCAAGACAGAAGACGGAAGGCAGAAGACGGAAGGCAGAAGACGCAAGGCAGAAGACGCAAGGCCGTACGACAGGGAATCCGGTGAGAAAAAACCAAGTGAAGAAAACAAAGTTGACAACTTGTCCAGTTGAGGTAGTTTGGCCGCATGAAATCGGTGACGATTGCGGAATTCAAGCGCTGTCTGCCAGTCCTGCTGGGAGAGGTGGCGAAAGGTGCCAGCATTGTGGTGCAAAAAGGAAGATGCCGTGAGAATGTGGCCATCCTCGCCCCGTTTTCGAGCGGACAGGGTAAAGCACGCCTTCTCGGAATTCTGGCCATGCGTGGCAAGCCGATCTTCAAAGACTGGCAGATGAGCGAAGACGACTTCCTTGCTTCCCGATAATCCATGGTCTGGATGCTCGATACACATGCTTTGCTGTGGGCTTTGTTCGAACCGAGTCAACTCGGGCGCAAGGCTCGCGCCACATTGCAAAACCCAACACATGAAGTGCGTGTGAGTCCGGTGAGCTATTGGGAAATCAGCCTTAAATTCGGTTTGGGAAAGCTGGTGCTGCCACACACTGACCCTTCGGAAATTCCCTCTGCGGTGCATCAACTTGGTTTGAGCGAGGAACCCTTGACTCCTGAAATCCTCGCAACCTTCCACCGGCTTCCCTATGCCCCAAACCATCGTGATCCCTTCGATCGACTCCTTGTCTGGCAAGCCATCTGTCGCGGCTATACCCTTCTGAGCAAAGACCGCACCTTGCCGTTTTTCAGCGTTCATGGATTGCGTTTCGAGTGGTAGGTACCCTCGGACACCTCACTTCTGTCTTGCATCTTGAAGTCTTGCGTCTTGCGTCTGTGCCTGCACACTCTGGCCGCGCACCCATGGCCGGCTTTTTCAAATCCCTCTATCATAAAATCACCAATCGCGCGGAAATCGCTTGGGACAGCCTTGAGTCCGATCTCATCAGCTCGGACCTGGGCATTCATCTAACCACCCGGATCCTCGACGAACTGCGCGCCCTCGGGCGGGAAATCTCCGCCGATGACGTGGTGGCAACCACCCGCCGCCAACTCTCGGAGCGCCTGCCCGAGGATGCAGCCCCGCCCGTTCCGCGAGCGGATGGCTATCCCTTCGTGATCCTCGTGGTGGGCGTCAATGGCACCGGCAAAACCACCTCGTCGGCCAAGCTCGCCCTGTGGCTCAAAAACCGCGGCCATTCGGTCATGCTCGCCGCCGCCGATACGTTCCGCGCCGCCGCCGTCGAACAACTCCAGCACTGGGGCGAACGCCTCGATCTCACAGTCGTCAGGGGCCACCCGAACGCCGACCCGTCATCGGTGTGTTTTTCCGCCCACCAGCAAGCCATCGCGGCACAGGCCGGGTTCCTCATCTGCGACACCGCGGGCCGCATCCACACCCGCCACAATCTAATGGAGGAACTCGGGAAAATCCGCCGTACCCTCGCCAAACAGGATGCCAGCGCACCCCATCTAACACTTCTGGTGGTCGATGCCACCACCGGCACCAACGCCCTCCAACAAGCGAAGGAATTCCACAAGGCCAGCCCGTTAGATGGCTTGATCGTCACCAAACTCGACGGTTCCGGCAAAGGCGGAATCGCCGTGACCATTCAGGACCAACTCGGCATCCCGCCCCGGTTTCTGGGCACCGGCGAAGATCCCACCGCCTTCGCGATTTTCCACAAGGACACCTTTATCCGCGATATCCTCTGAGCCCGCAGCGTGACAGCGGTTCCCATCCGCCGCAGGAACAGGACCGCGAGTCTCCAGACTCGCCCTCTCCTCTCCTGTCTTCCGTCTTCCGTCTCACTCCTGCAGATGGTCGATGCAGTATTCCCGCCCATCGCGGCCGACCCTGAACTCCAGATCCCGATCGGTCTCGTCGGTCCGGTCGCACAACGCACAACTGTGGAAGGCCTCGCTCTCCGGTTCCTTGGCGGCAAGAAACCGCCGCTTGCGCTGTGCGGATTCGAGCACCCGCAGCGTGCCCCGCAACGCCGGTATGCCGGCAAATATCAGATAGTTCGCATTGCCTAACAGGAACATGGGGACCAACCACAAGTTACCCATGGCCATCAGCACCATCCACGCCGCTTGGAACCACGCAAAAAACCGGACTTGCACGGGCAGGATGAAAAACAACAAAAACTCGACTTTCGGAAACAAGGTCGCAAAGGCGAAAAACGTCGCCCCATACAGCAAAAACCCGGAACCGGGCATCACAGCGGGCAACAGGAAATTGCCGACCACCAGGCCGAGAATGCCGCAGGCATAAAACAACGTGGCCTTGAAAACCCCCCATGCCTCTTCCAAGGCACTGCTCATCATGAAGGCGATCATGACCATGAACACCATCGCCAGCATGCCCAGCCCCCCCGGACCGACCGACCCGGAAGATGCGAATAAAAACGTCACCACCCGCCACACTTCCCCAGCCAGAATCTTCGTCCGGTCGAACTCCAACAACTCACCAAGGTCCGGCCGCGCCCATTGCAACACATACACCAACGCGTGCAACATCGCGTAGTAACGCAGAAATCCCGGGAACGACAAGCCGCCCCAGCGCCGCTCCAATTGGTCAAGAGAAATCATAGGGGCAGGCCGGTGAATCACAGGAGAAAACAGGCATCCACCACCTTGTGCGGCAAGGCGATGCGTAGCGGTAAATGGATGTGGATCGGGTCATGGGCGATAGCCTTGCGGCAATCATTATGGTGTATTGTCGTTTGCAAATCAATCCATGGGTTTTCAGGATCGGCATTTTTTTGGTAATTCCCGCAATTTCCCACTTCATATGCTCTTATGAACATACTAGGTGCAATTCATGTCACCACCACCAGGCACCCCATCCGACGGTCGGCCTGAATCCCCGGCCCGCCAGCGTTTCCTCCAGCACCTCGCCGCACTGTCCATCAAGCCTGCCGCCCGCGACTACTACGTCCGCTGAGCGGAATCCTGGACCAAGGCCCGCGGCAATCGTTCCGCCTACGCCACATCCGCGTTCTTCGACGCACTCGGCCGTTCCACGCATCTTCACAACTCAGCGTTTGACCTCGGAAACGCCGTAGTGTCGAGAAAGCCGGATTCCCTGAAATGGTAGGGCGTGGCGGCCTCGCCGCGCCGTGACTGGCCTTGCGGCCTGAAAGGACACGGAGGAAGCGAATGGCTATCACCCTTGGAGCCGTGGGTTGAAACCCACGGCTACCCTCCAGGGTCGCTCCGCGACCTTGAAAAACCAACCCGCACTGAACACCAAGGAAAGGCCAGGGAAAAACTGAAAGCTGAAATGAAGAGGAAGAGATTGAGGATTGAGGATTGTGGATTGTGGATTGAAGAGGAAGAAGAACGGAGCACGGTCATTCCTGCCCGTGTCTTTCTTCAACGACGTTCCGCGCCCATGCGCCCCTCCTGAACTGCCCCGGACCCCTGACCCCTGACCCCTGACCCCTGACCGTGATATCCGCTAGACCGGATTCCCGGAAAACCCCGGTCCTTCCCACCCGGATATACGCACCCGACGAAAAGAAATCCTTGTCAAATCAACGCCTTACGCACATCCTTTCGTCGTCAACCCTCCCGGATATCACTTCCGGAGGGGCTACGAATAAACACTGTTCGGTAATACAGAAATGCTACGAGATCACCTTACACCAATGCTCAAAGCGTCATTTCCTGAGTTGCCCTTTGCATTTACAGATCAAGGCAGACTGATTGCCTCCCTGCCCATGCCTAATCGAGAAGGAGACTTGCTGCTTTATGACGATGGCGACGAGATTACTGTATTCCTTGGCGACATCACCCATTGTCATTTCAGCCAGGAATATTTGGGAGATGGACAATATTCTCCGGAGACAGAGGCATGCGAAGAATTGCTCGATTATCTGAAAGATCTCTTTGCGGACCGAGTGATTTTTTACCATAGACGCAATCGGACAGGGGACGGATCAACCCAGCTTCCGACCATCGATAGAGCGAATGAATTGCAGGCCGAGTGTAAATGTTTCTTGTGGTCTCGTACTCTGAACTAAAAAACCGAACAAGACATGGTAGGCAACCCGCAACAACTTCCCAATCTCACCTCGTCGGCACCTCTCTATCCGGGTGCCTACATATGAGCGTTCGGTCAAAGAAATGAAGCAGAAGATCAAAGTGGCAATGGTGATTGCGGCAGCTCTCGTGGTGCTGGCGTTAATGGTCTCGCTCTTTGCTCCATTGATTGAATTGCACGAAAGAAATTGCATATATTGTGGAGATGGATCAAAGACCATTCGACTTCTTGGGGTGACGATATGGCAGGCCGAGCGAAAGAGCACCGTTCATGACGGTCTCACTCTGCCGGACCATACTCATAGAATGATCGACATCTGCGGGTCGCGTATATGGGTATTCAGATCTGACGAACACTGGGACACATTTGGCTGGGCCGCACGGGGATTTCGGGAGGCTTTCGTTGCCGGGATAGCCGCACAACCGGAGCGCAAGGCAGAGATTCTCAAAGAATATTTGGAGATTGATCCATCAGACAAGAATTCGCAGAATCGCTTCATCAAAGCCTACCGAATCAAAGATACCGAACAAATCATGGATGCCAACCTTCCCTTCGCCACTCAACCACCCAGCAACGCCACCCATTAGCGCGGTGGCATCACATTTCGCAAAGGAAAACGATGAAGATACCGGGATCATACATCGGCAAGTGGCGTATCACGCAAATGGACGAATGGGATCAGGACTTCGTCGATCTCGTGACGACCGGGCATGTCACGATCCTGAAGGACGGAACTGGTGGATTTCAGTTCGGTGCGGTTCAGGGGGAAATGGACTGCCGCATGGAAGACACTGGCAGCGGGCCGCTGCTTGGGTTCACATGGGATGGATTAGACGAGTGCGATCCCGCCTCCGGCCGAGGGTGGATCAAGGTCACCGGGAAGCAAATGGAAGGGCACCTCTTCTTCCATCTTGGCGACGATTCGGGTTTCACAGCAAAGAAGACCAGATAAAATGCGAACAATAAAGGGTGCTGCGAATGGGCCGCGATAGCGGACCATTCGGCTGCGCCCTTGGTTGAACAAGCCCGGAGCGACGTGTGACGTGCTCTTATGCGTTTTGTGTTTGCAACCGGTCTGGCGGAAGGAGCGGCTGCGCGGGATGAAAGCCCATTGAGTGAGGGCGATGTGCTCCGGCAGGCATCGATTTGGCTCGATCTCCGGGTGCTGTGACGGTTCGTGCTCTGCGAAACATCAGGGTAGCCGTGGGTTTCAACCCACGGACTGCGGAATCCAGCATGCAACCGGCGTCGCGGAGCGACGCTTGAAACCGGACATGACCCGTCGCCGCCCGGCCGCATCAAGCGTCGCGCCGCGACGCAATCCGTCCATCATCTGCCAGACCGTGGGTTGAAACCCACGGCTACCTCGGATTCAAGAAGCGGCGGTTTGGCGGCGGCCATCTCCGCTTTGTCAGATGGTCTGTATTTTTGTCGTTTCAGTGTGATTATTGCCTTGTTTTTTTTGATTTGCGTGCTTCAATTGCCTTGGATTAATCAAAATCAGGATGTATATTCCCCGCAAAGTCGATGGTGATTTGGACCAATGGAGAGCGGAAAGCCGCCATAAACCGCTATTGATCCGGGGTGCCAGACAGGTTGGGAAGACGCAGACGATCCGGGAGTTTGGAAAGAAGTTTGAGCATTTCATCGAAATCAATTTTGAAGAAACGCCGCGCATGAAAGCCCTCTTTGCGGAGGATCTATCTCCGGCGGGCATTTGCGAAAACATCGCCGCCATTTACAAGACTCCCATCATCCCCGGCAGCACGCTGCTGTTTTTCGATGAAATCCAGGGCTGCCAGGAGGCCATTGCCGCACTGCGCTTTTTCCACGAACAAATGCCTGGCTTGCACGTCATCGGCGCGGGGTCATTGCTGGAATTCGCGCTGGCGGAAATGCCAACCTTTGGGGTGGGCCGGATCCGCTCCTTGTTCATGTATCCTCTCAGCTTTGCGGAATTTCTGGCAGGGGCCGGGGAGCATCCGTTGCTTGCTAAAATCAAGGACGCCAACCCATCCCAGCCGCTGCATGAGGCGCTGCATGGCAAATTGTTAGAACTGGTCCGGAAGTTCATTTGTCTCGGAGGGATGCCGGAAGTCATTGCGTCCTACCTTGCAACCAAGGATCTGCATCATTGTCAGCAATTGCTTGATGACCTGATCATTTCAATCCAAGCCGATTTTGTAAAATACCGGAAAAGAACCCCGGTGGCCCGCTTGAATGAGGTTTTTCAGGCGGTGGTATTTCAGGCGGGACAAAAGTTCGTGTATGCCAAAGCCTGCGCCCAAGCCAAGCAGCACCAGATCAAGGAGGCATTACAACTGCTGGTCACCGCCGGTCTGGTGATTCCTGTCGCCCACAGTTCCGCCAATGGCATTCCGCTGGGTGCCGGTGCCAATCCACGGAAACAAAAAATGCTGGTGTATGACACCGGGATTTTCCAACGCCTGATGGGCCTCGATCTCGCTGATTTCCTGCTCTCGAAAAATTTCGATGCCATCAACAAGGGCCATGTGGCGGAACAGTTTGTCGGCTTGGAATTGATCAAAGCGGGGTCGTGCTATCAGAATCCATTGCTCTACTATTGGCACCGGGAGGCGAAAAACAGCAATGCCGAAGTTGACTACGTGATCACCATCGCGCGGAAAATCGTCCCGGTGGAAGTCAAGGCGGGAACCAAAGGAGCCATGCAAAGCCTGTTTTTGTTCCTGCAGGAAAGAAAGCTGGGCGGATTCAAACTGTTAGGGAATATCTAGAGGAGGGGTAATTCCTTCTGGTTTGGTGTATGGTTTAGTTGATCCTTTCGCGGAACGGCGAGATGGAACGCAAGGGCGAGCG
>CAISTY010000232.1 GCA_903888515.1 Akkermansiaceae bacterium | reverse complement strand
TCCTTGGTGTTCAGCGCGGGTTGGTTTTTCAAGGTCGCGGAGCGACCCTGGAGGGTAGCCGTGGGTTTCAACCCACGGTACCAAGGGTGATATGAATGATGCGTCGCGTCGCGACGCTTGATGTGGGCGTGGACCAAAGGGCAACGTGGTTTCAGGCGTCGCTCCGCGACGCGATCCCTCATGTGGGATGCCGTAAACCGTGGGTTGAAACCCACGGCTACCATCATGCGGTCGCTCCGCGACCAAGATGGTGATCGGGGAGCGGGAGGTTCAGCACTTAGAAGTTCCATGTCACAAGAAAGTCGATCTTATGCACGGACGCATGAGCAACGATCTCACCGATCACCAAGCAACCGGCGGAGAGAAGTGAGACGATCAGGCCACGCGGCGAGATTCGTAACCCGCAGTTATCCTTCAGGGGGATTCATGATAGAGCCGGTGCTCCATCATATACTTGGCCACGGCCGGTGCCAGCCATGGGTGGGCCGCTTCGCCACGGGCACTGGCTGCGCGGATCACGGTGGCGGACGCCGGGTGCCCGTCATCCACCCGATGGAGCACGTAACCGTCGCGCGGTTGCGGAGAGTGGCCGCGGGCGATCACGATGAACTCGACGAGCGCCGCGAGCCGTTGTGGTTGCTCCCAGCGGGGGAGGGCCTCCCATTGATCACCACCCATGATCCAGAACAGCTTGGCAGACGGGAAACGCGCGGCCATGGCCTCGGCAGTCTGATAGGAATATGACGGACCATCGCGCCGGACTTCGAAATCATCCACAACCGCCCACGGCAGGCCGACGGTGGCGAGACGCAACATCTCGAGACGATCGGCATCGACGGTCGGAGTGGCGGCGGTTTTGTGCGGGGAAATCCGGCAGGGAAGGAAGCGGACCTCATCAAGCGCACAAGTGGTTCTGGCAACCCCGGCAACATGAAGATGACCGAGATGGACGGGATCGAAAGTGCCTCCTAACAGGCCGATTTTCCGCGTTCCGGACATGGTGCTAACAGGTCAATCCCTGCGGGTGAGTTCGACAAACACATCTTCCAGCGTGGCGACGTGTTGAAAGAGCGAGCGCAGCGGCCATCCATATTGGGATGCGAGGCGGGCGATCTCCTCGCGCACGTCCGCGCCAGAATCCACCCAAAGGGTGAAACGCATCCATGCGTCATCAAGGGGTTCCGGAGTGACTTTTTTGACGTGATCGAGGCGCGTCAGGGCTCCGGCCACCACTTCACAGTCGGCTTGGATTTCCACTTGGATGCGGCCGGCGACGCGCATCTGCTGGGTGAGGTTGGCAGGGGTGTCGGCGGCTTTGATTCTGCCGTTGTCGATGATGATGACGCGGTTGCAGGTCATTTCCACTTCATGCAGGATGTGGGTGGAAATGAGGACGGTGTGGGATTGGCCAAGTTGGCGGATCAATTCGCGGATCTGGCGGATTTGATTGGGATCCAGCCCATTGGTCGGTTCGTCGAGGATCAGCAGTTCGGGATCGTGAACCAGCGCGTCGGCCAGCCCGACACGCTGGCGGAAGCCTTTCGAAAGCGTCTTGATCATTTTGCGGCGGACCGATTGGAGGCCGCAGGAATCGATCACATCGCCGACGCGGCGGTGGGTGTCATGACTACCGAGACCCTTGATTTGAGCGCGGAATTTCAGGTATTCCCGGACGCGCATCTCGTCATAAAGCGGGACGTCTTCCGGCATGTAGCCGATTTTGCGCCGCGCCTCGAGAGATTGGCGGGCGATGTCGAAGCCGGCGATGCGTGCGGTGCCCGAGGTCGGTGGTAAAAAGCCGGTGAGCATGCGCAGCGTGGTGGTTTTGCCCGCGCCGTTGGGCCCGAGAAAACCGACGATCTCGCCGCGTCTGACGGAAAACGTGATCTCACTCACCGCATCGTGGCGGGCGAAGCGTTTGGTGAGTTGGTGGACATCGATCATGGTGCTGTTAGTCGTTGAATTGCGGTGTTTCGTCATCCATGCCAATGCATTTTTCCATTCGGGATTCGCTCATTCCGGCAGGCGCAGGATGGCGATTTGGTGGAACGGGTCGGCGTGCAGGCAGAGGTTGCTGCCGGCAACATCGATCCAGCGTGCCACTGCCGCGAATTTGTTGGGTTTGCCCAGCTCATCCAAAATGAGCTCGGTCCGGCTGGGTTCGGCCATCAGCCATTCCTCGTCGTAATGGTTGCCGGGCTTGCCGGGAAAACAGGCCAGATAGAGCAGCTCATGCTCCACGAGATCATTGAAAAAATGCGTGCCTAACGAGACGTCGGGAATCAGTCCGCCATGCATGGCCATGATCTCACAGACTGCGGATGCGCACGCGATCCGGCCGGCCCGCACCGGGATGCCGAGCGATGGACAACTCGTACCCCAGCGCCCGGGACCTATCAGCAACAGGTTGCGTGCCGGGTCGTGCCGCTGGACAAGGGTTTCTATCAACGTCGCCACCTGATAGCGGTCACGCTCCCCCAGCACGGCATACAACCCGGTCGGCACATGCAGGATGTCATGCACCGGACTTTTCCGGCCAATCCCTATCACCGCTCCGCGCGCTTCGAGAATGCGCCGCCCCGGCACGCTCGCCGGATCCACCGCACCACCGGTTTGGTTTTTCTGGATTTGGAAGGTACGGCATTGCAGCAAGTGGATGCGGTAACTCCCATCGGGTAGATAATTGATGGTGAATTCGATGTCCACCGGATGCCGGTAGGCCTCGGCCAGAACCATCAGCATCCTGCGCAGGTCATCCGCCACCGGAGTGTCGCGCAACAACCCCCGGAACGTCACCCACGGCATGCCGTTGGGAGGAACTTCCAAAAACAGATGCACCGGAAAATCCGCACACAGCGGTGCCAGCGTCTCCACGGGCAGCGAGACCAGTTCGCGGGTATCGAGGTCCAGCACGTCCATCCGGTGTTGCGAATGATCGATCTGCTCATTCAGCGAGGTCTCGGGTCGGCGCAGCGGAGTGTTGAGGGCCACCAGGCGCGTGTAGTCGTCGTCCGAACGATCCACGGCGCGGGTCCCCAGCCCGAACACCAGCCGGACCACGCCGGCTTCGGGATCGATCTCCGGATGCCAGCGATAGGGATTGTAGGAAAGCCCGACACCGGCAGCCTGCGGGAAAAAATAACGGCCGCGCCGGCGGCCCGACACGCGCATGATCAGCAACGCCATGCGCTCCTCGCTGTCTAGCAGATTGCGGGCCTTGCGGTAGTGCAGCGCCTCGGGATCCAGAATGCTGGCATAAACACGGCGGATCGCCCCGAGCAAGGCTGTTAGACGCTCCTCCATCGAGCCGCGGTTGGACAAAAAGATGCTTTCGTATTTGCCGGAAAACGCGTTGCCACGCGCATCCTCCAATATCGAACTGGAGCGCACGATGCAGGGCATCTCGCCGAAATATTCCAATATTCCCTCGAATTGCCGGACGATTTCCGGCGGAAACTCGCCGCTGAGGATGCGGTCGCGGCCCTCCTGCAGGTTTTGCAAAAACCCACTTGGCTGTTGCTGGCGCTCGCGGATCCACCACACGCCGTTGCGAATCAGATAGGTGACAAAAACCTCGGCACCCACGAAAAACGAATCGTGCACCTCCAACCGTTCTGATAGGTCAGGGTCATGGTCGCGCAGGATGGCCCGCGCCACCAACATGCCCAGCGCTTTCCCGCCGATCGACCCCACTCCGATCTGGCGCTTGCGGATTTCCCAGAAGTCTTCGAGCGTTAGATATTGCTCGGCCAGTGCCGCAATGCCCGAGCGATGCACCCGGAACGCCGCCCGCACCCGGCGCAGCAGGGTCTCTTCCTCATCCGGCCTGAGCGTGCCAGCCGATTTCCCGGCCAACACCCGTTCCACTTCGCGGAACAAGCGGTCCCAGTAGCCTCGTTCATTGCGCCGGTGGAGTCTCGGCCAGCGCGTGTGGGACAGGATGCGGGACAGGATGGAACTTTCCTCCACCGGCAACAGGCGTTCGCCTCGTTGCACATGAACCGTATTCATCGCCTGAATGGAACGGTATGGCACCTTCAGCGGACGAATGTAGCACTCACCGTCAAGCGTAAACACATCCAATAAAAACTGCGTGGTCTCCCGAATCGGCTCCATCGCGTGATCCGAATGCGCGTCGCGCGTGATGGCGAAATAGGTGAAGGTCTGCAAATCCAGCAGCCGCGGGCAGGTCAACACAAAGAAATTCCCCACTGCCTGGTCCGAAAGCCATGCATCAGCCAACTCGCTCAGCAAATCGAAGATATACACCGTGCCGAGACCGCTGGCCTCGATCACGCGGTGGACATCGCGCACAAAACCCTCGAATCCGCTGTTGGGATCAAAACAATGGATGTCCAGCCCGGGTTTCTTTTCTAACAGAGGTTCGTGCCGGCCGAAGCGGAAATAGATCCGCCGCAGTCCCTGCATTGCCGCCGCCTGTTCGTAGGGCACTACCAGGCGGCGGTAATCCTCGATGTGCTCCACTCCCCAGACAATGTTGTCGCCGGGCTCCAGCCCGCACAGCACATCGTCCAGCCCGGGCCAACCGGTCGTCGCCCGGGCGATGGGTGCGGTCACTGACATGGCTCAAACCACCCCCTGATCGAGCATGGCCTCGGCCACCTTGGTGAATCCGGCAATGTTGGCACCGACCACATAATTGCCGGGTGACCCGTACAGCTCGGCCGTTTCGCTACAGTTGCGGTGGATGTTGCGCATGATTTCGCGAAGCCTGGCGTCCACTTCCTCGCGGCCCCAGTTGAGGCGCATCGAGTTCTGCGACATTTCCAGCCCGGAAGTGGCCACACCGCCCGCATTGGCGGCCTTGCCGGGACCATAGAGGATCTTCGCCTGTTGGAAAAGCTCCACTGCTTCGGGTGTCGAGGGCATGTTGGCACCTTCCGAGACCAAACGGCAGCCGCCTTCTAACAACCTCTTCGCGTCGCCGGCATCCACCTCGTTCTGCGTGGCCGACGGGAACGCGCAATCGCACGCCACATCCCATGGCGTGGCACCCGGCCGATACTCCGTTTTGAAATGTTCCGCATATTCACGGATGCGGCCGCGCCGCACATTCTTGAGATGCATCACGAAGGCGAGTTTCTCGCGGTCGATGCCGGCCGGATCATAAATCGTCCCGTCCGAGTCGGAGAAGGTCACGGGCACGGCACCCAGCTCGATGAGTTTTTCCGCCGTGTATTGCGAGACATTGCCGGACCCGGAGATGACGCAGCGTTTGCCTTCCAGCGACTCGCCGCGCGTTGCCAGCATGTCCACCGCAAAGTAGACCGCACCGTAACCGGTGGCTTCCGGCCGGATCAGCGAACCTCCCCAGTTCAGGCTCTTGCCGGTCAACACTCCGGTGAATTCGTCGCGCTGCCTTTTGTACTGTCCGAAGAGATAGCCGATTTCGCGCCCGCCAACACCGATGTCCCCTGCGGGAACGTCTGAATTCGCTCCAATGTGCTTCGATAACTCGGTCATGAAACTCTGACAAAACCGCATCACTTCGAGGTCCGATTTCCCTTTCGAGTCGAAATCGGCCCCGCCCTTGCCGCCGCCCATCGGCAGCGAGGTCAGCGAGTTTTTGAAAATCTGTTCGAAACCGAGAAACTTGAGAATGCCCGCATTGACGCTCGGGTGGAACCGCAGGCCACCCTTGTACGGCCCGATGGCGCTGCTGAATTGGATGCGGAACCCGCGATTCACCTGCACCTTGCCTTTGTCATCTACCCATGGAACACGGAATATGATCTGGCGCTCCGGCTCCACAAGCCGTTCCAGGATGCTGGCCTCCACGAATTCCGGCCTGCGCTTCAGCACCGGCTCCAGCGATTCAAGCACTTCGCCAACGGCTTGGTGGAATTCCGGTTCGCCGAGGTTGCGCCGGACGACTTGATCCATGATTGATGAAAGATAATTCTGTATGTTCATGCTGTTCTTTGGTTTGTGGGTGGGTGTGTAGTTGGAGACGATGTTGAAGCGCCACGCTTGATGACGGCATGTTGATGCCTGCCCGCAGCATTTCGTGCGGCAGATTTTCACGAGTGCGCTCCCTTGACAACACCAAAGTCGTCCCCACAGGAAATTCTCGATTCAAAATTGAGTGAATGAAAAGAGAAACCAATGACGTAATGGAAAGCACGATGAAAACAAAATTGATGCTGACGGGTATTTTCGCGGCGGTGATGTGCAACGGCCTGCGGGCGGATGCGGTCAAGCCGGTGGCTGCCATCAAGACGCAGCCGTTTCCCTTGAGCCAGGTGCGTCTGCTCGACAGCCCGTTCAAGAAGGCCATGGAAACCAACAAGGCGTACCTGCTCAAGCTGGAGGTGGACCGGATGATGTGGCCGTTTCAACAATACGCCGGCCTGCCGACCAAGGGGCAAAGATACGGGGGATGGGCACAAAAGGACTGCGTCGGTCACGAAGCCGGCCACTATCTGAGCGCCTGCGCACTGATGTATGCCAGCACCGGCGATGAGGAGATCAAAAAACGCGTGGATTACATGGTGAGCGAGTTGGCGGCAGTGCAGGCCAAGCACGGCGACGGCTATGCCGGTCCGGTGCGGCCGGAGGTCTGGAAGAAGGCGTTTTCAGGCGACATCAAGGCCGATGATTGGGGGATGTGCGGCGGCTACGTGCCTTGGTATTGCATGCACAAGGTTTACGCCGGCTTGATCGACGCCTATGTCAACGCAGGCAACAAGCAGGCGCTCGAAGTGGTCTGCAAATTCTCGGATTGGGCGAAGAAGGGCACTGACAAACTGACCGACGAGCAGTTTCAACAGATGCTGCGGTGCGAATTCGGCGGCATGAACGCCTCCCTGGTGGAGTTGTACTCCCTAACAGGCAACAAGGATTACCTCGCTCTCGCCCGCCGCTTCGACCACAAAATCATCATCGATCCGTTGGCGGAGAAAAAGGACGAACTGACCGGCAAGCACGTCAATACCCTGCTTCCAAAGATCCTCGGCGCGGCTTGGTTGTATGAAATGACCGGCCAGCAGCGCGACGCGACGATCGCCAGCTTCTTGTGGGATAGCGTCATCGACAAGCGGACATTCGCGCCGGGTGGCATGGATTTGCGCGAGCGTTTCTGTGCGGCCGGGGAAGAAGCGAAAAAACTGGATTGGAACAATTGCGAGTCATGCGCCGTGTATAACATGATGAAACTCACCCGCCACCTGTTCGCATGGCAACCTGAGGCCCAAAAAATGGACTACTACGAGCGCGCTTTGTATAACACGATTCTCGGCACGCAGGATCCCGACAGCGGCGGATTCACCTACTTCAATTCTCTCAGGCCGGGGCATTTCAAGCTCTACAGCACGCCGTTCGACGCGATGTGGTGCTGCGTGGGCTCGGGCATGGAGAGCCACTCGAAGTATGCCGACACGATCTACAGTCACGACGCCGACACGTTGTGGGTGAATCTCTTCATCCCCTCGGAACTCAAGTGGCAGGCAAAGGGCGTGGCCATCCGGCAGGAAACCGGGTTTCCGCTCAACAACATCACAACCATCAAGGTCGCCACCAAGCAAGCGCAGAAGTTCACCGTCAGGATCCGCGTTCCGTATTGGGTCACGCAAGACGCGCAAGTCGCCGTCAACGGCGAGAAACAGGCGGTCGATGCGAAACCGCAGAGCTATCTAACACTCTCGCGCACATGGAAAGACGGCGACACGATCAAGGTGCAGTTGCCGATGGGGCTGCGTCTGCAGCCGGCGCGGGACGACAAGACCCGTGTCGCGGTCATGTATGGTCCGCTGGTGTTGGCCGGTGAACTGGGCCGCGAGGGAATGCCGGAGAGCGATTCTAGCGGCAACAACGTCGCCCATGCCAACAACAAGGCACCGGTCGTGCCGTCACTTGTCGGCGCTTCGCAGGATCCAGCGGCTTGGCTCAAGCGGGATCCGGGTGAAGCCCTGCGATTCCAAACGGTGGGTGTTGGCAAGCCGAAGGAGGTGTCTCTCATCCCGCTCGCAAATCTTCACCATCAGCGCTATACCGTGTACTGGAAGATGATGACGCCCGCCGAATGGGATGCCCAGCCACATTGATTTTAAAGGCAAGCAGGATTTTCCTTGCGCTTGGCGTGATGGGAAATTCTGCTGAGCCACTATTGTGAATCATGCGAACCCTTACCTTAAAACCATCAGCCATGAAATACTACCCTGCCACCGTTTGTTGTTTGTCCGCGTTGCTCGCCATCGCGGTTTCACCCGCACCCCTGCATGCTGCCGAAAAGGACGTGAACTTCCGAGTGGATGCGTTCGTCGGGCAGCAGGACGGATATCACACCTACCGCATCCCGGTCATGGTGGTCACGGCCAAGGGGACCGTGCTGTTGTTCAGCGAAGGCCGTAAGAACAGCCGGAGAGACGGCGGAGACATCGACCAGCTCATGAAGCGCAGCGAGGACGGTGGCAAAACCTGGTCGAAACAGGTGGTCATCCACGAAGAAGGCGGCACGGCACCCATCCGTGTCGGCAATCCCTGCGCCATCGCCGAGCGCAACGGTACCGTTCATCTGTTCTTCGGGGTCATGGGGTCGCCCACCGGCGATGGCCTGTACTATACCAAGAGCACCGATGACGGGCTGACGTGGTCCCCAATGGTCGTCACGTCGGATACGCCAACCGTCAAGGCATACTCGGACAAAAACTTCCTGAAGGGCTTCGGCGGCTCGCCGGTGGGAATCTTCGTGGGGCCCGTCCACGGAATCCAGACGCGCAAGGGACGCTTGGTGGTTCCGTGTGGCGTGGGCCGGACCGTGGATGGGAAACCGGCCGGCGGCGACGGTATCATCTATTCCGACGACGGCGGCAAGACGTGGGTGCCCGGAGGATTGATCCCCAGCGTGCCCGATTTCTCAGTCGGCGAACCCACCGTGGTCGAGACGAGCGACGGGTCTTTATTGATGAACATGCGGGCCGGCGGCCCCGGCGGCGCCTACGCCCTAGGCCACCGGGTAACCTCCACCAGCGCCGACGCCGGCATCACGTGGTCGAAGCCGGTCATCGACAAGAACCTGCCCTGTCCGGCCTGTCAGGGGAGCATGAACAGCCTGAACGAAAAGGAGATCCTGTTCCTCAACCCGGGCGTATCCCACGCGGGCGGTTTCAACCTCTGGGCCAGACGCAAAATGACCCTGCGCTTGAGCGGCGACGACGGACGCACCTGGCCGCACGCCCTCCTTCTCAATGAGGGCTTGTCGGGCTATTCCGACTTGGCCGTGACGAAAGATGGCAAAATCCTCTGCGCGTTCGAAAACGGGAAGCAGGACTACTGCCAGAAAATATCCGTCGTCCAGGTCGATCGGGCAGTGCTGCTTGCCGCGAAGGATGCCCCGGCGGAAAAGCCCGCCGAGACACAGCCCAAGGCTCCCTGAGCGAAGGTCAAGGTTGCAAAAATCCAGTTGCGGAAGCGTGTCTTGCGCCGGAGCGCGAGTCTCCAGACTCGCCAAAGCATGAGCCGCCTTCCCCGGGCCGGGGTCTCTCTGGTCAGTCCGCGCATCGCGACAAATGAGGATTGACGCGGGAGTGGCAATGGAAGAGAAACTAGCATGGCGAAGCCGTTGAGATTCCAGTATCAACCCCCATTTCCCCGCTCTCCGGTCCGGCCCTGGTCTTTATATACATTTTTGGATCTCCGATCACCATCTTGGTCGCTCCGCGACCTTGGAAAACCAACCCGCGCTGAAAACCAAGCGAGGAATCGTTTCCCGGAATTGTGTATAAAGACCAGGGTCCGGCCACCGGCTCTTCCATCGGCCTTCACCTCAAAAGCAATGTTCTAACAATAGGAAGTTGTCATTAAAAGATCTAACAATCTGGAAACGGAATCCAAATCCAATTGGTTGCCTGGTACTACAGCGCAACATAGGCGCCTCTTGCTCCACAAAAGCAGTGACAAGCGTGCGAATGGCGTCGTGTCGAGCGTCCTGCGCTGTAGCACTGGATGGATATGGATGGTTTTTATTCTTGCGAGTTGTCTTTCGATTCCTGGTGTCGCGGCAGAACCTCTAACTATCGGTTTGCGGAAACAGCTTTTTGTCGACGACTATGTCATCGCGGAAATGCGAGGTATCACGCGCGAGGCGGGCCGTGCGAAAAAGTACGGCGTTGTCCTGAAACCATCATTGCCGACGGACTTTCAGACGGGCGAGGTCCACGACGGTCCGGATGGTGGCGCCGGTTACGAGTTC
>CAISTY010000231.1 GCA_903888515.1 Akkermansiaceae bacterium | reverse complement strand
GTAGATCACCGGGCGTACAAACGAATCCTTCCATGGGGCCAGCCAGCGCGCGCGTCTCATGATCGTAGGGGTAATGGTGGTTAATAGTGGTTTATTAGTGGCAATCAATCAAAGGGCAAGGGCTGCCATCGGGGTGCCCGCAACAACCAACGCCGACACCCTATCCTCCCCGTCACCCGCCCGCAAGAACAAACTTCAATTATTTTTCTGACACCCTGTTATGCCCGCTACACCCAACGCCGGCACCCTATCCTCGCCCGCAAGAACAAACTTCAATTATTTTTCTGACACCCTGTTATGTAGGGCGGATAGGGGTTGACGCAGCATGAGTGGCGGCCATGCTTTCACCACAATGATTGCGAGACTGCGTGGCAAGGTGATCGAGGCCTATCCAAACCGTCTGGTGGTGGATGTGCAGGGTGTGGGCTACGAAGTGATCGTGCCGCTTTCCACGTTTGATCGTTTGCATGCCGCCGAGGGCTTGGACGTGGATTTGCGCACCCACCTGCATTTCGGCACCGCCAACCAACCGGGGCAGAAGTTGTTCGGTTTCGCCACCGAGGAGGAGCGCGATGTGTTCCTGATGCTCATCGAGCGCGTCAGCGGCATCGGCCCGTCCGTCGCGATGGCCGTGCTCAGTGGCATGCCGGTAGCACGCTTCAAAAGTTGCGTGGTGGCGGGTAACTCCGCGGAACTCACCCGCATCAAGGGATTGGGCAAAAAAACCGCCGAACGCATCATCCTCGAACTCAAGGACAAGGTCGGCGTGACCGATACCTGGCAGGACGCCGCCGCCGGCGAGGTGAGCGCCTCGGCCGCAGATGCCGAATTGGCACTCATCGCCCTCGGTTACAAACAAGTAGACGCCCGCAAAGCGTTGCGCAAGGTGCTGGAATCGGACACCACCGCGCCGGTGGAGGTGCTGGTTCGCGGTGCCTTGCGCGTGCTTCAGGGGTAACAGCGGCGGGCGAACCAACCGCCTTGTCCGTCCAGTATGCCATGCATGGATGATTACTCCTGCCAAGAGCCTTGGCTTATCGGATCGCGACAATTCCGTGTCCGATCGGACATCAGGATGTCGCGCTTTTTCGCGATCCCGCGCGATCCATACGCCGGAAAATCAGAGGGGCACGGGCGGTCCGGCAGGATGATCCGGCGCATGGCGGCAAGCACTCGTTGGCGGGGTGTCATGGAATCTCTTGGTTATCGTGATTCATTCGGTGCTCGTTCAAGCGCCCGCACCGGTCCCAGCAGGCTCGCCACGACCAAAGACGAATCTGCGTTGTATGGTTCATTTTGCTCCAATGACTTGATAATCAACAAAATGGAAGCTCGGTTAGCAATCAGGTCAAGATGCGGCTTGGCAGAAGGGCGATTGCCGGATGCGATGGGCGGGAGATGATTTCCCAAATGGATGGCCATGCGATGCCCGGGTTTTGCGACGCGGTGCGTGAGGCGTTTTCGCGCAATGGCATTCTGGCGAAGTCCCGGGATTTCGAATACCGCCCGCAACAACAGGAGTTGGCGGTGGCCGTGGCCGAGGCGCTGCTCCACTCGCGGCCGCTGGTCGCAGAGGCGGGCACCGGCGTCGGGAAATCGCTGGCCTATCTGCTGCCGGCGGCGCACTTCGCGCTGGCAACCGGCCGCAAGGGCGTGATCTCCACCCACACCATCAACCTGCAGGAACAATTGGTGCGCAAGGACATTCCTATTGTTAGAAAACTGGTGGGCGATGAACTGCCGGCGGTGCTGCTCAAGGGGCGGCAGAATTACCTGTGTCCGTCGCGCTTGCGGCGGGCGCTCGAGCAGGCCGGAGACTTGTTCATTGGTGCGGAGAACGACGAGCTGGAGGTGATCCGCAAATGGGCGGAAGCAACCCGCGACGGCACCCTGAGTGATCTGGATTTCCAGCCGCAGATGAAAGTCTGGCTGCAGGTTTGCAGCGAGGCGCATCTGTGCACCACCCGCTACTGCGGCCCCTCCGGCACTTGTTTTTTCCAAGAGGCGCGCAAAGCCGCGGCGGACGCCAAATTGGTGGTGGTCAACCACACGCTGTTCTTCGCCCTGCTCAACACTGAACTCGATGAAGACGAGGACGCGGTGAAAAAAACCAAGGGATTTTTGTTCCCTAACGATTTTGCGGTGCTCGATGAAGCGCATACCCTCGAACAGGTGGCCGCCGTGCAGTTAGGCCTGCGGGTTTCGCAGTCGGGACTGCGCTTCGACCTGCAGCGGCTCTATCACCCGCGGACGCACAAGGGCTTGCTCAAGGCGTTCCGCAAGGCCTCCGCGATACAGGCGGTGGAAGAGGCGCTGGCGGCGGCGGAGCGGTTTTTCCAAGAGGTGGGCGAGGTGGCGAAATTCGGGGGGGTTTCCAAGGAATGCCGGGTGCGCGAACCCGCCGTGGTTTCTAACATAATCGCCGGCCCCTTGCAAAGACTGTGGATGGAAATCGACTCCCTGGCCGCAGACGTCGACGGGGAAGCAACCCGCGCGGAACTCCAGGACGCGTCGCGCCGCTTGCGCGAGACCCACGGTGCGGTGTCCGTCTTTCTCGAACAAAGCACCGATGAGAGCGTGTATTGGGTGGAGCGCGGCGGCCGCGACGAAACCCAATACAGTTTGCATGCCGCGCCGGTGAATGTCGCGGACCGCTTGCGCCCCTTGTTGTTCGGCAGCGGAAATGGCCTGGTGCTCACCAGCGCGACACTCGGGGTGGGGGATCCGCATCTCGGCTATTTCCGCGGCCGCGTGGGCGCCGAAAGGGCCCGCGCCTTGTGCATCGGCAGTCCGTTCGACTATCAGAAACAGATGCGCATCCGGATCTACAAATCCGTGCCCAATCCCGGTACGCCCCGCTACGAAGAACTGTTAGCCGAAGGCATCCGCCAGGCGGTTTCAGAAAGCGAGGGGCGGGCGTTCGTCCTGTTCACCAGCTACCGTACGATGCGCGACGCCTCCCAGCGCTTGGAATCGTTTTTCCAGACGAAAGGCTGGCGCGTCCTGCTGCAGGGCGAGGGCATGCCGCGCCACAGGATGCTCGAGGAATTCCGCAAGGATACGCACAGCGTGCTGTTCGGTACGGACAGCTTCTGGACCGGCGTCGATGTGCCCGGCGAGGCGCTTTCCAACGTGGTGGTCACACGCCTGCCATTCGCGGTGCCCGATCACCCGCTCACCGCCTCGCGGCTTGAAGCGATCGAAGCGGCCGGCGGCAATCCGTTCATGGATTATTCGGTGCCCGAAGCCATTCTCAAGATGCGCCAAGGCGTGGGCCGCCTCATCCGCACCCAGCGCGACCACGGCCTGATCTGCATTCTCGACAACCGCATTCTAACAAAACGCTACGGCAAAGCATTCCTCAACGCCCTGCCCGACGCGCCGGTGGAGGTGATCGGTTAGGTATCAAGTTCTATCAATTCCAACGGGATTGGGTCCCGCAGCCCAGGGTTGCGAGGAACGAGCTACCCTGGGTCAGTTGCCGGATGATATTTCAACCCCCACCGGGGTTGTGAATATTTTCAATGCCCCATACCCAGGGTAGTCGCTACGCTCCAACCCCGGGCTTTGTGACCAAACCCCGTTGGGGTTTTCGCGGATGAAACTCGCAGCTTATAGCGGTGTGAAGGAAAGACCGATGGCTTGGGCAAGACGTGTCTGGCGGCCATCAGTGCTGACAAAATCGGTGACAGCCAGGGCTTTGGCGACAGCGCAGTGCAAAATATCCAGCGACCGGCAGCCGACGGCTGCGGTATGGTGTGCGGCGAGTGCCACTGCATCCAGGTAGATCATGAGTCGCCTCCGCGGGCTTCATCCACGATGGTGCTGAGCGGCTGGCCTGCGGGAGCGGTACCCCAGACTGCCTTCGCACGGGCAAGGAAATCTGGCGCTGGCACGCTGAGAGCCGGCACGATGCGGGCGATGATGCGGTCGTTGCGGGTGACTTGGACTTCTTCATCGCAGGCAAGCCAGTCCAGGATTTGGGGCCATTGCTGGGGCACTTGTTGGATGGTGGCGGTCTTCATGCCCGCAGTGTAGTCCAGACGCAAGGGCATGGCAAGACCGGATCGCCCGTTGGGGTTTTCGCGGATGAAACTCGCATTCCGGTTTCATCCGTTCTCTCCTCGCCAAGCCCGCCAAGGAAGAGCCATCATCAAAACCTATCCACTCTTCCATGATTTTACCGCAATCTTCAAACCTGCGCGTCACCTGGAACGCGGGCCTGGATTGGAACAACCAGACATCCGCACAAACGAAGTTCCGACTCAAGGTGAGCGATTTGCTGCCGGATCTAACTGACTTTGCGGTGATTCCCGCCGGCAACTTTACCATGGGCGATGCGCTCGACGGAATGGCAGACGCCACCCCGCACACGGTCAACGTGAGCGCGTTCTACATGCAGAAAATGGAGACGACCAAGGCGCAGTGGGACGAGGTGCGGGCCTAGGGCGTGCTCAATGGCTACACGGACCTGGCTGCCGGTGCTGGCGCGCCTGCGAGCCATCCGGTGGCGACGGTCACTTGGTATGACGTGGCGGGCAACGTGTGGGAGTGGTGCTGGGATTGGAATTCCGCTTCCTACTACGGTACTCCCGAAAGTCTAACAGATCCTACCGGGCCGTCCGGCTCGTACCCGTACCGCGTGTTACGCGGCGGCAGCTGGAACAACAACGTCAACTCCTGCCGCTTTGCCGAGCGCGCCATCGGCAGCCCGGGCGACCCGAACTTCACCTTCGGGTTCCGCTCCGTCCGCAGGTAGGAGTCTTCCTCTGAGCGCCAGTGAGAACAGAACAGACAGCAAGGTCTAGCAGGGCAAGCCGGGGGCTGAGGGACGAAGCCGCCGGGTGCCCCGTGGCGGCGCTTTTCAAGCGCCATGCCCTTGTAGATTTTTGGCATGGCGGATGCAATCCGCCGCCACTTTCCGTTCCCGTCTGTGATCTAACATGCAATTCAACTCTCAATATCCACATGTCATGAACCTTCGCCAATTCCACCAACTTTCAGCCGTCATTGCGACGGTATGGTTACTCCCCGCCCCATTGGCCCGCGCCACCTGGGTGAGCGCCGAGTCATCCAACACCAACGTCGAGACCCGCTGGATTCTGATCGAATCGAGCAACATCCTCGTCGATACCCGCGACTATGTCTATCTGGCGGTCAACGCGCTCCATGGCTCGGTGCTGCCACCTGAAAGGCAGTTCGTTCCCAATACCACGGTTGAACTCACGCCCACCCCGGACCTCGGTTACCTGTTCAGCAAATGGACCGGCGACGCCACGGGCAACGCCAATCCGCTCTCGGTCCTGATGGATTTCAACAAGACCATCAACGCGATCTTCGTGCAGGATTCCCGCGATCCCGATGGCGACGGGCTAACGAACTATCAGGAGATCGTGGTCTATGGCAGCAACCCGGCCTTGTGGGATACGGACGAGGACGGCTTCAATGACGGCTATGAAGTCAACAGCGGCTACAGCCCGACCTCGGCGACCAGCACGCCGGAGACGAGCTTGGTGATTTACACGGCGGTGGAGATCCGATTTGGCGCGGCGCTGGGGCAGAGTTACCGGGTCGAGTCGTCCACGGATTTGCAGACCTGGACGATGGTGGAGGAACACATCGCGGGCACTGGCGGCACGGTCGCACGTTTGTATTCCATCCAGGAAATTCCCAAGCGCTATTTCCGCTCGGTGCGCGAGTGAGGGGGGGCGATTGAGGATTGAGGATTGAGGATTGAGGATTGTGGATTGTGGATTGAGGATGGTGGATGGTGGATGGTGGATTGTGGATAAGCGCTTCGCTCTTTTCCATCTTCGATCCGTGATCCGTGATCCGCGATCCACGATCATTTGGCCTCAACGCGCTGCCGGACGCGCCGGTGGAAGTGACATGTTAGTTTTTGTTAGGGCCGCAACGGCGCCAAGCGTGCGATCGTTTTTTTCAGCAGCGCGGCGTCCCACTGGCCGGGGGCGGTGGCGGTTTTTCCGAGGTAGCCGTAGTTGAGCACGCTGCCGCACTGGGCGCATAACAGCCGCGAGACTGCGGCCAGCGGCCCCATGCCCATGGTGGCCACCGGCAGTCCGTGGTCCGCGAGTTGGAATTCCGCGAGGCGCGCAAGATCCGCCGGTTGCCGGAGATGGGCGGCGGCTTTGAACACGCCGGCCCCGGCGTCCAACGCCCGCCGCACGGCGGTTTCTAACACCGCAGTGTCCGGCAACTTTTCAAAATCATGCAACGAGGCGATCCAAGGGATGCTCCGGGTTTTCAGGGTTTGCAGGAGCCCGCCCATTTCGTCGATGCTGGCCACCTCGAGATCGATCCATGCCGCCTGATCGAGCACGCTTTCTAGCAACTCCATCCGCACGGCGGCGCTCAGCATGCGGGCTCCACCCTCATCATGCCGCCGCGCCGTGAAGAGCAGAGGAAGTCCCTGCAAATGCCGCCAGAGTGCCGGTTCCTCCCCGGCCGTCCCATCCATCATGAGGAGATCCAGCCGGATTTCCGCCATGTCGCAGGAATCCCGCACCGCCGCTGCCTCCGCCTGCCGGAGATCGTCGCTGCTGCCGAAACTGCCCACGATTCCCGGCACTCCGTCAGTCACTGGATAATCCACCTGCGTCATGGCCAAATGATGCGCCGCCCACGGCACTTCGTCAATCGCTTGCGACCGCCGCGGACACGCTTGTATTTACTTCAAATGAAATTTTCTGAAAAACCGTCATTTTTGCTGGTCATCGCAAATCCGGTTTCCTAGGTTTCTCGAAATCACCAACGTATGAAGATTTCACGCCTTTGCAAATGCATGGTCCTGTTTGCTGTCACAGTCATCACCGGGCTTTCCATAAGCGGTGCATCGGGACAGGCAGCCAAAGTGATCTGCGACAAGCCCGCTTTCGATGACATTCTTTCCCCGGAGTTCGCGGGCATGACCGGCAAACAAAAAGCATTCAAACCCAAGGAGTGGCTCGATATCGAAGTCAAGCTCAAGGTGCTCCTCAACCCCGAGCCCAAGTCGAAAACCTGCGACAAACTCACCGTGAAATGGTATGTCGCGGTGAAAAACCCGGAAAAAGCCGGCAAGTATCTGCTTTTGACCAAGGACGTCGAACATGTAAACGTGCCCTTGGAGCAGGATATCTTCGTCTCGGTGTATCTTTCCCCAGCCTCGATCAAACGTCTCACCCACTCCGACAGGGCGAGCAAGAACTCGGTCGAGTTCGTCGGCTATGAAGTCTTCGTGAATGGCGAAAAGGTCGCGCAGGAAACCAGTAAGGGGCAAGTCGGTTGGTGGAGCGTGCCCTCCGAAAAAATTTCCAAAAATGATACGGTGCCGCTGCTCAACAAAAACGAAACGCCGTTCCGAGCCCTGTGGTGGGATCGCTACGCGGAAATCAGCGAGCCCCGCATTACCAAATAATCGTGCATTCCTTCGGCCTTATCCCCATCGTTTCCCCGCCCATTCTTTCCTCTTCCGCTCATCATGGCTGACACCCAGACTTCCGTCGCACTCAATATCGGATCCCAGCGCATCAGCATGGCCGTCTTCGAAGCCTCGAAAAACGGCGGTTTGATCCTCAAGGCCTATGATTCGGAATCCATCGTCGCGGACCCCGCCATGGAAGCTTCCCGGATCGCACAAACCCGGATTGCCATCGGCGATCTCGCCCAGCGTCTCAAGGTGGAAAAGACCAAGGCCCGCTACGCCATTTCCGGCCAGGCGGTCTTCACGCGTTTCGTCAAACTGCCGCCCTTGCAGGCAGACAACCTCGAACAGTTGGTCACCTTCGAAGCCCAACAACACGTGCCCTTCCCGCTGCAGGAAGTCGTTTGGGATTATGAACTCATCGAAGGTGGCACCGAAAAAGAGGTGGTCATCGTGGCCATCAAGGGTGACGCACTCGATGAAATCAACGGCGCCGTCAATGATTGCGGCCTCGGCACTACCGAAGTCGATGTGGCTCCCATGGCCCTCTACAACGCGTTCCGCTCCACCTACGGCCATCCTGAAGAAACCATTCTACTCATCGATATCGGCGCCAAAACCAGCAACCTCCTCTATATCGAGGGCAAGCGCTTCTTCACCCGCAGCATCGCCATTGGCGGCACCGCCATCACCGCAGCCATCGCCAAGGAATACCAAGTCTCGTTCCTGGAAGCCGAACACCAGAAAATCTCCAACGGCCTCGTCGCCCTGGGCGGCGGCCATACCGAGCAGATGGACGAGTCGGTCGCCGCTCTGGCGATGGTCATCCGCAACGCGCTCAGCCGCTTGCCCGCCGAGATTGCCCGGACCACCAACTATTACCGCAGCCAGCATGGGGGCAGCGCCCCGCGCCGGGTGTTGTTAGCCGGTGGCGGCGCCAATCTTCCCTACTCGCTGGAGTTCTTCCAGGAAAAGCTCAACCTTCCCGTCGAGTATTTCAATCCGGTGCGCAACCTCGCCATCGGCAAGGCTATCGACCCGGCCGTCGTCCAGCGCGAAGGCCATCTGATGGGGGAACTCGTCGGCCTCGGCCTCCGCAGCATCGGTAAATCCGAAATCAATATCGACCTCGTGCCGCTCGTCGTCGAACAAGCCCGCGCCGCAGACCTTAAAAAACCCTATCTGATCGGCGCGGCCGCCATCCTGCTCGCAGGAATGGGCGTCTGGGCCGTCTATCAGAACGCCGCCGCCTCAGCCGCCGCCGACAAGGCACGGACCATGGCGGAAGCGCGGGATGATCTGGCACCCAAGGCACAGCGCATTGATGAGCTTCTCCTGAAGGAAACCGACCTCCGCCAGATTGCCGGTGCTTACACGGACATCGAGGCCGACCACGTATTCTGGATGGATCTGCTCGCGGAAGTCCGCGGTGCCTTTGCCAGCGATGCGGTCTGGTTGACGGACTTCGAGCCGATGTACGGCTTCGATGCGCTGCGGGTGCTCGGGCCCAAGGTTGAGGCTTCAAAAGGTCCTAACGGACAAGTCATCGTCAGACCGGAGTTTGTCACCAACACCTATGGCCAGTCCTCGCTTGCGGACATCCAGCTCCAGTCACCGGAGCAAAGGGCCACCCCTCAGAAGGAGCCAACCCGTATCACCGCCAACGCCGTCCGCATCAAGGGCTTCTGGCGGGAAAATCCCAAGAGCCAGAACCTGGTCTCCGAATTGCTGAAAAGCCTCCGCGAGAAATCCACCTGTTTCCGCTTCACCCTCAAGGATCCCAAGGATCCCAAACGCACGATCGATTTGTTAGACAACCAGAACCTCGCCAAATTTCTCCTGATCTCCGTCTCCAGCAAAAGCGGGGAACTCGCGCAGCCTTTTGAAATCACCCTGCCATTGACCCGCGAGGTCACCATCCATTGACGGTTTTCAATCATTCGCCCATCTGATTTATGAGTTGGATCAAGGACAACAAATTTGTGGTCGCTCTCGGGGCAGGAACCCTGGTGGGCACCATCCTCATTTTCCTGGCGGGATCCAAGGGAGCCGCCCGCTACCTGCAAGCCAAGGAGGAATTCGACGCCACTTCGGCCGAGGTCACATCGTTCGAAGGCCGCGCACTTTATCCCCGGTCGGAAAACTGTGACGGCAAGAGCAAGGCGCTCGATGAATACCGGCAGGCCACGGCATCGCTCCAGACGGCCTTTGATGCGTATCACCCCAAAGAACTGAAAAACATCTCGCCGGAGGATTTCACCAACCAATTGAAGGCGGTCAACGAGGAAGTCCGCAAAGTCTGCGAGGATGAGCGAACCAAGGTGCCGGAACCGTTCTTCTGCGGCTTCGAAAACTACAAAATCGGCCTCGCTCCCGGCAATGCCACCGGCATTCTCAACTACGAACTCAGCGGTATCAAAACCCTGATCTGCGCACTGGCCAAATCCGGTGCCACCGAACTCCATAATTTCCATCGCGCGCCCCTGCCCGAAGAGGATGGCCGGGAATATAAACCCGGAAAATTCGAGGTCGCCCGCTCGCTGCCCTTCGAAATCACCTTCACCGCCCCCGAAAAATCCGCCCGCGCGTTTCTCTCCGCAATCATCAAACAGCCAGGTTATTATGTCGTGATTCGCACCGTCAGTGCCGCCAATACCAAAAAAGAGCCGCCGCGTTCCTCCGATGCCAAGTTCGACAAACCGGCTGCCCCCCCCCCAGCCGCCCCCGATGGCATCTTCTCCGGCGGCGGATTCGTCCTGCCCCCAACCGAGGAACCCAAGGTGGATGATAAAAAAACCGCCCCTGGCACAGCCCCGGCACCAGCCCCTGGCACAGCCCCGGCACCAGCCCCTGGCACGGCCCCTTCCCCCCCCCCAGCAACAGCACCTCCCGCCGCTACGCCCGCTCCCGCCACGGGTGAGTCCGGCCGCATTCTCTCGCAAGTCCTCGGCCATGAGGAACTGCAGATCTTCCTGCGGCTTGATCTCATGCAATTCCTTCCCCTGAAGAAACTTCCTTAACCCTGATTCCAGACCTTTCCCAACCATGTCCTGGTTTTCAAAGAATTACGAAAAAGTCGCGCTGGCCGGTGCCATTGTGATGGCTCTTGGCCTCGCCGTGCTCGGCTGGACAAAATCCGACGGCGTGAACGAGGATTTTGCATATGTGCCCAAAGGGGCGGGTAATAACGACACCGCAGTTTCCGGTGCCGATCTGATCCCCAAGGCACTCCAATCCATGAAACTCGACCGTACCTTAAATCGGGCCAAGGTCGGAGATCGCCCGGTGGACCTCTTCACCGGAATTCCCCTGTTCGTCCCAAGCTCCAATCCCGACAAATCCTTGGATCCTCTCACCGGCGCGGACATCCATCCCCCAATCCCCAACACATGGTGGCTGGAAAACCGTCTGGACCCCGGCTTCGCCGACTCGCCAAAGCGCGACCCCGATGAGGACGGTTTCACCAACATGGAGGAGTTTCTCGCGAAAACCGATCCTACCAACAGCAAGTCGTTTCCCGCACTCATCGCCAAACTCATGTATGTCAGGGACGAGAGCCTGGCATGGGTGCTCCGCCCGGGTTACGGCGATGGTGGCAAGTTCCCTTTCTCTTACGAGGACAACAAAAGGCAACAAAACAAAAACCCTCCCGGGGAAATGATCGCACCCAACGATGTGTTCTTCACGAATGGACCGATGGCCAAACGCTTCAAGTTGTTAGGCTCTGAAGTTCGCAAGGAGATGAGCCCGAAAACCCATGTCGAAATGGAGCGCACCATCGTCCGCATCGAAGACCAGCGCCCTAACAAAAAGGGCGTGGTTTACGAACTTCCCTCGCCCATTCTGGAAATACGCAAGAACGACTTCCTGAACTACGACCGGACCGCCGTCTTCTCGCTGGAGGCGATAGGCTTGAACGGCAACGAGTTCAAGGTCGAGGAAAACACCAAGTTCGCCGTGCCTCCCAATGCCCCTACTAAGGATTTCCTCCTCAAAAAGGTCGATCCCGAGTCCGTCACGGTGGAATACACCGATGCTCAGGGCGATCTCAAGTCCCTCAAAATCAACAAAGGCAGCCTTTCCCGGAAGAACGATTGAATTCTTTCAAGAAATCGCTTTCCAAACCTCTAAAACATCGCCAGAAAACCTCAGCTCACTATGCAAAAGACGCTCACACATCGCCCCAGTCGCACCACTATCACGTTAATGGCCTTGGCAACCACCATGCCTGTGACCATTTCCCTGACGAATGCCCGCGAAACCAATAACAGTTATAGCGACCTCGCCCAGCGCGAAATGATCCGCCGCCAGAACGCAATCGCCGAGGGCGACCGTCTTCTCGCCGAAGGCCGCCAAGCCTATGCCCAGGGCGACTATCAGCAAGCTGTGGACAAATACACCCAGGCTCTCTCCAAGGTGCCGGATGCGCCGTTGTACGCGGATCGCCGCCTCAGCATCATCGCCCATAAAAGCGATGCCAGCGTGGCTCTGGTGATGCAACACCGCAAGGTCGGCAAATACACCGAAGCGCGCGGATTGCTCGAAGGCGTTCTCGCCGTGGACCCCAACAACGCCGCCGCCAAGCGTGAACTCGGTTATCTCGACGATCCGATCCGCACCAATCCCGCCCTGACCTTCGAGCACACCCAGAACATCGATAAGGTCCGTCGCGCCCTCTATATCGCCGAGGGCAACTACAACTTCGGGAAATATGACGATGCCAAGCGCGACTACGAAAAAGTGCTCCGCACCGATCAACACAACTCCGCCGCCCGCCGCGGCCTCGAGCGTATCGCCCAAGCCAAGTCAGATTACTACCGCGCCGCTTACGACCATACCCGCGCGGAACTGCTCTCGCAAGTGGACGCCGCTTGGGAACTCTCCGTTCCCATCAGCGACATCAACATTCCCCCCGATACCGGACAACGCCGGGACGATATCGGCGGCGTTGCTTATATTACCGAAAAACTCCGCCGCATCATCATTCCTAAAATCGATTTCGATGACACCACCGTAGAGGAAGCCATCGACTTCCTGCGCATGCGTGCCGCCGAACTCGATACTCTGGAACTCGACCCTGCCAGAAAGGGTGTCAACTTCGTCGTCCGTCGCCCAAGGGCTCCCGGCGTGACGGGTGCCGATACCGCCGTTGACCCCACCGTGCCCGCAACGGATGCTGCCGTGCCCGTCAGCGACCCGGGTTCCCTCCGCGTTAAAGAACTCAGAATCCGCAACGTGCCCCTTGCCGTCGCTCTCAAATATATCTGCGATCAAGTCAAACTCCGCTACAAAGTGGACGATTTCGCAGTGACGCTCGTGCCCCAGACCGAGTCCGGCGAGGACATCTTCACCCGCTCGTTTCCGGTACCTCCCGATTTCATCTCGTCTCTCAGCAGTGGCGACGATGGCGGCGGGGCGCCTGCTGCGGCGGATCCCTTCGCCACTACCTCATCAGGCGGTACCAAAAAATTGGCAGCCCGCAAGCCGATTCTCGAACTGCTCAAGAATGCCGGGATTAATTTCCCTGAAGGAACATCCGCCACTCTAAGCGCCAACGGCATGCTTCTCGTCACCAATACCCCCACCGAACTCGATAAGGTGGAACAACTCGTGGACAGCGCCAGCAAAAGTGCCAGACAGGTGAAAATCACCACCAAGTTCGTCGAAATCACCCAGGAAAACAACGACGAACTCGGCTTCGACTGGATCGTCACCCCCTTCGGCCTTTCTAACAATATCTTCGCCGCTGGCGGCACCAGAGGCAATCAACCCGGCCGTACCGGCGGAGACTTCATCAGTCCGGTGGACGGCACGAATGTCGCGGGCGTCCCGGTCGTCGGGGAACGAGCCGTCAACTCCAATATCGTCACCAGCGGCCTGCGTTCCGGTGACCAGGCGGTCAACCGCAACAGCATCGACGCCATCCTCAATAACCCGAACCGTGCATCCCAAAGGAACAGCGTCGCACCCGGCATCATGGCCCTCACCGGGCTCTTCTCGGATGGCCAGGTCCAGATGATCATGCGCGGACTGGCCCAGAAAAAAGGTACGGACCTGATGACCGCTCCTTCGGTCACCGCTCGTTCCGGCCAAAAGGCCACCATCGAAATCATCCGTGAATTCATCTACCCGACCGAATACGAACCCCCGCAAATTCCCCAGCAATTCGGCGGCGGCATCCAAGGCGGCATCGGCGGCGGCATCGGCGGCGGCATCGCCGGCGGCAACCAAGGCGGCGGCTTCCCCGTCACCCCCTCGACTCCCACCGCGTTCGAAACCCGCAATACCGGTGTCACCCTCGAAATCGAACCCACCATCGGGGTGAATGATTTCGTGATCGACCTGCGCTTCGTTCCGGAAATCGTCGAGTTCGAAGGATTCGTCAACTACGGTAGCCCGATCCAATCCAGCTCCACCGACGCGTTGGGCAACCCGGTCACCAATACCCTGACCGAAAACCGCATCGAAATGCCGGTATTTTCGACCCGCCGGGTCAACACCGCGCTCACCATCTATGACGGCTATACCGTCGCCGTCGGCGGATTGATGCGTGAAGATGTCCAGAAAGTGGAGGACAGGGTGCCTATCCTCGGTGACATTCCGATCATCGGCCGCCTCTTCCAGACCAGCTCGGAGAACCGGATCAAGAGCAATCTGATTGTCTTCGTCACCGCGCAGATCATCGATGCAACCGGTCGCCCGCTCCGCGGTGCCGAAGCGGAGAGCGCGGTTCCCGTCCCCACTGGAGGAAGCTCGGATCCGGGCGCAGGGGTTCTTCCCCTGCTCGACCTGCCGACTCAGTGAGGTTCACTACTCTCACCCGATCATCGGACTGGCGGCGCTGTCAGGCTCCGCCAGTCAGTTTCGATTGTTTCCTCTCCCCGATCCTCGGATCCTCCGACCTATGCAAGTAATGGCACTCACGGGTGGAATTGCCTCCGGCAAATCAACGGTCTGCCGCTTGCTTTCCGAGTGGTTGTCATCCATCGTGATCTTCGATTGCGATACGGCCGTGCACCGCATGTTGGAAACAGACCCGGAGGTGGCTGCCATCATTGCCGAAGCCTTCGGCGAACAGGCCCTCGATAACCATGGCCGCATCGACCGCCATTTCCTTCGCGGCCGGGTGTTTGCCGATCAGGCGGCAAGGCTCCGTCTGGAAACCATCCTCCATCCGCGCGTCAAACAGGAGTGCCTTGTGGCTCTGGAAAAGGCTGCCGCACGGGGTGCCCAACTCTTTATCGCGGATGTGCCGCTCTTTTTTGAAAAGGGTTTTGATTTCGGCCAAAACCTGGTGCTCGTCGTCGCTTCTTCCCGCGCCACTCAAATCCAGCGACTCCAATCACGCGGCGGATTCGATGCAGCACTGATAGAGTCCATCCTCGCCGCCCAACTCCCGGTCCGGGAAAAAATGTCGCTTGCGGATGTGGTGTTCTGGAACGAAGGCCCCCAAGCCGTCATCCGCGCCCAAATCCGCCGTTTCGCCCAGGATTTCCTCATGTCCCTCGCCCATCTATCCGAAACCGCCGCCGCGCCGGCCGCCCCCCCCCCCACAGGCATCCCGTCGGTCCCGGTTTCTATCAACATCAATTCTTTCCGTCTCAAATCCCTCGCCGATCTTCAGGCGTTGGCCGAAGCTTCTCCCGCTCGCATCCAAGGTGGCATCACGAAAAGCCAGTTGGTTTACGAACTCCTTTCTTACTACGGATACGAAGGTGCCGGTCTCGTCTGTGAGGGCGTGCTCGAACAATCCAAGGAGAATTTCGCCATGCTGAGGGATCCCCAGCGAAGCTTCCGCCCCGGCCCGGATGATATCCACCTCGGCTCCCACATGCTCCGCGATCTCGGCTTGCGCGTCGGCCAGTGGATCAAAGTCCGCGTCCGCCCCCCGCGCGAGCGGGATAAATATCTGTCTGGCCATGAAGTGCTCGAAGTCGAGGGCATCCCTCTTGCCAACTATCAGCCGCCACTGGAGTTCGACCGCCTCACCCCGCTCTTCCCCGACCAACGGATCCACCTCGAAGGCGAGGGCAACGATTTCCTCGGCGTCCGGGTCATTGATCTCATCGCCCCGCTTGGCAAGGGCCAGCGCGGCATCATCGTCGCACCCCCGCGCGGTGGAAAAACCATCCTGCTCAAACAGATTGCACGCTCGATCCGTCTCAACCATCCCGATGCCGAGCTGATCATCCTGCTGTTAGACGAACGCCCGGAGGAAGTCACCGATTTCGAGGAAACCGTCGGCTCACGCGTCTACGCCTCCACCTTCGATGAATCACCACGCCGCCACTCCCAATTGGCCGAACTCGTGCTCGAGCGCGCCAAGCGCCTGGTCGAACTCGGCAAGGATGTCATCCTGCTGCTAGACAGCCTGACCCGGCTCGCCCGCGGCCATAACTCCGCCATGCAGGGCGGCCCGATCGGCTCCGGCGGCCTCAGCCCGATGGCCCTGCAGAAATCCCGCAAATTCTTCAGCACCGCCCGCAACGTCGAGGAGGGCGGATCCCTGACCATCCTGGCCACCGCCCTCATCGAAACAGAAAGCCGCCTCGACGATGTGGTCTTCGAGGAGTTCAAGGGCACCGGCAACATGGAAGTGCGCCTCGACCGCGAACTCGCCGAACGCCGTGTCTTCCCGGCCATCCACATCCCCCAGTCCGGTACCCGCAACGACGACCGCCTCTATCACCCCGACGAGTTCCTCAAAGTCGTCGACCTGCGCAAGCAACTCGCCCAACTGCCGATCGGCGACGCCATCGCCAACTTGCTCGCCAATCTCCGCACCACTAAAACCAACGCCGAATTGCTCCTGCGCGGTCTCCGCTGAGCCGGCAACCTCCAATTCAAAGTATCGGCCGTGCCGACCGGCTTCCGCAGCGGATTGAAAAACGCATTTTTGTGCATCTGGTTCATTGACACGCAACTTCCGCTCCGCATAGCCTGCCGCGCATTTCACCGGACAGCGAGGATTGATGATTTCCGTGCATCCGGCGTTCCATGCTCACAACACAATATCAACCAACACGATGACTACTCAGAAGAAGACGAAAAAATCCGCGCCCAACCAAAAAATGAAATACGTTTACACTTGGGGGGCCGGCAAGGCAGATGGCGACGGAGGCATGAAACCCCTCCTCGGCGGCAAGGGCGCGAACCTGGCCGAAATGACCCGCATCGGCTTGCCAGTGCCTCCGGGATTCACCATCACCACCGAGGTCTGCACCTACTACTACGCCAATCGTAAGAGCTATCCCGCCTCGCTTCAGGGCCAGATGGAAGCCGGTGTCAAAAACATGGAAAAAATCATGGGATGCAAATTCGGCGATGCCAAGGCCATGCCGCTGCTGGTGGCCGTGCGCTCCGGGGCGCGTGACTCGATGCCCGGCATGATGGACACCATCCTCAATCTTGGTCTCAACGACCAAACCGTCCTCGCCCTCGCGTCCGCCACCAACAACCCGCGCTTCGCATGGGATTGCTACCGCCGCTTCATCCAGATGTATGGTGACGTCGTGCTCGGCTTGCAAAAAGAAGAAGGTGAAGACCACGAACCCTTCGAAGTGGTGATCGAAGAATACAAACACAAAAACTATGGCAAGGACATCCTCGACTCCGACCTCACGGCAGCCGACCAACAGGAACTCGTCAAGCGCTTCAAGGCACTCGTCAAGGATCGCACCGGCAAGATCTTCCCCAACGATCCGTGGGAACAACTGCGCGGTGCGGCCGGTGCCGTCTTCGGCTCTTGGATGAATGACCGCGCCATCGTCTATCGACGCAAATATAATATTCCCGCCGATTGGGGCACCGCCGTCAATGTGCAGGCCATGGTGTACGGCAACACGGGCAATAACTCGGGCTCCGGCGTCGCCTTCACCCGCAACCCGGCCAACGGGACCAACGAATTTTACGGTGAATTCCTCATCAACGCGCAAGGCGAGGACGTCGTCGCCGGTGTCCGTACCCCCGAGCCCGTGGCCGAACTCAAAAAGCAAATGCCCAAAAGCTATGCTGAGTTGCTCAAGGTGCGTGCCAGCCTGGAGAAACATTTCAAGGACGTTCAGGACGTCGAGTTCACCATTCAGGATGGCAAACTCTTCATGCTCCAAACCCGCAACGGCAAACGCACCGCCGCCGCCGCCCTCAAGTTCTCCATGGACATGGTCAAGGAGAAACTCATCGATTGGAAAACCGCCGTGCTCCGCAACCCGGCCGATCAACTCGACCAACTCCTCGCCCCTATCTTCGATCTGGCAGAAGTCAAGAAAGCCAAGGCACTCGCCAAAGGCTTGCCCGCCGGCCCGGGTGCCGCATCCGGAAAAATCTATCTGAACGCAGATCGTGCCGCAGCCGCCGAAGCCAAAGGCGAGAAAGTCCTGTTAGTGCGTAACGAAACCAGCCCGGAAGACCTGCGCGGCATGATTGCCGCCGAGGGCATCCTCACCGCCAAGGGCGGGGTCTCCTCGCACGCCGCCCTCGTCGCCCGTCAGATGGGCAAGGTCTGCATCTGCGGTGCCTCCGCCATCGGGATCGACTACGATAAACTCACTGTCACCGCTTCCGGCCAGACCTTCAAGGAGGGGGACTACCTTTCCATCGACGGCACCTCCGGCATCGTTTACGGCGGCCGCATCAAGACCGCGCCTTCGGAAATCATCACGGGCATCGTCACCAGCGACAAGGCCGCCATGAAAACCGAGAAGTTCAAGAACTTCCTCCAACTCATGGAATGGTGCTCGCAAGTCACCCGGATGGCCGTGCGCACCAACGCCGACACCCCGGAACAAACCCGCATCGCCATGGCATTCGGGGCGACCGGCATCGGTCTCACCCGCACCGAACACATGTTCTTCGAAGGCGACCGTATCGACGACATGCGCCAAATGATCCTCGCCAAATCCGTCGCAACCCGCAAGACCGCCCTCGCCAAACTCCTGCCCTATCAGCGCGCGGACTTTATCGGCATCTTCACCGCTCTGAAAGGATACCCAGCCACCATCCGCCTGCTGGATCCTCCGCTCCACGAGTTCCTGCCCCACACCATGGAGTTGCAGATCGTCCTCGCGGAGAAGATCGGCATCAAGGTGGAAACCGTCATCCAGCGCGTCGCCGAACTCCACGAGTTCAACCCGATGTTAGGTCACCGCGGATGTCGCCTCGGCATCGCCTATCCGGAAATCACCGAAATGCAGGCCCGCGCGATCTTCGAAGCCGCCGCCGAGGTGCTGAAGAAAAAAATCCCGGTCAAACCGGAAATCATGATCCCGCTCGTCGGCTATCAGAAAGAATTCGACCTTCAGGCCGAAATCGTCCACCGCGTTGCCAAGGAAGTCATGGCCGAAAAGAAAATCACTTTCGACTATCAGGTCGGCACCATGATCGAAGTTCCGCGCGGTGCCCTCACCGCCGACGAAATCGCCAGGGGCGCCGAATTTTTCAGTTTCGGCACCAACGACCTTACCCAGACCGCATTGGGTATCAGCCGTGATGACATGGGTTCCTTCCTGATGCCCTACGTCGAGAACGAAGTGTTCACCAAGAACCCCTTCGCCAGCCTCGACACCACCGGCGTCGGCCAGCTCATGGAAATGGCCGTCACCAAAGGCCGCAGTACCCGCCCGAATATCAAACTCGGCATCTGCGGCGAACACGGTGGCGACCCGGATTCCGTGAAGTTCTGCCACAAACTCGGCCTCAACTACGTGTCCTGCTCGCCCTTCCGCGTGCCGGTCGCCCGCCTCGCCGCCGCGCAAGCCGCCATCGAGGAAGCCAAGGCCGCCCCGGCCAAACCCGCCGCCAAAAAGGCCGCCAAAAAAACCACCCGTAAGACCGCCAGGAAAAAGTAACCCGTCCATCATGGGCGCGGCGGCCAATCACCGCCGCGCCGTTGGAAATCAGAATCCCAACGGGATTCCATGGCCATATTCCCGGGCCAGGGCGCTTGCGACCTGTCCCGGGAATATGGTCACGCACGCCATGCTCAAAACGGGGTTGCTTTCTTGGGATCCATCCCTCAAACAAGGCACGCATAGCACCACGCGTTGAGCGATGCACAAGTTCCTCCTTCTTGTCCTGAGAGCCCTCTCGTTTGCGGTCACGCTGATGATCGCACTGGGCGTCGCCGGGATCATTCTCCCGCTGTTCGATGATATCGGCAAGTCCGGTTGGATGGTCCACATACTGTCGCTCAGCACGCAAATGGGCAACCTTGTCGAATCCGTCATGCCGACAGTTGTCAAGGGCTACAGCCTGACCAACGGGTTGATCATAGGCACCGGGTTTCTACTGAAATTCCTGTTGAATTATGTCACCAGAAAACAGTGGGTGTATATCTATCATTTGAAATATCTAACCATGCACCATAGGCTGCATGACGCGAAGCCTGACAAACCGGACAGGGAGGACTCCGGATTTTCCATCAGGATCCGCCGGTGGATGCGGAAATTTTTCCGCTACCGGAAATCAAGACTGGAAAAACTACAGGGCAAAATCGCCAAGCTGAAAGCGGAACTCGACCATTTCGGCCGGGAATTGGTCTTTTTATCGATCGATGTGGTGGATTCGGCGAAGATGAAGGCAAAAAAAGACCAGGTCTCGATCGCGGTGTATTTCAAAAAATACAAGGAGTTCATCCACCGGATCCTCAAGGAAAATGACATGCTCAAGGCGAGTTGGACACCGGATGGCGTGATGGTTTGCTTTAATTCATTCAACGACGCTTTTGCCGCCGCGAAGAAGGTCATTCTCCAATTGGGCGATTTCAATAAGGAGCAAAACAGCTTCGGGCATGAGTTCAGGGTCAGGTGCGGAATCAACGCGGGTTACGTGCTGTTTGACGAAGCGCTGGCAATGGAGGAGATCGCCAGCCATGCCGTAGATATGGCGGCCCATGTCCAACAAATGGCCCCGCCCAATACGCTCTACGTGACGAGGCATACGATCGAGCCCAAGCACCTGATCACCCAACTGATACCCTCCGTGGATCGCATCGAAGGCTGCGAACTGTTTCGATGGAATGAGGAACTGCACAAGGACCCCGACTGAAAACCGGGATGTATCCTCATACCGCGGATTCATATCATAGGGCTTGGCACAGTGGCGCGGCGGGATCAGTCTGGCCGCTCTGAAGCATGAACACGGTCTTGGAAACCATCGATGGCGGCACCCGCTATCTTGAAAAACGCGGCATCGATGACGCCCGCCGGAACATGCAATCGCTGGTGGCCCGGCAACTCGGGTGCACGCGCATGGACTTGTACCTGCAATTCGACCGCGTCCTCGAGGAGACCGATCTGGCACCGCTCCGAGAAACCCTCAAACAACGCGGCACGGGCATCCCCCTCCAATACCTGCTAGGCAGCGTGGGATTTCACCACCGTGAATTCAAAATCGACCACCGCGCCTTGATCCCGCGCCCCGAAACCGAGGAACTCGCCGAGTGGATCCTTTCGTGGGACTTGCCGGGAAATCCAAAAATCCTGGATATGGGTTGTGGCTCCGGCGTGCTTGGGCTTACTCTCGCCTCCGAACACCCCGTCTGGGATGTCACTCTGGCCGATGTTTCTCCAGACGCCCTCGCACTTGCCCGGGAAAACGCGGCACGCCTGGCAACCGGCAATGTCCACTTCGTCCAAAGCGACCTTTTCAGCGGAATCGACGGCGTGTTTGATGGCATCGTCGCCAATCTCCCCTATGTGCCGCTATCCGAACGCGCCACCCTCGCCCGTGAGTTGACGCACGAGCCGCCGCTGGCCCTCTTCAGTGGCGTGGACGGACTCGATTTGATCCGGCGTTTCATCCCGCTTGCCTTCCACCATTTGAAACCCGGCGCTTGGCTGGTTCTGGAAATCGGTCATGATCAGGCTTCAAAGGTCGCCGGATTACTTCATGCTTCCTCTTTCACCAACATCGAAGTGAAAACCGACCTCTCGGGGGTCCCCCGTTTCCCCTTCGCCAAGCACCCGTAAATGATCGTGGATCGGGGATCTCCGAACCTCTATCTTCTATCTTCTATCCTCTATCCTCTATCCTCTATCTCTCCAATGGACAAACTCATCGTTCACGGCGGTGCCACCCTGCGAGGCACGATCAATATTTCAGGTTCAAAAAACGCCTCCCTGCCCATTCTTGCCGCCTCCCTGCTGACTCCGGAACCCTGCATCATCCGTCATGTGCCTGATGTCTCGGACACCAATTATATGATCCAGATCCTCAGTGCGATGGGGGCCGACGTGGAACGCTCCTCGGGTACCGTCCGCATCACCTGTGAGACCATCTCTGACCAAGCTCCCTACGAATTGGTCCGTCGCATGCGTGCCTCCATCTGCGTGATGGGCCCGCTGCTTGCCCGTAAAGGCCGCGCCGTTGTCTCGCTCCCCGGCGGCTGCGTCATCGGAGATCGCCCGGTCGATCTCCACTTGCGTGGTCTCGAAGCCCTCGGCGCGAAAGTCGAATTCGAAGGAGGCAATATCACCCTCACCGCCAAGGACGGCCTGCGTGGCGCGGAAATCAACCTTTGCGGCACCCACGGACCCACCGTGCTCGGCACCGACAACGTGATGATGGCCGCCACTTTGGCTGATGGCATGACGATCATCGAATCCGCTGCCGCCGAACCCGAAGTCCTCGACCTCGCGAATTTCCTCAATGCCATGGGTGCGAACATCCAGGGTGCCGGCACCCAGCGGATTGTTATTGAGGGGGTGAAAGAACTTCATGGCATCGAACACACCGTGATCCCCGACCGTATCGAAGCGGGCACCTTCATGGTGGCCGCCGCGATTGCCGGGGAAGGTGTCACCCTGTGTCGTGTCTGTCGCGATCATCTCAAGGCCATCACCGATGCCATCGAACAAAGCGGCCACTACGTCCAATTCAATGCGTCCGGTGACGTCTGTACCGTGCGGCGCAACGGACACGCCCGCGGCGTCGATCTCGTCACGGCTCCCTACCCGGGTTTCCCCACCGACATGCAGGCGCAGATGACCGCTCTGCTTGCCACCACTCCGGACGTCAGCATCATCAAGGATACGATTTTCCCGCAGCGCTTCATGCACTGCGCCGAACTCAAACGCATGGGGGCCGATATCAAGGTGGACCACGGTACGGCCGTCGTGCGCGGCATCCCGCAACTTTCCGCCGCACCCGTGATGGCCTCGGATCTCCGTGCGTCCGCCGCCCTCGTGCTTGCAGCTCTCACCGCCAAAGGTTCCACGGAAATCATCCGCCTCTATCATATCGACCGCGGTTACGAACACATAGATGAAAAGCTCCTCATGCTCGGTGCCAACGTCGAACGCGTGAAAGAACGGTAATCCTCGCGCCACGCCGAACTTGTCCGGTATCTCGTTTCCCGCATACGCTCCATCATACCGATGCCACGCCGTCCGATCCAGCACCCCCATGGCCGGAAACCCGGACCACCGCGATCTAACGAAAAAGCGGCGGGGGTTGGGTGCGGCTGGGATCCGGTGGCCGCGTGGTATGACAAGTTGGTGGGCGAGGCCGGTTCGGATTACCATCGGAATCTGATAGTTCCCGCCGCGTTGCGGCTGCTGGATGCCCAGCCGGGCGAGTCGGTCATCGATGTGTGTTGTGGCCAGGGCGTGCTTGTCAGGCCGTTGTTGGATGTGGGGGTTGGGCGCTTCACCGGGGTGGATGCCAGCCCGCGGCTTCTAACGGCGGCGCAATCCCGCCACGGCAATGACCCGCGCGTGGTGTGGGTGCGCGCGGATGTGTGCAAGACCGGAGCGTGGGCGGATGCGAGTCACGATGCGGCGGCCTGTTTGATGGCGGTGCATGACGTGGTGGACGTCGCTGCCTTGTTTTCCAACATCGCGCGTGCGTTGAAATCCGGCGGGCGGGCGGTGTTCGTGTTGCTGCACCCGTGTTTCCGCATTCCGCGCACCACCCATTGGGGATGGGACGGCGACCAGAAAATCCAATACCGGCGCATTGACGGCTACCATACGCCGCTGGAAATCCCCATCACCATCCATCCCGGGAAAAACACCGGCGAACTAACGGTTTTTCACCACCGTCCCCTGGCGGAATTATTGACTGCGCTGGGCCACGGCGGCTTGTCCGTGGTAGCCTGCGAGGAACTCTACAGCCACCGCCGGTCCCAAGCCTCCGGCCCGTTCAGCAAGGCCGAACACCGCGCGGCGGAGGAGATCCCCGTGTTCATCGCCCTCAAGGCCGTGCGAGGTTAGCCGCACCGACTGTCCACACCGGTCACAAGACGGCGGCGCCGAAATACGGCACAAGCGCATCCGGAATGCGGATGGATCCGTCTGCCTGCTGGCATTGCTCTAACAGCGCTACGTAGAGGCGCGGCAAGGCAGTGCCGGAGCCGTTGAGGGTGTGCGGGAAGCGGTTTTTGCCCTCGGCGTCCTTGAAGCGCAACCGCATGCGGCGCGCCTGATAGTCGGTGAAACACGAGCAACTCGACACCTCGAGGTACTTGCCGTGGCCGGGTGCCCAGACTTCGATGTCATAGGTCTTGGCCGAGGAATACCCGACGTCGCCGGTGCACAGTTCGACGACACGGTAGTGCAGGCCGAGTTGTTGCAGGATCGATTCCGCATGTGCGGTGAGTTGCTCGAGCACCTCGAAGCCGGTGTCCGGATGGACGATTTGGACGAGTTCCACCTTGTCGAATTGATGCATGCGGATGATACCCTTGTTGTCGCGCCCGGCGGAGCCCGCCTCGCGGCGGAAACACGGCGTGTAGGCCACCATCTTCACCGGCAGATCGCTTTCCGCCAGCAGCATGTCCCGATAAAGATTGGTGACCGGCACTTCGGCGGTGGGCGCGAGAAACAGATTGTTGATGCCGTCCGCGCCGGCGTCCGTGCCATACATGTCGTCCTCGAATTTCGGGAGTTGGCCGGTGCCCTCCATGCACTCGCGTTTGACAAGGTGCGGAACATTCACCTCCTCGTAGCCGTTGGCAACCTGAGTGTCTAACAAAAATTGGATCAGGGCGCGCTCCAGGCGGGCTCCTTTGCCGCGATAGACGACGAAGCCGGAGCCGGCCACGCGGATGCCGCCGTCCCAATCGATCAGGCCGTGGTTGAGGGCGAGCACGACGTGGTCTTGCGGGTTGGCGATGGCCGGTTTGCTTCCCCACTCGCGGATGACGGGATTTGCGGATTCATCCGCGCCCACCGGGCAGGCGTGGTGGGTGAGGTTCGGGATGTTGAGAAGCAGGCGGGCTTGTTCGCTGGAGGCGTTGTCGGCCACGGCATCAAGCGCGGAGATTTGTTCGTTGATGCCGCGAACTTCGGCCTCTATGGCGGCGGTGTCCTCACCTCGGCCCTTGAGCATGCCGATTTGTTTGGAAAGGGTTTTGCGGGAATTCTGCAGTTGTTGTTTATCGGTTTCGGCCTTGCGGCGGGCCTCGTCGCAGGCGAGCACGGCGTCTACCAGTTTCCAGTGATCGCCGCCCCGGTTCTTGAGATGTTCTCGGACGGCGGCGGGATTTTCGCGGATGACGCGGATATCAAGCATGGCGCGGCTAGTTTCACTGGCGATGACGGACGCGTCAAGTTCCGGTAGACAGGAGGTCGAGCACAAGGTGGAACTTTTACCTTGGAGACAGGCGGCGGAGTTTCTAAGCTCCCCCCGGCACCAGCCGATTTCCCATGGCAAAGAAGGAATTTACCATTCTCAACAAACTCGGCATCCACGCCCGTCCGGCCGCGCAATTCGTCAAAATGGCGAATCGTTTTGAAGCGAATGTGTTCGTGGAGAAGGACGGCGAGGAAGTGGATGGCAAGAGCATCATGGGATTGATGATGCTGGCTGCGGGCCATGGATCGGTGATTTACGTAAGCTCCGACGGTCCGGACGCCGATGCCGCCATCGAGGCGCTCGGAGAACTGATCGCCCGCAAGTTCGAGGAAGATTGAAGATCACTTTTTCCCGCAACCGCAGTCGTGGCCGCAACTGCCGCGTTGCTTCGGTCGCGCAAGTCTCACAAGAAAGATCGTGAGCGTGACGATCACGATGCAGGCTGCGATGAGGGTTTGCCAGTCCATGTTGGTGTTAGAATCCGAGAAGTTTGCCGGCTTGGAAAACGCATAGCGAGGCAGCATAGGCGAAGCCGGTCATGAATGCCAGTTGTGCGAGCGCCCATTTCCACGAGCCCGCTTCCTTGGCAACAACAACGGACGTCGGCAGGCATTGCAGCGCATAAATATAGAACACCAGCAGGGAAATCATCGAGAGCGGCGTGAACAGCGGCCTGCCATCCGGCCATTTCGCCAGTGCCAGCCGGTCGCGCAAGGAACTGCGGGTTTCCTCGTCGCCGTCCACCTTGTCCACCCGGAAGAGTACCGCCATGGAGGAATTGAAAATCTCCCTGGCGGCGAACGATGTGAGGATAGCGGTGCCAACCCGGCCATCGAACCCGAGCGGTTTCATCACCGGTTCGATTACCGTGCCAAGCCGGCCCAAGGCACTCGCAGCCAGGGCGTCCTCACCGTCGCCATCCGCCTTCGGATAGGTGCTGAGCGCCCATAACAGAATGGAAAGCCCGAGGATGAGGGTGCCGGCCTTGGCCACAAACGACCCGCCGCGTTCCAATACATGCCGGCAAATGTAACTCCACTGCGGCCAACGATAGGGCGGCAACTCTAACATGAAATGATGCGCCGTAGGATCCGGGCCGAGTTTGCCGCGCACCACGCGGGCCACGACGAACGCGCTCAGCGTGCCAAGCGTGTAAATGGCGAACAAGACGAACGCTTGTTTCCACGAACCTTCGTTTTCGTGAAGCAGCAACGGAACGATCAGGAAATACACCGGCAGGCGGGCCGAACAACTCATCCACGGCGCGATGAAAATGGTGGCCAAGCGTTCCTTGGCCGAGTCGATCGTGCGGGTGGCCATCACGCCTGGAATCGCGCACGCATACGAACTGAACAACGGCAGAAAGGCCTTGCCGCTGAGACCCGTCCTGGCCATCACCCCGTCCATCAGATAGGCGGCACGGGCCATGTATCCCGAGCTTTCCAGCAGACCGATGAAAAAAAACAACAGCACGATCTGTGGCAGAAACACCACCACCCCGCCCACCCCGCCCAGCACCCCATCGACTAACAACGAACGGAGATCACCCGCCGGCATCAGGGATTCCACTCCGCCGGCTACCGCACCCTGCGCGGACTCGATCCAACCCATCGGAATTCGCGCGAAGGAAAATATCCCCCAGAAAACCGCGAACATGATGGCGAAAAACGCCACCCAACCCCACACCGGATGCAGCAGCCAATCATCGAGTTGGTCCGCAAATGTTAGCTGGTGGGCATCCGGGCGGCGGGCGGCCAGTTCGCACAGCTTCCGGATGAAGGTGCGCCGCGTGTCTTCCGTATCGTCCGTGCCGGGCAGCCATGTGGCATGCGCTGCCGTGGGAAACGGAAATCTCAGTGCCTGTTTCAACTCGATGATTCCTTTGCCCGCTCTGGCTTGCATCGGCACAACGGGCACGCCGAGTTCTTCGGAAAGCTTCGCAGGATCAAGGCGCAACCCGGATTTTTCCGCCATGTCCACCATGTTCAGCGCGAGGATCGTGGGGATTTTCAAGGCCATGACTTGCAGCGCGAGTTGAAGATGACGCTCGAGGTTCGAGGCATCCAACACGCAAACCACGAGGTCCGGTTTGGCATATCCTGTTAGATCGCCTTTGAGCGCGTCCACGGCCACTTGTTCGTCAGGTGACGGCGCACGCAACGAATAACAACCGGGCAAATCAAGCACCCGGAGTTTCTTCCCGTGGGGGGTGAAGGTTTCACCGGATTTGATTTCCACCGTGACGCCGGAATAGTTCCCGACTTTCGCGTTCGCCCCTGTCAACGCGTTGAAAAGCGTGGTTTTCCCGGTGTTCGGATTGCCAATCAGGGCGATCGTCGATGGTGAGTCAGAGGCGGTATGCATGACCTGTGTGGCAAATCAATGCATCGGAGCTACCAGCACTTGTTCGGCCAGTTCGCGACTGATGGCCAGGCGGGTGCCGCACACCGAACAAATCGGATTCCGTCCGCCTGTGAGCTTGCGGACCTGCACTTGTTCGCAAAACCCGAGATCGCGCAGACGATCACAACCCGGCCCTCTCAAAACCCGTATCCTCACATCCCTCCCCACCCCGACCTGATTCAAGGTCATGGCGCTCTCATTTCCAAAATCGGCTGCCAGCGAGTGTTCCATCCCGCCCCTAAGATCACTAGTTGAGAATGGATTGCAACAAGAATTCTCGTGGTGGAGCAAAAAATCCACCTGAACTCGACCGCCCCCGGGTTATCGGCGGCTCGAATCCCTCCGGGATAAAGAACCGATCTCCATCCCAACACAACCACCGGGACATCCTGACGGCGCATGGCAGATGGAGGTAGGCTTTGACGAGTTCCTCGAAGAGATCGCCTTTTTGTTTTTCCGGCAAAGTCCGCCACTTGGCCTGGATGTCCTGCCATGAGGCGCAGCCGCGGAACGCTCCAATTAGGCCGGTGCGTGTGTTCGACTGCGGCATTTGTGGATCTTTTCTTTGGACCATGGAGCCCGGACAAGGCGCTCTTCTTGGCGCGAACACGGTGAAAAAATTCAAGCAGCTTGCTTTCCTGCAAGTTCTAGCAAACGCAAAGCCTCGGACTCATACCAGTCGTATTGCGCGGCAAGCTGTGGTTTGAGTTCTTCGAATTTTTTTCGCCAGGTATCCTGTGACCACAGGCGCTGATGGAGGTAGAGCAGAGTGGAAATACCTTCCAGATCGCGCGGGGACTTTCCGTTGAGATCTTCCGCCCAATCCACCCATTCCTCTTCGATGAGATCGGGGGCTTTAGCGAGGAGAGATAACAGTTTGTCCGTCGGATAAACCTTATAGGATGGCAGACCGCTCACCGGCAAAGCGGTCTCGACAATGAGAGACTCGGACTCGAATGCTTCAATTTCACGCCGAAGCTCGGAAGAGAAAGGGCCATAGTGATGGAAATCGTAGCTTTCCGGAAACGGCGCACCCATCACTTGGAGAATGTGGACGATCTTCTGGAACTTCTTGCGCGTCTCGATGGCTTGTAACCGCCGAAGCAGAAGTCCGATGCGGACAATGGGGTGGTCGATCATGGCGGTCAGAAGGATTTATTGGGGTTTCTTGATTAATTACAAGGGGCCATTTGGCAGGAAGGGTGGATGAGTTCGAAAACCCGGTTTAGAGGTACCATGTCACGTCTGATAAGCGCGGGAGCGATGAGCGCCCTGCTGTCTTTTTCTACGGGAATGGTGGAATGGGAATAGGGTTCGCCATCCGCTAGGAAAATTCCTTCCGATCCATCCACCAGAGGATCTTCATCAGTTCCCTCGTGGACCACGGAACTGCCGAAATCTTTGTAGCCTTTGAAACGGGCATTGTCGTGGTAGTAATCCACTCCTTCTATTTTGCCAGAGTCTTTGAGGCTGAGCAGTTTTTCGTAGGATGCCTGCATGGGATCCGAGCCGGGAATTTCCGTGGTCCCGAAAAGTTTTCGGCGTCGCAGGAATGCGGATGCGAGTTCACAGAGTTTTCGGGTGTTTTCATCAGCCCCTACATGATCCGCCCATGCATGGAATGCGGAGATCATTTGAGGTTCATCGAAAGCGAGAAAAGCGGAGTGTTCCAACGCACCATCCTGCCGGAAGAAGGCGGAAACTACCTTTGGAGTGGATACGGGGAGCAGCCCGCTAACAGCTAATTCGTGAGCGAGGCGGAACATGCAGAGCAGGTGAGCCTCCCATCCCCGCGTCACGCGGTGGTAATAAACCTGATAGCTCATGTGCATGCGGGCCACGATGAGTTGTTCCGCTGCATGCACCCCGCGTGAGCGGTCGAGGCAAAGACGCAGGTGACGGGGATTCCTCAAGTCGCGTGGTTGGATCGGATCAAGGCCGAGGCAGAGGGCATGGATGATCCACTCGGCATCGTAACGCCCGTATTCCACACCCGTCATGAGAGTGTCACGCAGGAGATAGTCCATGCGGTCCGCATCGAGTTGGCTCGACACGATGTCACGAAGGAAGTGAACGGGAAATGTTCCGTCGATTACGGCGCGAACTTGGTCTGGATCGATCTGTTGGCACCTGAGAACCTCGTTCACTTTCGATGCGGGATCAGTGATAATCAAAGCGGTCCGGCGTTCGTGGCTGGCGGTGGCGCGAAATGCACGTTCGATTGCATGAGAAAACGGTCCATGGCCTGTATCGTGAAGGAGCGCCGCCGCCTTTATGGTTTTTTCGTGGTCATTGATAAGGCCAATGATTTCGACGTGAGTTCTGTAACGCAACCTGAGATGGTCGAGAATCCGCCCGGCAAAGCACATAACGCCCAAACTGTGGGCAAAGCGGGTGTGCTCGGCACCTGGATAAGTGATATTGCTAACGCCGAGCTGGCGGACGCGCCTTAGGCGTTGAAACTCGGGTGTATTGATGAGGGCGAGGAGATAGGTTTCATCTGGGCGAAGCGGGATCAAGCCATGAACCGGATCACGGATGACCTTGCCTCGTTCCTTGAGAGCTGGCTCGCTTTCACTCATGCCGTTGAAATTCAGATTGAGATTGGCAAATCCAGGGAAATTGGCAAGTAATTTGTTCTTTTGAACATTTTTGTAAAAACGTCAATTTCGGTCGGTTTTTTCAAAAACAACGCCTTATGCATGATATTCCTGGATGCTCATGACGGTGAGTTCGCGGGTTTTGAGCGAGCGGATGGCTTTGACCGAGGCCTCGGCGGCCGACAGGTTGGTGGCGTGGGAGATTTTGCGAGTGATGGCGAGGGAGCGGATGCGGATTTCGTCCTCGCGGGTTTCGTGGGTGCTGGGGGTGTTGATGACGAAGTGGATCGCTTGGTTTTTGAGCATGTCGAGGACGTTGGGGCGGCCTTGTTCGTGGAGCTTGAACAAGCGTGTGCTGACAATGCCATCGGCGGCAAGGCGGGCGTGGGTACCGCCAGTGGAGAAGAGCGTGAAGCCGAGGGCTAGCAGATCGCGGGCGACGGGCACGGCGCGGTCTTTGTCGAAATCGGCGACTGATAGAAAGACATTGCCTGCGGTGGGCAGCGGGTTGAAGGCGGCGATCTGGGCTTTGGCATAGGCCATGCCCCAATCGGCATCGATGCCCATGACTTCGCCGGTGGATTTCATTTCCGGGCCTAACACGATGTCGATGCCGGGGAAGCGGTTCCACGGGAAGACGGCTTCCTTCACCGCGAAGTGGTGCGGCACGATGGTTGCGGTGAAGCCGAGATCCTTGAGTTTGTGGCCGACCATGATTTTGGCGGCGAGCTTGGCGAGGGGAACGCCGGTGGCCTTGGAAACGAAGGGCACGGTGCGCGAGGCGCGCGGGTTGACCTCGATGACATACAGCACCTCGTCCTTGACCGCGAACTGGATGTTCATGAGGCCCTTGACCTTGAGTTCGCGGGCGAGATCCCCTGCCGCGCGGGTGATCTCCGCCTTGATAGAGTCTGATAGGGAAAACGAGGGGATCACGCAGGCCGAGTCGCCGGAGTGGATGCCGGCCTGCTCGATGTGTTCCATGATGGCTCCGACCACCGCGATTTCACCGTCGCTGATGCAATCGACATCCACCTCGGTGGCGTTGTCGAGGAAGCGGTCCACCAGCACCGGGCGTTCGGGCGAGGCGGTGACGGCCTCGCGCATGTAGCGGGAAAGCTCGGCGTCATTGTACACGATCATCATCGCGCGGCCGCCTAACACGAAGGACGGGCGGACCAGCACCGGGTAGCCGATGCGGTCGGCCACTTGCAGCGCTTCATCCCCGTTGGTGGCGGTGCCGGCCTCGGCCTGCTTGAGGTGGAGTTTGTCTAACAGGGCGGAGAAGAACTTGCGGTCTTCGGCGAGTTCGATGGATTTGGGGGAGGTGCCGATGATGGGTACGCCGTGGCGTTCGAGGTCGGCTGCGAGGTTGAGCGGGGTTTGGCCGCCGAACTGGACGATGACGCCGTGGGGTTGTTCCTGATCGCAGATGTTGAGGACGTCCTCAAGGGTGAGCGGCTCGAAGAACAGCTTGTCCGAGGTGTCGTAGTCGGTGGAGACGGTTTCCGGGTTGGAGTTCACCATGATCGTCTCATAGCCGAGTTCCTTCAGGGCGAAGGCTGCGTGCACACAACAGTAGTCGAACTCGATGCCCTGGCCGATTCTGTTAGGACCGCCGCCGAGGATGATGATTTTTTTCTTGTCCGACTCGCGGGCTTCGTTCTCGTCGCCATAGGTCGAGTAGAAATACGGGGTACAGGCCTCAAACTCGGCGGCGCAGGTATCGACCAGGCGGTAGGTCGGGATGATGCCGGCGGCCTTGCGCCGGGCGCGGATGGCGTCCTCGCTGGTGCCGCGGGCCTTGGCGATCTGGCGGTCCGAGAAGCCGAGCTTCTTGAGGCGGCGGAGGTTGGACGTCTCGTCCGACTCGGACAGCGGGCTTCCAGCCTGCTGTGGAGAAGAACAGGCGGGACGCCCGTCTTCCGAGACAGGCGGGACGCCTATCTTCCGGCGGCGGAGGTTGGACGTCTCGTCCGACTCGGACAGCGGGCTTCCAGCCTGCTGTGGAGAAGAACAGGCGGGACGCCCGTCTTCCGAGACAGGCGGGACGCCTATCCCCCCGCCTATCCCCCCGCCTATCCCCCCGCCTATTCTCCCGCTGATTTCGACGGTGAATGTGCCATCACGCAGTTTTGCCGGGTTACGTTCGATGTAGGCGCGGGCATTGACGAGATTTTCCCAATCACGGATGATGCGATCATGGCTCTCCGCTTGCCAAAGGGTGCCGGTGCGATTGGCGGCCTTGTTGATTTCCTTTGCCGTGAAGGATTTCCAGGAATGGAGAATTTCACTGACCTTGTGACCGGCTAGCGGCTTGAAAACGACGTGGACGTGGTTGGGCATGATCACCAAGGCGTCGAGCACGTACCGCTCACCATCGAAGTGGTGGAGGGCGTTGGCGACGATGGCGCGGAGTTCGGGGCGGGCGAGCAGGCATTCGCCATGGCCTTCATCGAGCCATTTTTCGGGGCCATCGTGGAAGCGGAGTTGGTATTCCTGATAGGTCTGGTAGTCCCATGGTTGAGGGTGGTGCTGATTCCATGTGGCGAGGTCTTCGCGCAGTTTCGCGAGTTCGATGGCGGGAATGGAATCGGCGAGGCGGAAGGTGACAAAATACGTGCCGTTCTCCTGCTCCCAGTGTGGGAGGTGGCGGCGGGATTTTTCGGTTTCCGGCTCGTCTGGAGTGAAGGGGTGGAAGTCGGTGGGTGAGGGTGTGCATTCGGGCAGGCTGGAAGCCTGTCCTCCGAGGCAGCCAGGATGGCTACCCTCCTCGGCGATTTCTTGGAGGTGGGTGAGGAACCACGGGTCGATGCCGGTGGCGGTGTTGACTTCTGCGATGGTCCAGCCGTTAGTGAAGGCGGATTGCAGCCAGAAGATGCGTTCGGCATTGGGGATCTGGAGTTTGCGGGTGATTTCGTCACGGGTCGGGTTTGGCGGATCCTTGGGATCGAAGCCAAAACCCCAGCGGCCGGTTTCCAACGAGCGCAGGCATTTCTGAATGGACTCCTTGAAGGTGCGACCGATGGCCATCGCCTCACCCACGGATTTCATCGAGGTGGTCAGCACCGGATTGGCGGTGGGAAACTTCTCGAAGGTGAAGCGCGGCACCTTGGTGACCACGTAGTCGATGGTCGGCTCGAAGGAGGCGGGCGTCTCACGGGTGATGTCGTTAGGCAGCTCGTCGAGGGTATAGCCGACGGCGAGTTTGGCGGCGATTTTTGCGATCGGGAAACCGGTGGCCTTGGAGGCGAGCGCGGACGAGCGCGAGACGCGCGGGTTCATCTCGATGATGATCATGCGGCCGGTCTTGGGATCGGTGGCGAACTGGATGTTAGAGCCGCCGGTTTCCACGCCGATTTCGCGGATGCACGCAAACGAGGCGTCGCGCATGATCTGGTATTCCCTGTCCGTTAGAGTCTGGATGGGGGCGACGGTGATCGAGTCGCCGGTGTGGACTCCCATGGGATCGAGATTTTCGATCGAGCAGATGACCACGCAGTTGTCCATGCAGTCGCGCATGACTTCCATTTCGAACTCCTTCCAGCCGAGCAGGGATTCTTCGATGAGGACTTCCGAGATGGGCGAGAGGTCGAGGCCGCGAATGATGATTTCGTCGAATTCCTCGCGGTTATAGGCGATGCCGCCGCCCTGGCCACCGAGGGTGAATGCGGGACGGATGATCAGCGGAAAGCGGTCGATTTCCGCAGACACTTTTTTGGCTTCTTCCAGAGTGTGGGCGATACCGGAAAGCGGCAGGTCGAGGCCGATTTTGAGCATGGCCTCTTTGAAGCGCAGGCGGTTCTCGCCCTTGTCGATGGCGTCGGCATTAGCCCCGATCATGCGTACCTTGTGGGTGTCGAGGACGCCGGACTTGAAGAGGGCCATCGCGGTGTTGAGCGCCGTCTGGCCGCCAAGCGTGGGCAGCAGCGCATCGGGTTGCTCGCGGATGATGATTTTTTCCACGACCTCTGGCGTGATCGGTTCGATATACGTGCGGTGGGCGAACTCCGGGTCGGTCATGATGGTGGCCGGATTGGAGTTCACGAGGATGACCTGATAGCCTTCTTCTTTGAGCGCCTTGCAGGCCTGGACTCCGGAGTAATCGAACTCGCAGCCTTGGCCAATCACGATGGGACCGGAACCGATGACAAGGATTTTGTGGATGGATGTGTCTTTGGGCATGGTTGGAGGCGGGATGACCGCGCGGCATGGCGGCTCAATTGGACAGGGTTTGGCAGGGAATCCGCCGCTTGTAAAGGGCTGGATGCAAAGTCCGACACCGGAAACCCAGGCCCACACCGCCACCACAGCGGTGATTGGCCGCCGCACTGACGCGGACGCAGGGGGTCTCAGCGGCGTTTGATGCCCGGCGGCAGCCAATCCTTGGTCATCGGCTGGATGGCCGGTTCCTTGGGTTTGGATGGTTCGGCATCGGCGGTTTCCAGAACGGGCGCGGGGAGTCCCTTCACGTGGGTTTCAATCCGCCGCCGGACCTCGCTTGCGTCGGGCAGGCCGACAAAACCGTCCACCTTTTTGCCATCGCGGTAAATTCTAACATCAGGGATGCCGTGCACCCCCTCGCGGGTGGCGAGCGTGCGGAATTGATCGATGTTGACTTTTCCTATCAGGACGGTGCCGCCGTTTTCAGCGGCGATTTCATCCAGGATGGGTGCGAGTTGGCGGCACGGGCCGCACCAATTGGCGTAAAAATCGATGATGACCACCTTGTCGGGCTGCGCGGTGAATTCGTCGTACGCTCCTTCGGGAATTTCCGTCACCAGCGGCCCGGCGAACGACACCTTGGCGCCCGTTGGAGGTTTTTTCCCGGGCAGGCTGATTTTGTTACGGATTTTTTCGCAGGCGGAAAGCCCGCCAAGCATGAGGAGCGCGACCAGTGGGAGTGATTTCATCAGCGGAGTGTTAGATCCTCCTCATCTTCCCCGTTAGCCGCTGGGGACGGGGTGAGTTTGCGGAAGTGGACTTGGCCGACGCTGCGGCCGTCGGTGCTGGTGACGCGGGCTTCGTAGCCGAGGATTTCGAGGGACTCACCGACTTCCGGGAAACGTCCGAGTTGTTGGGTGACGTAGCCGCCGACGGTGGTGACCTCGCCGCTATCGAGTTCTAGGTCCGGGATGAAGCCGCCCAGATCGTTGAGGGTCATCGTCCCTTCGACGACAAACTCGGATTCGGTGATGCGGGTGAAGGCCGAGCTTTCGTTGTCGAACTCGTCCTGGATGTCGCCCACGAGTTCCTCCATGATGTTGTCGAGGAACACGACGCCCACCGGCGTGCCGAATTCATTGACCGCCATCGCGAGGTGGGCGTGCTCGCGCAGGAAGAACTTGAGCAGGGTGTCGAGCGGCATGGTGTCCGGCACGATTTTCAGTTCGCGTTTGATGCGTGTCAGGTCCGGATCGGGATCGTTGATGAGTTTGAAAAGATCCTTGATGTGGATCAGGCCGATCGCGTGATCGAGGTGGCCTTTCACTAACGGAAAGCGCGTGTGCATGCTGCGCAACGCGATCTCGAGGGTTTTTTCGAACGGTTCGTCGGCATCCAGAATGATCACTTTGTTGCGTGGGGTCATCACATCACGCACCCAGAGTTCGTTGAGGCCAAGGGCGTTGATCAAAATCTCACGCTCGGTTTCGGTGACCTCCTGGGACTTGCCGCTTTGGGTGACGAGCAGTGCCAGTTCCTCGGCCGAGTGGATGTGCTCGCTCTCACTGATCGGATTGATGCGGAACAGGTTTTTCAGCAACCAGTTGGCCGTGCCATTGAAGAACACAATCACCCACTGGAAACACTTGAAAAACAGATGCAGCGGGCCGACCAACGCCATGGTTATGGCCAGCGACCTGCGGATGGCGAGCGACTTGGGCACCAGTTCGCCGATCACCACATGGAGGAATGTGAACGAAGAATAGGCAAGGATGAGAGAGCACCAGTAGATGCCCTTTTCCGGAATGTGCATGAGCAGCAGCAGCGGACTAACAAGCGCTTTGACGAAGGGTTCACCGAGAAAGCCGAGCGCCAGCGAGGAAATCGTGATGCCAAGCTGGTTGGCCGATAGATAACCGTCGAGGTGGTTCACCACATGCAGCGCCAGTTGGGGATTATTGCCTTTTTCCTTGGCTTGGGCTTCGATCTGACTGGGCCGCACCTTGACAATCGCGAACTCGGAGGCGACGAAAAACGCGTTGAGCAGCAGAAAGAAGACGATCCCGGAAATATACAACAATGACTCTCCCAACGAAGGGAATGCCAACTCTCCCGTGACGGCAAGAAGATGAATGGTGGAGCAGTCGGTCACGGCGTTAGAGTTTTTCGTAAACGCCTTGGTCGCGTCGTTCGAGGACGGTGAAGCCAGCCCTTTTGGCGTCGCTGACCGAGAGCGGCTTGGTGATTGACGGCGTGTTAATGCGCGAAATCACCTTCCTGACCGGGTTTTTACACAGCGGACAAACCCGCAGCGGGGCACGGTCCGCCGGACGTCTGAGCTCGAATCCCCGGGCACAGACGCGGCACGAATGTCCGGAATCATCCGGGGCTTCGGCAACGTATTCGTAAATAGGCATGACAAATGCGTGGTCCGGGCGGTTTCCGTCCCACGCTGAAAATAACTGCATTCCCGGCAGTTTACCAGCTCGACTTGGTCACGCCGGGCAGCATGCCTGCGGATGCCAGTTCGCGGAAGGTGATCCGGGAAAGGCGGAAGCGGCGCAGGAAGGCCCGGCGGCGACCGGTGATCTCACAACGATTGATCAATCGTGTCGGGCTCGCGTCACGCGGCAACATCGAAAGACCGATGTAGTCTTTCTGAGCCTTCAGCTTGAGGCGGAGTTCGGCAAATTTCTCAACGGTTTGTTTTTTGCGCTCGTTGCGGGCAATCCAACTTTTCTTAGCCATAATTCGGGACGCGGAATATAAGGGATTGGTGGCGGGTTGCAAGCCAAAAGTCGTGATTCCACGAATTTTCAGCGGATTTGCCGGGAATCCGGGGGTTTCGAGCACCGGGAAGGTCCGCAGTCTGCGGGTGACGCGCAGTGCCGGCTGGTGCGTGAGGAACTCCCCAAGACGTTTCCTGGAAGCCAAAACGGCCCGCCCGCCAGAGGCGGACGAGCCAGTTGAATTTGTCAGATTTCGTTCTCAGGAGATCCTGATGGGATCACCAGGCTGAGGTATTCTGAGGAACGTGGTCGCTCTCGGCCCCGATATTTCCGCAAGTCATAAAGATGTAGCCCGGCACTGCCACCGTATCCACAACGACAGACCCTTTGAAAACGTAAGGGACGGAGGTCTTCGCAGGGCAAAGCGGCGTTTTCATGTAGAGGTTTCCAGTGTCGTCGTAGATGACACCGACTGCAGGAGTATTAGCAAGTTCCGGGTGCATGTTTATATAACCGCGGACGGCCTGTTGGACGTTGCGGATGTTCATGATGCAGCCGGCACGGTCGGCACCCTTCTTCCAGGCGCGGGCGCCGATGAAGAGGATGGAGATGAGGGAGAGCAGGACGAGGATGACGACTGTCAGTTCGAGCAGGGTCATACCGGACTTGCGCTTCATTGTCATTGTGTTAGTCAGTTTCATATCGTGTGTTCTATTTGTGTGTGTGTTTTGTGTGTTGTGTGTTTTGTCTGAGGGAGAAAGCCCGGCGTAGTGGCAGTTGTTCATGTTCTGGCGCTTGGCCGGGCGATCTCGGAGAGTGGTGGCGGAAAAGGTCATGGGTGAGCCGAGGTGGAAACTATGGGCGATTTCGGGCAGTATGGATAGAATGCCTGTTTGTGATATGCATGTCACGGTTTCAACCACGAGAGGGTCTGGACGCCGGGCCGCTCCGCACACCGGCGCAGAGGTTTTTTCGATACGCGCCAATCCCGCCCCCCGCGGCAATTTCCCTGGCGCCAGGTTACTGATGAGTTCTTGGTTTGCCCTACAGTATTTCGAAGATATCCTCTGGACAAGCGGCGGGGAAAAACCAAATCTCGTCCAATGCAGCCCAACAATCCGCTGGAGAAACATCAACTCGTGACGAGCGTCGCAGACCCGTCTGCAATTCAGAAGCAGGTGCCGCGCGGCTTTATTGCACGGTTTTCCGGCGCAGGCGTTTGTGCGATCGATGACACGGGGAATTTTGATGCGCATGCCAGGTTGGGCAAGAGGCTCTTGCGCCATACCATCTCGTCTTTGGCAAGCGGCATGTGCTGTTTCTTCGGGATGTGTTGCTGTTTGGGGGCGGAAAACCTCGATGAGAAAGTGGCCGCCGCTCAGGTAACGTCTAACCATTCCCTGGCGGGGCCGTTGTTTCACCGCGCACCCTTGCAACCCGGCGCGTTCGCCATGATGCCTCTGGGAAGCGTCAAGCCCCGTGGATGGCTGCGGCAACAGCTTCAGATACAGTCCGAAAGCCTGGTCGGACGCCTTGACGAGTTTCATCGCTTGCTGCATGACAGCGCCTGGCTCGGTGGCAACGGTGAAGGCTACCAATGGGGACCCTATTACGCCGACGGGATCGTCCCACTGGCGTATCTCCTGGACGACCCCGAGCTGATCAAGAAGGCCCACAAGTGGCTTGGTTGGTCGCTCGATCATCCGCGCGGGGACGGCTGGATCGGCCCTCCTGTTGAGAAACTCTATCGTCCCGGGGACATGTGGTATCCAACGCCGATGCTCAAGGCCTACGTACAGTATTACGAAGCAACCGGCGACCAGCGCGTTCTTCCCGTCATGACGAATTTTTATAAATGCCTGCAACGCCGCATGCAAGGACCTGCTTCCGGCGAAGTCGCACTTGCCGCAGGCGCTCACGATATCAAGGTCACCTATTTCAACTTCGTCGGCCCGCGCGGACTCAAGGTCTATTACGCAGGCCCGGACTTCGAGCGCCGCCTGATCCCTGACGAGGCCCTCTCGTCACTGAAATACGAGGCCTTCGAGGGGATATGGAAAAAGACGGGCGACACCGCCCTGCTGGAACCGGATGCCACCACCGAACCGTGGAAGAAAATGCCCGATCTGGACTCGCTCCCGGTGGCCGGTGATGGCCAAGCCGCCAACTTCGACATCTCGCTGGCCGGCCGCAAGGATGCTTTCGCCCTCCGTTTTTCCGGCAAGATCAAGATTCCCAAAGACGGCTCGTATCGCTTCTTCCTGGTCTCCGACGACGGCAGCAAGCTCTACATCGACGGCAAAGAAGTCGTCGATCACGACGGCATACACCCGATGATCGAGGGCGGACTCTATCCGGATTGGGCGGTACAGCGCTGGGGCGACCATGCTTACGTTGCCGCATGGCTGTACGCCCGGACGGGTGACAAATTCCTGGTTGACGTGATCGGACAACTCAAGAAGCACGGCCGCGACTGGAGCAAGAATCTAACCGAGCTGCCTTACCGCAACAAGAGCAAGGGCTGGAGCCATACCACACACGGCGTCAATATTGCCATGGGCATCAAATCGCCTGGTATGGCTTACTTGCTGACCGGGGACCCATATGATCGCAATGCCATCAAGCTGGGCCTCGACAATCTGGACAAGTATCACGGCACACCGGTCGGGATCTTCACGGCCGACGAGTGTTTGGCTGGCCGCAATCCCGTCCAGGGAACCGAACTTTGCGCGGTGATCGACGAGATGTTTTCACTTGAGGTTCTGCTTGCGGTCCTCGGCGATTCCGAACTGGCCGACAGGCTGGAACTGATCACTTATAACGCCTGGCCCGCCACCCTCGACGCCACGAATTGGACACACCAATACGACCAGCAGGTCAACCAGGTCGTGTGCAGCCGATGCAAACGTCCCCTGACGTCTAACGGACCGGAATCCACTTTGTTCGGGCTCGATCCAAACTTCCCGTGTTGTACCACGAACCTGCCGCAGGGATGGCCGAAGTTCGCCGCCAACGTGTGGATGGCCAGTCCGGACAAGGGTCTTGTGGCCGTCGTTTACGCACCGTCGGAAGTCACGGCTGCGGTTGCGGATGGGCGGCGGATCACAGTGACCGAGGAGACCGAATATCCTTTCGATGGCACTATCAAGTTTACCGTGGCAACACAAGAACCGGTCGAATTCCCGCTCTATGTGAGAATCCCCGCCTGGGCCGATGGGGCCAGCGTCTCCACACCCGAGGGCAAAACGGCATCCAGGGCAGGCCAGTACCACCCGATCAAACGAACATGGAAAAACGGCGATGTGCTGACAGTCGATCTCCCCATGCGACTCAAAGTGGAAGAGAGCGACGGCGGTTACGTCATCCGCCGTGGCCCGCTGGTTTACGCGCTGCGGATTGGCGAGGACTGGCGCAAAACAGGCAAGCCATGGCCCGCTTTCAAGAACCAGCCGGCCGCGGCGGCCGACTTCGAGGTGCATCCGACGACGCCCTGGAACTATGCCCTGCTGCTTGACCGCGCAAAGCCGGAGAATTCGATCACGTTTGAAAAGCTCCCCATCGGAAAGTATATCTTCGATTCGCGGCAACCGCCGGTGTTGCTGAAGGTCAAGGGTCGCCGCGTGCCGGAGTGGCAGCTCGACGAGTTCCAGAACGCGGGCCAGTTGCCCACCAGTCCGGTGTCATCTTCCGAGCCACTGGAAGAGATCACACTCATCCCCTACGGAGCTGCCAAACTGCGGATCACCGTCTTTCCGATCCTGGAGAAATAGTGGGATTGTGCGGGAATTGAAAAAGCAAGCCAACCGTGACAAGCCGGTCGGCGTGCTGGTGCGCTGCGGATCCTTTTTCCTCGACAGGCCGATCGCCTTCGGCACGGCCTGCCGCAACAGGATTTCAGACGCATCCGAACAAATGCCTTGGCAAAGCGCGGCGGCTGGCTAATTTCACCGCCACGGCCTTTCCCCATGCAAGTCGGGATGAGCCTATGGATGGGTGTTGGAAGGTTTTGCAGGTCAACAAAAAGCACGACAAGCCGTACACGATGTCAGTCATGGATATTAACACAGTCAAATAATAGCAAGCGAGACAATAAATATGATTAAACATGTTTCAACAGCGATAGGCGCTGCAATCATAGGAGCCATGGGGTTTGCCATATGGCCGGTGTTGTGGCAGACGTTTGGAGTGATGGGCGGGTATCTGGCATCGGTGCTGGTGGTCTCGGTGATGTTCTACATGAATCACTGGTGCGGTCTGATGCATAACGAAGAGGGTGCCGCCTGGGTCGACATGGCCTGGGGTGTTGCCATTGCGGGCGTGACATGGGGACTGGTCAAGCGTGACATGGATGTCCATTTCATCAAATGCATACCCACCCTGGTCGTCGCCATCTGTGGTGGCACGGCTGGCGGAGTGATGGCCGCAGCCATCAAGAAGCACCATCCGACATTCAGGAAACATGCCGCGAAGGCGACACAGGAGGGCGCGCAATGAATTTTCTGGGCACACCCATTGAAGCAATCGGCATGACGCCGGCGGCCATTATCACGACATTTTTCGGCATGGCGATTTTTGTATTTGTTGTTTCCATATGTTGGGGCCGGCTGGTTGAGGATTTTGGTCCGATTGGCGGCATGATGGCATCCGGAGTGATTGTCGGCAGCATCTGGGTGATGAATCACGCGTTGCCAGGTGTCGGCATTGGAGGCGAATTTGCGAAGGATGCGGCTGGCAACGTCATTCAACACGGCCTTATCCAACAAAGCTTCATGTTCGGGGGGCCATGGATTGACATGGGCTGGGCCGCTGCCGTGGGTCTTTGGGCTGGCAGTATTTATTCCGGGGCGAGCTGGCGAAAGTCGATCCCGTCCCTGATCTCCGCCATTATCGGCGGGGCTCTCGGAGGTGCGCTTGTCGGGCTTGTCAGTTATACGTATGCTGTAAAATAAACATCTGATTCCCAGTTGAAAAAATGAGAGCGATCGCAGTTATCAAACCCAATCAAGTCAGGATTATCGATCTGCCCGTGCCCAGGCCCGGGCCCTACCAGGCGCTGGTGCAAACGGAGGTTGCTTATCTGTGCAATGCGACGGATGGCAAGCTTGTTGCGGGGCATTTCCCCGGGGTGGATCAGTACCCGCTCGTGCTCGGGCATGAATCTGCCGGCATCGTTCAGAAAGTTGGCAGGAAGGTCCGCAACTTCAAGGTGGGGGACCGTGCCATCGGCGGGTTGGTATTTGATTTCGGCGGGGCGAAGTATGCAACCGGATGGGGCGGTTTTTGTGAATACACGCTGGTGAATGACCATGACGCGATGGTGCGGGATGGCGTTGCCGATGCGCGGCACGGCTGGTTCGAATGTTACGAGATCCAGCGCCGTGTTCCGCATGATATACCGGTTGAAACCGCCGCCCTGTTATGCACGTGGCGCGAGGTTTATGGCGGATTCGGCGATTTCCACCTGCAGAAGGGTGACGACATACTGGTGTACGGCGCGGGACCGGTGGGGCTCAGCTTCACCAAATTCGCGAAATTGTTAGGACTTGGCTATGTTGGAGTGGTGGATCCGGTGGCTCATAAGCGGAAACGGGCGATCCAGATGGGGGCGGACGAGGTTTTCACGCCTGATTCACCGAAGCTGGCGAGTCTCACGAAGCGGCGCGGCAAGGCGCTGGATGCGGTGATTGACGCGGTCGGCAGCGGGGCGATTGTCAATGCGGCGCTGCCGTTGATCAGGATGGGTGGCACCATCGGGGTTTACGGCGTGATTGCTGCCGGGAGTATCACGCTTGAAAAGAACAAAGGCCCCTACAATTTCAATTTGTATATGCATCAGTGGCCGACGCGCCACCGTGAGGCGGCGGCGCAAAAACCGCTCTGCAAGTGGATTCGTGAAGGCAAGCTCAAAGCCAGCGAGTTTATCACGCATGAGTTTCCGATGGAGAAGGTGAATGATGCGCTGGAGGCGGTAAAGTCTGGCAAGGTGATCAAGGTGCTGTTGCGGTATTAGCCGGGATGATATGAAATCCAAGCACCTTGTAGCGATAGATATCGGCACCCAGAGTTCGCGGGCGGCGGTGCTGACGTGCGATGGTGACATCCTTGGCATCCATCAGATCAAGCATGATCTGGATAGTCCGCATCCCGGCTGGGCCCAACAGAATCCGGATTTGTGGTGGACCGAGACCTGCCGTGCGCTCAGGAATGTTCTCAAGGAAACAGGTGTGGATAAGGCATCGATCGCCGCGGTCTCGACCTGCGGCCAGATGCACGGGCCGGTGGGTGTGGATGATGCTGGCAAGGTGACCACGCCATGGGTTCAGTTGTGGTGCGACAAACGTTGTGGCGAACAGTGTGAGGAAATCAGGAAACATCACAATGAAGCGGACCTTCGCAGACTTTCCGGGAATTCCATTTTACCAGCATGGACGGGGATCAAGGTGCGCTGGCACAAGGACCATGAACCGGAGACCTATCATAGGACACGCTGGTTTCTCGTGCCCAAGGATTTCATCAATTACCGGTTGACCGGTGTTGCGGCTGCGGACCCCAGCGAGGCGTCATGCTCATATATCTGGGACTGTGGAAAAGAGGAATACTCGGACCAACTGGCGGCTGCCGTGGGGGTGGACGTTGGAAAATTCGCGCCGGTTCATCCATCACATGAGGTGATCGGAGAAATCACTGCCAAGGCGGCGAAACTCACCGGCTTGCCAGCCGGAGTCCCGGTGGTTGCCGGGGGGGGGGACTTCCCCGTTTCGATGCTCGGGTTTGGCATCGCGGGTGAAGGCGTGACCGCGGATGTGACGGGCACCAGCACCTTGCTGGCGGCCCATACGAAGATGCCGTTGCTGGATCCGGCAATCCAGAATTTGCGGCATGTGGTGCCGGGATGGATTCCTTTCACCATTCTGGATTGCGGCGGCTTGAGCATGAAGTGGTGCCGGGACCTGGTCTCATCGATACGGGGCAGGAGCGTTTCCTATGACCAACTGATAGCGATGGCGGCCAAGGCACCGGCGGGCAGCGAGGGCTTGATATTCTATCCCTACATGCTCGGCGAGCGGAGGCGGGAAAATACCACTTCGCGAGGTGGGTATTTTGGTCTGACATTGCAGCATACCGCGCCGCATTTTGTTCGTGCTGTCATGGAAGGCGTGGCCCTGACCATGGGCAAGGACCTCGCTGATTTCAAGCATCAGGGGCATCGAATCAGTCACCTGATGAGCGTTGGCGGCGGGACGCGCAACGAGCTTTGGAACAAGATCAAGGCCAGTATTACCGGTGTGCCCATCGAGCTGTCGGAAGAACCCGAGGCCGGACTGAAGGGCGCGGCATTGCTGGGTGCCGCAGGCGTCGGTTTGATCGGTGATCCGGTGCAAACAGCGGTGGAGCGCAGGACGAAAACACGGACGGTTCTGCCAGACAAGGCGATGATGAAAACATACCGTGAAATTCAAAAAGAATATATCAGGATCTACGAGCATATGCTCGGGTTCTGGATGGGGGAAAAGAGCAAATGACATCGTTTGATTTCAAACCGGCTGACAAGCCCACGTTTTATTTCATCGGAGTGACCACGACCCAATCGTCGATCATGAGGGTTTTTCCCGCATGGGCGAAGCATCTCGGGTTGGGTGATTGCCCGATTCGCGGCATCGACTGCAAGTGGCACGATGATCCGGAAGTGTACCGTAAAGTTGTGAACTTCCTGAAGACCGACCGGCATTCGATGGGCGCACTGGTGACCACACACAAGCTGGACCTGCTCAAGGCGGCACGGGACATGTTTGACTGGCTGGACCCTTATGCCACCCAACTTGACGAGGTCAGTTCCATATCGAAGCGTGACGGCAAGCTGCTGGGACATGCGAAGGATCCCATTTCGAGCGGGCTCTCATTTGATGCCATCGTACCAGGTGCATACTGGGGCCAGTCCGGCGGCGAGGTGTGTTTGCTCGGTGCCGGGGGCTCGTCACTGGCCTTGACCATCCACCTGATGAAACTGCCAGCAGGAAACAGGCCGGCGAAGATATATGTCACCAACCGGAGTCAGCAGCGGCTGGATGAGATGAAGAAGGTTCATGCGAAAATGGAGGCGCCCATTCCTGTGGAATATTTCCTCTGTCCCGCGGCGGAGGATAATGATGCGGTTGTGGCCAGGTTGAAGAACGGCTCGATGGTGGTGAATGCCACCGGATTGGGCAAGGATGCGCCGGGATCGCCCCTGACCGATAATGTCGAATTTCCCATGAACGGCATTGTTTGGGAGTTCAACTATCGGGGTGAACTGGTATTCCTGGACCAGGCGAAGGCCCAACAGGGAAGCAGGAATCTAACGATAGAAGACGGGTGGGTGTATTTTGTGCATGGCTGGTTATCGGTTATATCCGAAGTGTTCCATGTGGAAATTCCAGCGCGTGGCCCGGCTTTCGATGCATTGTGCCGCATAGCGGCAGAGGCGAAATAACATCATTAACAGGAGCAAACCGATGAATATGCAATCAAAGTTGGTACAATTCGACATGAAGACGGGATTGTCGCCGGATGTGAAATCCATCCAGCGGAAGTTATCACAAATGCAGGGGATGTATGCCGACGAAGGTGCGCGGTCACTGATGGAAGCGGCCGATGACGTGCTTGTTTATGAGTTTCATGACATGCACCTTCCGGAGCAAGCGGGGGACATCGCCTTTGGAACGAGTATCACATATCCAGGCAAGGTCGGTCATGAGTATTTCATGACCAAAGGGCATTTCCACACGATTCTTGACACGGCGGAGGTGTATCATTGCCTGCGCGGGAACGGATATTTGCTGATGGAGAATCCGGAGGGTGATTGGGAAGCGCGCGAATTGAAGGCCGGCGTGTCCGTATATGTGCCCGGGCGGTATGCGCACCGCAGCGTCAATATCTCCGATGACGAACCATTCATCACGTTTTTCGCCTTTCGCGCCGATGCCGGGCATGATTATGGGGCCATCGAAAGCAAGGGGTTTCGCAAGCTCATCATCGAGCAGAATGGGCGGCCGGCGATTGTGGACAATCCGAAATGGAAATAGATTCCATGGACCATGCCCGACGGGCGGTTTTGCATGGAACCGGAATTGACCTGATGCATGGATTCGGGATTGTTCGTTGGAAAGCCGCCGGTTGCGGGTTTTTGCCACTGGTCGAAGGGGAGACTGTATTGTGGTGGTTGGGGCGGGCCGGTTTTGCGGCACGGCACGGCCACAGGCATTTCCTGATCTTCTTGCGTGCGGTTCATTCATGATCGAGATTCCGACCATGAATCACCTCGCTAACGAAAAATCCCCCTACCTTCAGCAACACGCCAACAATCCGGTCGATTGGTATCCGTGGGGCGAGGAAGCGTTCGTCCGGGCCCGCAAGGAGAACAAACCCGTATTTCTCTCTATCGGCTACTCGACCTGCCATTGGTGCCACGTCATGGCCCGCGAGTCATTCTCCGATGCGCGGATCGCCGGGGTGATGAACGAAAATTTCATCAACATCAAACTCGACCGCGAGGAACGCCCGGATGTCGATCAGGTTTACATGACATTCGTTCAGGCCACGACCGGCTCCGGTGGCTGGCCGCTGAGCGTTTGGCTCACGCCCGAGCTGACGCCCTTCGTTGGTGGCACCTACTTTCCGCCCGCGGACGCATTCGGGCGCCCCGGCTTCATGAGCGTGCTCGAACAACTAGCCGCCGCTTGGAAGAAGGATGGGCAAGACATTCGCGCTTTCGCCGGCGACATGACTGACAAGTTGCGCCAAGTCGCCAGCAACGCCAACCGGCGAGCCGACAAACTACCCGACGCCGATGTTTCCATGCGGGCATTCCATGAAATCGCGGCCTCATTCGATGAAATCCACGGCGGTTTTGGCTCCGCGCCGAAGTTTCCCAGACCGGTTGTTTTCAATTTCCTCCACCACTTCGCCATCCGCGAAGGTCTCGCCTCGACCCATGGGAAAAGGGCACTCGCCATGAGCGCCAAAACCCTGCGGAAAATGGCCGCCGGCGGCATTCACGACCACCTCGGCGGCGGCTTCCACCGCTATTCCGTGGATCGCTATTGGCACATCCCGCACTATGAGAAAATGCTCTACGACCAAGCGCAGCTTGTGATCGCCCATCTCGATGCGGCCCGCCTCACCCGCGAGGAATTTCACCGTGAAACCGCCCGCGACATTCTCGCCTACGTCACCCGTGTCATGACCCATGCCGATGGCGGATACTACTCCGCCGAAGATGCCGACAGCCTGCAATCACCCGCCGCCGCGCATAAGACCGAAGGCGCATTCTATATCTGGAAAAAGCCGGAAATCGACGCCTTGCTCGGCGAAAAGGCCCCGTTTTTCCACTACGTTTTCGGCATTGAAACGCAAGGCAACGCCCCCGCAGGCAGCGATCCGCACGGTGATCTCAAAGGTACCAACACCCTCATCCGCCGCTACAGCGATGCGGACGCCGCCGCGAAATTCAAGATCTCTGCCGCCCAGGCCGCCGCCGATCTAACATCCGCCCGTGAATGCCTGTTTGCCGCGCGCGAGAAGCGCCCGCATCCCCACCTGGATGATAAGATCCTCACCGCTTGGAACGGCCTGATGATTTCCGCCTACGCCCGCGCCTATCAGGACCTCGGCGATCCCGCCTATCTGGCATCCGCCACCCGCGCCGCCGGATTTCTCAAAAGAACCCTCTACGATGCCAAGCGCGGCGTTCTCTTCCGCAGCTACCGGGACGGCCCGTCCGCCATTGATGGTTTCGCCGCCGATTATGCCTTCCTCATTCAAGGCCTCATCGACCTCTATCAGGCCGATTTCAACACCGACTGGCTGCAATGGGCCGACGCGCTCCAAGCCAAGCAGGACGAGCTTTTCCAGGATTCTATCAGCGGTGGCTACTTCGCCTCCATCGGCACGGACCCGAGTGTCCTGCTCCGTGTCAAGGAAGCGTACGACGGTGCCGAGCCATCGGAAAACTCCATCGCCGCCCTCAATCTGCTCCGCCTCGGCTCCATGCTCAACCAGCCCGAGCGCCGTGAACAAAGCGGAACAGTACTCCGCGCCATTGCCACCCGGATCGAACAAGCGCCGACCTCCGCCCCGCAATTGCTCGTCGCCCTTGATGCCGCCCGTGCCACGCCCGCCCAGATCGTCATCGCGGGAAAACCCGGCGCACCGGACACCCTCGCCCTGTTGGAAATTGTCCGCGCCCACGCCCGCCCGCACCAAGTCGTGCTGCTCGCCGACGGCGGACCCGGCCAGAAATTTCTTGGCAGCCACGCGGAATTCTATCAATCCATCACCACCATCGACGGCAAAGCCACCGCATACGTTTGCGAAAACTTCGTCTGCCAGCTCCCTACCAACGACCCCGCCGTGCTGCGAAATCTCCTGCAGGAGCAAAGCCCGGGCCATGGATCAGAACTCAGATCTGGAGGACTTGAGGATGTATGCCCCGGTAGTATCGAGATGAAAGCGGGGACCTTTGCAGATGTCCGGAAACACAATCTTCGCGCGCTCTAACACTTGGTAGTAATCGCAAGGGCGAAGCTCCCACCAAAAATCACCATGGTCTTGACGCTTTTGTGCGGCGGCGCGGAAGGGCAACAGATGATCGGCAGTATTCGAAGCGCTCTCATAGTCCGGAGCCTTCACATGCGGCCCGATCTTGATGGCGTCCTCATGGATGACATCCCGGTATTGCGGTGCGAGGCCCTGCGAGTTTGCCATGTCCCAGCCCAGCGCTTCGAAGAGCGGATCGAGGAACTGTTTGCGGAGCTGGAACTCGTTGTAATTTCCCGAGCGGAAGTGTTCGCGGTGTTCGGCGAAGGTTTCGCAGAGTTTGAGGACGGAGTCGGGTGCGGCCACCCACAGATTCGAATCATAGAGCAAGGCCGACACGTTGGAGATCCTCCCGGAGCAGGGTTTCTTGTTCGAGCGCGAGCAATTCTTCAGTGGTCATCCGGCTGGCCTCGTCCTTCTTGATCGCGGTCAGCCAGGCAGCGGCGGATTCGTTCCAAGGAGAAGCGGTATTGAATGCGTAGAGCAAGATGTTGGCATCGATGGAGAGCATAGGACTACCTCTCCTTGCGCCGGGTGAGGCGGATTTCGGTGTTCGTCAACTGGGCCTGCGCTTTGATTTCCTCGTGGCTCAGTCCCATCCATCCGAGGTTACGCGGTGTCGGCGGATGCCATTCCTGATTCGCCTCCTGCTCGGTGGAATAGACGCTGAGAATGTATTCGATGCCACGCCGGGCGAGTTCGGCCAGGGAAATTTCGCGGGCTTCGCACAGCTTCTTGGCACGGGCGCAGGTCTCCTCGGAGAGTTGGATTTGCGTTCTGGTCACGCCCACAGTCTTACAGCGTGACAGCGTGCTGTCACGATGACGGCGCGACTGACCGGAAAGAAGCAGGATGCCGCATTTTCAGCCGGGATCTCCAAGGAGCGCTCAACGATATGCGTCGCCCCGCATCCAATGGGGCAATCCCGTGATGTTCACGGTCTATGTCGGAGCGATCCTGTGCTCGGCACTTCTTTTCCGTTCGGCCAACCTGTTTGAGATCCAACTGGTCGGATGGGTGCTTACCCACGCCCACCTTCTCAACGCAGTCTGGGGACCCAAAGCCACCGATCAAGCCTACTATCTCCGCGTCCACTTCGCCCACCTCCGGCGCAAACTCCGCTCCGCAGGCCTGGCTGGCGAAGTGATTCGGAACGAACCGGGCATCGGCTAACGTGCCGATCTCCCATTCCGCATATTTTCCTTTCTCATCTGTTGGATAACAATAAAAATCGGGCCAGCCTTGGTATTTAGCCAGTCGCATATCTCCCACATTCCACTGCAAAGTCAATATGACCACGACCCATCGATCAGGATTCCTGTGTTTCATCGCCGCTCTCGGCCTTCTGCCAGCCACGCCAGCACAAGCCGCGCCAGACCATGGGCTGACCTTCGATGGGGTGAACGACTATGTGGAGACGTCCGCAGGAGTGATACCAAGCAGCGGCGATTTCACCGTCGAATTCTGGGCGGAATGCCCCGCCGCGCCGAATTTCCACCGTGAGATCATTTCCCAGGGCGGCTCGGGCAATGCATTCTACATCGGCACGAATCCCTCCAACAACATCCGACTCGGCGATACTTGGAGTAATCCCAATCCCGCTGTCCCGATGCCCATCGGCGGTTGGCATCATTTCGCTCTCGCCAAATCCAGCACCAACACCCTGTTCTATCTGGATGGGGTGCTGAAGGGCGACAGGGGATCCGCCATATCCAACCCAGCCGCATCCACCGGCCTGCGTTTCGGACGACAATACGGCTCTCTCGATGGTGAATACTGGCCTGGCAGCATCGCCGATGTGCGGATCTGGAACCGTGCCCTCGCGGCCGCCGAACTCCAACAGCCGTTGCTCGGCACGGAGGCCAACCTCGTCGCCTGGTGGCAGTTCGAAGTGGAATGCCTGTAGCGGAAAGGTGAGCCGGATCGCCACAGACCAGCGACACAACGCAGCGGTCGTCGATGGTTCGGGCAACCATTATTTCATCACCACCGATGACCGAAATATCCGCAGGTGGAACGCGGCCACCCAAACCATCAGCCCCAAATTGGTGCCATCGGGGCTGAACTATCCCGATGGCATGGCGGTGGATTCCACGGGCAATATCTATATCGCCGACACCATGAATTACGCGGTCAAGGAGCAGGTCCGCGCATTCGTGGATCCCACTCCGCGAGTGGTCGGACTTGCCGCCGGCAGCGGGACATTGTCGCAGGTGCTGCCCGCCAGCCAGAACCTCCGTGTCCCTTTTGCCCCAACCAGCGATCAACCGTGGCTGACCATCACCAGCGTTGACAACGGGATCGTTGGTTTCTCCTACTCCGCCACCACTTCGACGCGCACCGCCCACATCAATTTGTTAGGTCAGACCATCGCCATCATCCAGGATCCCCAGGCCACGCCACCCGGCGATCTCATCAGCCTGGCGGGAACCTCGGTCATCGAAAATGGAGGCGGCCAGAAGTCGTTGCAGATGTCGGTCCTTTGCAGCGACGCGAATGCCACCCTCACCCTGCTCTCGACCACCGATCTAACATTGCCACTCGGGGCCTGGGATGTAATCGCGATCACTCCCACCGACGCCGGAGCGGGGCTGTTCCATTTCACCATCCCGATCACCCCGGGCGAGCCCCGGCGATTCTTCCGGGTGCGGGCGGTTCTCCCTTAACCCCAGACAAGGATTGCCGCCCGGAAGTCCACCAGAGGAAGCTCGCAGTAAATGTCGATCCTGTCTAACAACGGCCCAGATATGCGCTGCCGGTATTGTTCGATCTGCCTAGGTGAGCAGCGGCACTGGCGTTTGACATCGCCGTAAAAACCAACCCCCATTTCCCCGCCCTCCGGTCCTGCCCTGATCTTTATACACAATTCAGGGGAGCGATTCCTCGCTTGGTGTTCAGCGCGGGTTGGTTTTCCAAGGTCGCGGAGCGACCCTGGAGGGTAGCCGTGGGTTTCAACCCACGGTTCCAAGGGTGATATGAATGATGCGTCGCGTCGCGACGCTTGATGTGGGCGTGTGCCACAGGACAACGAACGTGGTTTCAGGCGTCGCTCCGCGACGCGATCCCTCATGGAATGCCGTAAAACGTGGGTTGAAACCCACGGCTACCATCATGCGGTCGCTCCGCGACCAAGAGGGTGATCGGAGATCCAATAAATGTGTATAAAGACCAGGGTCCGGCCACCGGCTCTTCCAACGGCCTTCACCCACACGCTTGTCGCGATTGGAGAACACTACGCCCTCGTGGATGGCGCAGGCCAGCGGCACCGCGAAAAATCCCGCCGCCGCACGGGCCACCACCGCGATCGCCTGACAGGAATGGCCGAAGATGAACTCCGGCTTGGAGTTGTTCTGGCTCTCCTGGTGGAGCTTTTTGACGCCCGGCATCTTGCGTCCGGTTTTGGGAGCCTTGATGCCGTCAGCCAACAGCACGATCCTGTTGTTGACGCAAAACAAGAATCGCATGAGCAGGGACAGCACCAACCGTGACCAGAGGGCCGGCAATGCGTCGCGCCGGACGGCCGTGCTGTGGAACATGTCGAGCAATCGCCAATAGCACCGCTCCGTGAGGCCAAGCGCCCGCACGAAGCTGGTGACGCCGCGCAAGTCCGAGCGCGCGCAGGTGGCGGCAAGGGCGACGGCAAACCAAAGAAAAGTGCTGGATCTGGTGAAGGCCGGACACAACTGAGAGACGATCCCCCACCAGATGAAGAGCCGAACAGAATACCTGCGGCGGGAGAACCTCGCGGCGGTCCGGGTGGAGGTGGCGAATTTTAAGCGCTTCCGCAAACTGGTTGATCAATGGGCCGATGCGGCGCTAAAACTCTCCCAGCTCAAGACCCGCCTCGGGCTTCATTCCAGCGAATCATGAGCCGAAGAACTCCCCACTCTTGAGTACAAGGACAAAACGGATGATTGGCTCAAGGGCGAAAACAATTACAGCCTGCATGTGCCAGCCAAGGTTCCGGTCAAGGACTTCTGGGCACTCACCGTTTATGACATCCAGACGCGTGCCCTCATCGAGGCACCCCAGCACGTTGCAGAAATCAATCCGAACGTCCAGAAACTCCAAACCAACACCGACGGATCGGTTGACCTATTCTTCGGTCCCAAAGCTCCCGCTGGCAAGGAGTCTAACTGAATTCAGACCCTTCCCGGTCGTGCATGGTTTGCCTACTTCCGCTGGTATGGACCGACCGAGGCCTACTACGACAAATCATGGCGACTGCCGGACATCGAACAGGTGAAATGATTCGATTGTGAAACGCACGGGTTGTCCGCAGGGGCGGCCCGTGACTTCACCAGCGAAACGATACCAAGATTCTAACACAAGTCCGAACCCAATCCAAAAACACTATTACCTCCTGTGAAAATCCAAAAACACACCATGAACACCACTCCCATCAGTCACACCACCTGGTATGCCGAGGCCCCGTCCGGCGCACCCGATTGGGGCATCCGCTTCGTATTCACTTTCCTGTTTCCGAAAAGCTGACCATTGCCTGCGTGTTTCCGTCACTTTCCGCTTGCCGGCGGTGGAGGAAATGTGCCAGGTTAGCCTGTTCACATGATTACCCGTCTATTTTCAGCGGCGTTGCGCGGAGTGGCAGCGCAGGAAGTGGAGGTCGAGGTCAATGCCTGCGGCGCGGACAAACCGGTGATCATCGTGGTGGGTCTCCCGGATGCCGCGGTTAGGGAGTCGTCACAACGGGTGATCTCCGCCATCGGCGCTTCCGCCTTGTTTCTCGATGACGGGGTGAAAACCGTGAATCTGGAACTGGACATTTATTGTTAGAACTTGAGGATGAAGTTAATCAGGGCACCTTTCTCGGCCATGTCATAGGTGAATCCACCTTGGTCGTAGTTGGTATCAAAGTAGCGATAGCCAACCTCGGTAGAGAAATTTTTGGTAAAGTTGTAGCCGACGGTTGCCTGAAGGTTCCAGGTGAAATCCGAGTTAACTCCGAAACCGCCGATGTCTCCTTTGCCGGCAAGATACCAGCGGTCATTGATGTTCCACTGGCCACGGAGACCGACGATGGGATCGACCCAGCTCTTTTCAGGTGATGCCGAGCGGCTGAACGGTCCCGTGACATCGAGATCGAGCTTGAGCGAATTATAGCGCACACCCGCATACACGTCGAGGAAGTGTGTAGGGGTTTCGGAAACCCGGTAGAGAACCTCGAATTCTCCGAGGAATTGTTTGAGGCTCAGGTTGACATTCTCGCGCAACGGTCCAGTAGATTGTGCGGATGTGCCCAGACACGCATAGAAACCGTCGGCGAGGAAGCCCCAGCGGTCGTAGCGGGCTTCCATTTGTAGAGAGGCATACATTTTGAGCACGTCGAGGATGTCGCTGAAGCTCTCATCCACATTGGCGGGCAAGACATCCGGTCCGGTGGTGCCGTCAAGCGCGGTGAGCCAACTGTAGAGGGGGGTGATGCGGAATTCCCATGGATTGGGTGCCGGAGCGGTGATGATGGGTTCGGCGACGGTTTGTCCGGCGCTGGCGAGCAGCGGGGCGGCACAGAGAGCGGCGGGGATGAGGTGCGCTGCGATTGATGTGGTGTTGTGTTTCATAATAGGGAGATGTTTTCGGTTAGGCGATGACGATGTTGGCCTCAGTGAGGTTTTTTTCAAGCATGAAAAAATGCAAGTCGCTACCACATCACGGAACAGCCGAGCGCCAAGGTATCGGTATCGCTACCGGTATTCGTTAGGGTCCGGATGCCGATATAGGTGAGTTCTTGGTTTGCCCTACAGTATTTTTTGCCGCAAAAATGCGCAAGATACGCAATAAGCCTGATGGTATTCATTTTTTGTGGTTTCTGTGCCTCTTTGCGGCTAACTGAATGTATTCCAACCCAGGGACTGCTCAGCAGGTGAGTTTCACGCCGAAGTTGCGGGTGATCGGGATACCCATGGAAAGCGCCCAGCCGAGGTCGCTTTGGCGGTCATCCGAGGATGTGCCGTCGATGGTGGATTCGCCGCCGAAGAAATAGCCCATGCTGGCACTGAGCCACAGGCCCGGGGTGAAGTTATAGATGAGTTCAAAGCATAGGTATCGAGGTCGAACTTGCCATCCTCGATTTGCAGCACCGGGTTGAGGAAGATGTCTCCGGAAGTGTAGGCGTAGCCGACCCCGAGGAAGTTGGTGTCGAGCGGCAGGTGGCTCCAGCGGCGCGGTTCGATGTCCTGGGCGTGGCACGGCAGGGCCACCAGCAACAGGCCAAGGAGGCACAACGCCCGGGATGATGCCTGCGCCCCCCGCCAGCGGGAAAGACCGCTCGGTCGGGCCGATTGCAAGATCAGGAACATGGCGGCAAGCATGGGTTTTGGCACCGGCAAGCAAGCATGATCATCAGGACCCATGTGAGCCTATGGCGATTTGGATCGCCTGTCTGTTATCCACATAAGTTTTCATGGGTTCGCGGGCGCGAGCGTTGCGACGGGCAGACGGCCATCGGTGTGCCACGGGTCGCCTCCGCCGTTGCGGCCTTGCAGGATGGGATGGAAATCCGCCAGCCAGCGGGTGGCGAGCCCCGGGGTGGCCCGGGCAAGATCGTCTAACAGCAGGTCGCGTTCCGCATCCACCTCCGGTGATATGTGATGGGTTACCTCGCCGGTGGTGCGGCTCAGTTCGACGCCGAGGTCGTGGGTGGCCGCGCCCATCCACAGCGGTCGGCCATGGTCGGTCTGAGCGGAGCGCCAGAGTCTGACGTGATGGCGTTCGCGCGGGCTGTGGCCGATGGGTTTTTCAAATGCGAGATCCTCCTTGCGGCCATATAAGTAGAGGTTGCTCACCGGGGCGTTGGGATCCGGTTTGGCAATGACGGTATCCACCGCGATGCGCACGCTGCTGCGGATGCTCAGCGCGTTGGCGGGAACCCATGCCGCAGCGAGCAGCGCGCCGATGACCTCATCCTCGCTGCCGACCAGGGCAATGTTGAGGGGATCGCCGGGAAGGCCGGTCTTGGTTTGCGTGAGGTGTTCGCCCGCCGCCATGTCCGGATGCCGCCGGGACTTCATGGCATCCATCTGCGGGATGACAAAGTATGCAACTATCAGATAGATAGAGAGCAGGCCCAGAACGGTTTTGCCCCATAGCGGGAGTTTCCGGCGGGGCTGGATTGCGGTGGTTTCCATTATTTGGTTTGTTTGAGGTTTTCCTTGAGGATGCGATCCACCTCGGCGATGGCTTCCTTCGTCTGATGCGCGCCATGATGGGATGGCACGATATGTTCCGACTTCGCGCCTTTCTGGTGGCTGCTCCAGTAGGGCACAACCCCGTCGCTGGATCTATTAGAACGTGTGTTCATATCCCAGGATAAAGCCTTGGGTGATGATGTCCCAGGTGAATCCGCCGCTGGTGTAGTCGGTGCCCAGGGCGCGTTATCCTAACATGACCGAGCTGCACGGGGTGATGTGATAACCGAAGCCGCCCGAGGCCTGCCAGGTCAACTCGGAGGCGGCGCCGAAGCCGCCGATATCGCCGGGCGCACGGAAGAAGAAGTCATGGGGAAGTTCGGCTTGGAAGCGGGCGCCGATGATGGGATCCACCCAGCTTGCGGAGCCAGAAGGGCTGAAATGATTGCCCAGTGGGCCTGTGACATTGAGGTCGAGGCTGAGATAATTCACCCGGACACCGGCATAGGCGTCGAGCTTGTAAGTATCGGTTTTCACCAGTTCATAGGCCACGACGAAATTGCCGAGGAATTGTTGCATATCGATATCGACTGAATCATTGTGATTGCCTGAGATGCTGTCGCCAAGTTTGGCATACATCATGTCCGCCACGAAACTCCAGCGGCCATGGTTGAGTTCCAGCGAGCCCATGGCAACGAAGTCGATGCATTGGACGAGTTCACTGAAGCTGATGTCCAGCGGTAGCTCATAGTCGCGGACACCGGTGTCACCGCTGAGGGATTCCCCCCAACCGTAGAGGGAGACCTGGCACGACCACGACGCGGCGGCGGGTGCCGGTTGGATGGCGGTGATGGTGGTGCCTGCCATGGCGGGCAGGCTGGCGAGGCACATGACTAACAGGATGGTGGATGTGGTTTTCATGATCGGATGGTGGTTGGTTGCGGGTTGGATTGGATTGGAGCAGAACCAGCGCAAGAAGACAGGCAAGTGGTTACGTTGTCGAGGTTAATGCCCGGGGTGTGAATGATCCACGAATTTAAACTTTGGCTTGTAGTTGCTGTATGACAAACTCTAGTGGGAGCCGTAGGGTCTTCGGCATGACGACAACCGTTTCCAGCAAAGGACAGATTGTACTGAGATGGAGTTCATTTGTCAGCGGAAGGCTGACGCATTGTGAGTGGGACCCATTCAGCCATTCTTGAAAACCTTTGCGCCTTTGCGCGAAAAAAATCTTCGAGAATTGCCAAGCGCATGATGCCTTCGGTGTTCATGATTTCATTGATGCGGTAGAGTGGTTTGGATTCGACTGCCATGGGTTTGGACAGAGTCTAGCGGACTGGCAGACCGTAGGGAAGGCAAGGAATATCTACCACATCACGGAACAACCGAGCGCGAAGGTATCGGTATCGGTGCCGATGTTTGTTAGGGTCCGGATGCCGATGTAGGTGATTTTCAAGCCGAAGTTGCGGGTGATCGGGATCCCCATCGAAAGCGCCCAACCAAGGTCGCTCTGGCGGTCATCTGAGGATATGCCGTCAATGGTGGATTCACCACCAAAGAAATAGCCCATGCTGGCACTGAGCCACAGGCTCGGGGTGAAGTTATAGATCAGGTGTCCTTGGGCGAAATAGACCGGATCCTGCTCCAGTCGCTTGCCGTTGAAAAAATCCTCGTTGTCGGTGAAGAATCTGGCCGAGGTGGTGAGTTCGCCCGTCCACTTGCCACGTTGGTGAACCAAGCCGAGTTGCGGCCGGAAGGCGAAGCGATTGTTGCCGAGGTTGATGAGCTTGTCATCGAAGTATTGGCCGGTGGGAAGATCCACGGCAAGGCCCGCGCCGATGATGGTTTCACAATCGGCGTGTGCGCGGTAGTCCGCGAACTCCTTGCCCGCCAGCGGCGGTGCTCCCAGCAAGTTGATCGCAAAGCGCACGGTGGTGTCGGCCCAGCCGTCGCGTGCGGTGCTGATAGGTTGGCCAGCCTGCAGCCCTGACCAATCGCCACTCTCATATTCCTGGGTGATGTCGATGCGGGCCGACTTGTTAAAGAGTTCGAAGGATCTGATATACTTCAGGGCGCAGGAGTTGAGGTCGAACTCGCCATCCTCGATTTGGAGCACCGGGTTGAGGAAGATGTCACCGGAGGTGTAGGCGTAGCCGACACCGAGGAAGTTGGTGTCGAGCGGCAGATGGCTCCAGCGGCGCGGTTCGATGTCCTGGGCGTGGCAGGGCAGGGCCAGCAACAAACCAAGGGCGTAAACCGCTCGGCAGGATGCCAACTCGAAGAACCAGCGGAAAAAGCCGAGCGACCGGGACGGTTTCGAGAAGTTGAGTGTTTGCATCACGCCACGACCACCCACACGGTTTGACCCTGGTAAGTTACGGCCCGATAATAAACGCCGCCGACAAAACGGCAGGTGTAGCCGCCGTAAGCTACGGTGGCGTATCCGGCGGGCACGGCCGCGTGGTAACCAGCCGGCAAGGCACCGACACCGGGTGCGCCGACGCCGACACCGGGTGCGACTCCCACTCCACGGGCACCCGCACCGGCACCGTGGTAGCCGACTCCCACGCCTGCGCCACCCACGCCACCCGCGCCTACACCGGGTCTGCCTGCTCCACCCGCGCCAACTCCGGCCCTCCCGCCACCCGCACCGGCCCCGCCAGGACCTCTCGCGAGGGCGCCTCCAGTGGTTAGGCAGAGGGTGAGAGCGAGCATGGAGCCGACTCTTGATGGATTGAAAAGAATGTGATTGTTTTTCATGGGAATGATGGTGAGTGGTTTTTTGTTAGCGGCGCGGTTGGTTCGCTTCTTCGAGGGTGACCATGGGGATTTCCATGGCACCGGATGCAGGTTGATGGCGGAATGCCGAAGCACTTGCCTGATGATTCAAATCCCAAGTGAGGAAATCGACATCGATGAGCAGATCCTTGCCCGCGGATCCGGTCTTGGTGGCCTTGAGCCGGCGTGGCAGCGCGTCGGCAACACCGATCCAGAGTTCGGCGTCGGCGTGGGTGCCGTGCATGCCGATGCGGTGGCACTGGATCACGCCGCCACTTTCGCGCACGGTGCCTTTGCCAAGGTAGGAAACACCTGTCACGCGGCGTTTGAGATCGCGGTAGGGATCACTGATACTGTTTTCATGGGACTATTTTGGTTGGAGGTTTGGTTTCAGGTCCACGGTCACTTGTTTGATCGTGCCGCCGAAGCGGAATGGCGGGGTGTAGCTCTCGTCCACGGCGGAGCCGGTGTCCTCGCCAATGTCCAGGGTACCGCCCAAGCCGAGGGTCATCGCCTGGGTGTGTTCCATGCGGCCTTCGCCGACCTTCTTGTCGTTGACGAAGAGCGAGATGTTGCCGCCCTTGCCGAGGCCGCCGCCATCATAGGCAAACTCGGCACGCACTTTCGCCGGACCGGCAGGAAGTGGAGAGGTCGATGTCGCGCGGGTGAGCACTTGGTTGAGGAAATTGCCGACGAAGACGGGTTTGCCTTCCTTGATGTAGAGTCCGTAGCCGCCATCGGAGCCGCCGAACGAGAGGATGGCTCCGTTTTTCGAGTCCGCACTCATTTCGATGTCCGCCGTGATCGCGAAGGATTTGTTCAAGATCTTCGGCGCACTGCCGGAGGGCACTGCGAGCGTGCCCGGGTAGTAAGTGAATGTGGTGCGGGTACCGGTTAGAGACGGGCGGCCCTGCAATTCCGCGCTGAGGCGCTCCGTCTTGCGACCATCCATGGGAAGCACGTTGTATTTGGCCGCCGCCGCCCACCATTGGTCTTGCAGATCACGGAGCTTTTGCGGATTTTTCGCGGCGAGATCGTCGGCCTGGCTGAAGTCTTCGTCGAGATTGTAAAGCTCCCATGTGGCAGTGTCCGGATTGGCCGGTTTGGGGCTGCTTTCCCACGGGATGCCGGTGCGCGAGGCGGCCCACCAGCCGTCACTGTAGATGGCGCGGTTGATGAACATTTCAAAATACTGGCTGCGGCGATGGTCCGGGGCTTTCGCGGAATCGAACGAATAGGCCATGGAAACACCTTCTATCGGCTTTTGCGGCACACCGTTGAGCACGTTCGGAAAGGTGATGCCGCACGCTTCGTAGATCGTCGGCGCGATGTCGATGACGTGATGGAACTGCGGGCGCACGCCGCCCTTGTCCGTGATCTTCGCGGGCCACGAGATGGCGAGTGGATTGCGCACGCCACCGAGATGCGATGCGATTTGTTTGGCCCACTGGAACGGCGTGTTCATCGCCCATGCCCAACCGGCGGGGAAGTGGTTGAAATGTTTCGGTCCGCCGAGTTCATCCATGGCCTTGAGATTTGCTTCCAGCGATTCCGGCACACCGTTGAAGAACGAGTTCTCGTTCAACAATCCGACGAGGCCGCCCTCGGCGGATGAACCGTTGTCACCCACCTGATAGAGGATGATCGTGTTGTCCGCATCCGGCTGCGCGCGGACGACGTCCAACAGGCGGCCCATCTCGTAGTCGGTCTCGGCCGTGAAGCCGGCGAACACCTCCATCATGCGGGAAAACAAGCGTTTCTGATCCGCGGACAGGGAATCCCAGGCGGGCAGTTCCTTGGGACGCGGTGTGAGTTTTGCATTCGCAGGCACCACGCCGAGTTTCTTCTGGCGCTCGAAAGTCTGCTCGCGATAGACATCCCAGCCGATGTCGAACTGGCCCTTGTATTTTGCGATAAACTCCGGCCGCACGTGATGCGGCGCGTGGGTGGCCCCGGTGGCCATGTAGAGGAAGTAGGGTTTCTCGGCGTCGATCGAGCGGGTGCCGCGCAGCCATGAGATCGACTTGTCCACGAGGTCCTTGGTCATGATATAGTTCGGATCGGTGGAACGCGGGACTAGCTGATGGTTCTCATAAAGCGTCGGCTGCCACTGGTCCGCGTCGCCGCCCATGAAACCATAGAAATAGTCAAACCCGAGCCCGCTTGGCCAGCGGTCGAAGGGGCCCACCTGGCTGGTTTCCCAGTCCGGGGTATTGTGGTTCTTGCCGAACCACGAGGTGGCGTATCCGTGCTGGCGCAGCACCTCGGCGATGGTGCCGACGTTTTTGCCAATCATGCCGGTGTAGCCGTCATAGCCGGTCGCCGCTTCGGTGATCACGCCGTTGCCGGTCGAGTGGTGGTTGCGGCCTGTTAGCAGTGCGGCGCGGGTCGGCGAGCACAGGGCCGTGGTGTGGAAACGCGTGTAGCGCAGACCGTCGGCGGCGACGCGGTCCAGCGCGGGTGTCTTCACCTGGCCGCCGAAGGTGCCGAACTGGCCGTAGCCGGCGTCGTCGATGAGGATGAGGACGATGTTAGGCGCGCCCTTGGGCGGACGCACCAGCTTCGGGAATTGCGGTGGATCGCTCTCATTGATGGTGCGACCGACGTTGCCCTTGTAGTGGAAATCCTCGAAGGGAAGGACCGCGCTCGTTTCCGGCGCGACGGTGGTGACGCCCTTGGCGCCAGCCTGCTGGGCCTGGGCTGATGAAAGGGTGCCGAGCAATGCTCCGGCTGCTGCCAGCAGTGACTGGCGGAATGGTGGTGTTTTCATACGGTTGGTTTGCGGGGTGGGTCGTGCCTATCTCGATTTTTCACAGACAAACGAAAGATTAACGAATCAAAATAGCCGCGGCGAGGAAATACCATCCACACGTGTGAAAGATTCGTGACCGATGGTCCGCGCGGCGGGGTGATGGGTCAACGGGCGGGCCGGCCGATGAGCAGGGGAGCCACCTGGTCACGGATGAATTCCATCTTCACATTGTCGAAGTGGTGTCCCATGTCCTTGTCTTTGCGGAAATCCCCGGAGTAGGGGATGGTGACGATCTTGTTAGCATATAGCTGGCGGGTGGCGGCGGAGGCACCGGCGGGGAGGACAAATCCTTTGATGCCCGCGCCGGGGTCGTGGAACTTCCGGTCGGCGGTTCCTGAGAGCGGCATCAGTGTCCCGAGCATTTGGTCGTGGGTGGAGGTGAAGATATACAATTTGTATTTCACCCGCTTGAGCGCCTCGGTCATGTCGTAGTCACGGCTGATGGATGTGCCTAACAAGACGACCTGATCCACCGGCGCCGTCTCCGGCAGCACCTCGAGTGCGAAGATGGCCTCGGCCGTGCCGGCGGAGAAACCGAGCAGGTTCACCGGCGCGGCGGGGTGTTCCTTCTGATAGTTCCGGATGCGGACGGCACCCGCCTGCGCCTTGGTCCGCTTGTAGGCGACGCTGGCATACTGATCCGCCATCAAGCCCTTGCCGGTCTCCCAGGAGACAAGCTCACCCGCGCCACGGTATCCCGCCGCAAGCATGCCCTCCACGACACCCTCCGCGTAGTTAGACTTTGTGGTGCCGCCACCGGCACCATCGAAGTAGAAGGTGCATCCACGCGTCAGCCGCTCCTTGCGGTCGGCACGGTATTTGCCATCCCAGGCGGATTTGGGAGCGCACCCGATGGACGTGGCGATGAATATCAGGCCAAGAGCGGAGCGGACAAGCGAAGTGTATGGACGGTGGGCGTGATGGTTGTTTTTCATTGGAGTGGTGGAGTGGTGGAAGAGAGGAGTATTGGAGTATTGGAGTATTGGAGTATTGGAGTGGTGGAGTATTGGAGTATTGGAGTGGTGGAAGAGATGACGTTTCGCACATTACTCCACTACTCCAATACTCCATCACTCCCTCTTCCACTACTCCATTACTCCATTACTCCATGGGGGTTGGGGTTGGGGGCGTTCAATTTTCCGTTAATCTGATAGAAACCCGGAGGGCTGGCTATCGGAATGAAACATAGGGATTGTTTTGGCAGATCGCAAGGAAATTCTTCCAGGAAATTCTTCCTGGCGGGCGTGAAGCGCAGGCCCCAGTCAGGGCCGCCGTCCGGACCCTCCGCATATTTGACCCCATCGCATGAACTTCCATGACCTACCGCATCGAGCTCAAACCCAAGGCAGAGAAGGATCTCAAGGGCCTACCCAAGGCGGAGCTCGCCCGGGTGGTGGAACGTTTGCGCTGGTTGGAAGAGAATTTGCGGGGCGATGTGAAACGCCTCAGCAATCATTTCCCGGAATACCGCATGCGGGCCGGGGATTACCGGGCGCTTTTTGAAGTGGATGGCAACCAGGTCTTCCTCTTCCCAATCAAAAATCAACAATCGTCATTCGTCATTCTCCATTCTCTCCCTCTTCCCATGGTCTTCCCCCTCACACCACGCGCCGCCCGAAATGTCCATCGACAGTGTCAATCCAACATTGAAATCCAACTGTTTTCCGAACGGTCCGTGAGAATGAGGTGGGAATGAGATGACGTTCCGGCCCGGTCATTCACTAACCATTCTCCCGGACGCCACGGAACGTGGTAGCCGTTTACAAAACGGCGGTCACTGGATCGCGAAGCGCACTCTGGCATGGCGTGAGCGAAGCGAGGGCAAAGGCGTCCCTGCCTACTGATGAGTTCTTGGTTTGCCCTACAGTATTTTTTGCCGCAAAAATGCGCAAGATACGCAATAAGGTCAAGTTTTCCGGTCTTCTGTCTTCTGTCTTCAAGTCTTCTGTCTGAGGCGCAGCCGCGCTACTTTTGTGGTTTCTGTGCCTCTTTGCGGCTAACTGAATGTATTCCAACCCAGGGACTGCTCAGTAGGTTCATGGCATTCGCGTGGTGCAGCCATGATACACGGGCCGTCACGGGTCTGCCTGGATCGTGCCTGGCATGGTGGTCCACTTGCCGTTCTTGAAAGCGGCCGGGGCGGAGAAATTGAAAACGCCGACACCCTTGCCGCGATAACGGATGCGGACGTTGAGTAACAGTTCGCCGTTTGCGGACCATCCGCCCGCGGTGAGCCAGCTCTTATAAACGTCATCTGCCTTGGCGTTCTGGATCTTGGCTGCGATTGCCTGGGTTGCCGTTTCAAACCAGCGCGTGCCTGTATCGTCGTCAGCCTTTTTGAGGCAGGCGCCGTCCGGCAGCGAAAAGACCCATAGATAATCGCCCGAATTGCCGCGGCGATTGTTCACGGCGAGCAGGCGGCCGTCGGCGCTCCAGTAAGCAGAGATCAAATATCCTTCGGTCGGAACGCGGGCCACCACCTTGCCTTCCTGCAATATCTCAAGCGTGAAAAAATCCGTGACACCATCGGTGCCGGGCATCGCCTTTTGCTGGATGCGCACTGCGGTATTGCCATCCGGGGAATTGATCCGGGCGGGCGGTTCGTCATCGGCTGGTTGCGGTGTGTTAGGCTGGGCGGGTTGCGCCTTGGGCGGCGGTGATTTCTCCCATGGCAGCTTCAACTGGGCTTGGGAACCTGTGGCTGATAGAAACAGGAGGATTAACGGAAGGAGGCGGATCGGCAGCGGTTTCATGGCGGTTTATTTCAATTTGAATTCTGTTTTATCGATCAAGATCTTGAAAGTCAGGGGGAGGTGGGTGAGCAGCGTGATGAACGCGGTGGCGGCGTTGTCCAGATAAGGGCCACATAGTAGAACACCACGAAAAAACAACCCACAAAACAATAAGCCGCGGACTTGCAGATTTCCGGCACCAGCACGCACGTCCAGAAGACGATCACAATGCCGAGCATGAAAAACTTGTGGCCGATGCGCATCGGTGCGAACCAGCAGGCAAGGAAGTTCACGAAGGGGATGAATGGAACTATCAGCCAGAATGTCATGTTGGGACGCGTGGCGGCTGGCTCCTCCCCTATCGGTTGGCCGCATGATTTGCAGAAGCACGCGCCGGGATTGGCCGGCACACCACAATTCTCACAGATTGGATTTGGAGGGTTCATGGGAAATACAGGGTGATCGTTTTGACTAACAGCGCAGGATGCTTGCCTGGGGCGATTGTTGGAGTCCCCTTTCCTCGACCATCGCGGCGACCGCCTGATAGTTTTGCGCGATGCAATAAAGCCGGATGCGCGACAAGATGCCGCCCTTGAGGAAGATGACGCGCTGGGCGGGATGGAATTGGATTTTGCGCAATTCGTTCCATGCGATGCGGGTGTTTTGCCCGGACAGGCCGAGGGCCCCGGCACCGATGGCACCGGGCTTGCGTGCCAGCACGCCGAAAATGATGGCGATCAGGTTGATGCCCTGCATGCGCCTGGACCCCGTCCGCATTTGGATGCCGTCACTGTTGAGTGTGAATTCCATCGGCACCCGGTTGCCCATGATCAGCACAAACAACAGCGTGCTGAATATCAATAACACCGCTCCGATGCCGGTGATCAACAAGGCCGTCCACACCCCGTCCACCCCTCCGGGAATCCCAAAAAGCGGCAGGAAAATCGCCAGGGATATCACCAAGGTCCAACCCAGCCACTTCGCAAAATCCGCTAGAAAAAACCGGTTATTGAGCAGTGTCATGTCGGCCTGCCAAGCCAGCCCGCCGGCAGCGTTCCCGCCGGCGTCTGTGGATTTGCCGGACGGATGTCCGCACTTGCTGCAAAATTTCGCGGCCTCCCCGAGGGACGCGCCGCACTGGGAGCAAAATGCCTGCAAGCTCATTGGTGTGACTTAGCCATTTCCATGCGCCTGTGCAACTACGATCCTGAAAAATATGGTGTGCCATTCCAGCGTGCCATTCCAAACTTGACAGTTCGGTCCGCGATGGGTATCTGCAGCATCCTTGCACAAGATGGATGCAAATCTCATGCCCGGATCCCGGCGAATTGCCATCGCCAGAGACCCGGATGCCAGGCATCCCGACTCACCACAACCGGAAAAGAATTGATGAAACCCATGTTTCTACGCCTTGTTTCGTGCCTCATCATCTTGCTCAGTGCCGCCACCTCCGTGGCGCAACTCAAACTGCCTTGGGAAAAAACCCCGCCGCCGAAAACCGGTCCGGCGGAAACCCAACCGGATCCAGCGGGCGTGCCGTCCGGAGCGAACGTGGTCGCGGGCGTCTTGAATCAAGGAAGCATCCCAAAGACTTATCTGGAATTTGCGGACGCTGTCCTCAAGCGGGGCCTGGACGGAGTGAGCGAACGGGACATGCTCTATCTGATGTCACAACCGCAGGATTTTAACAAACTGATTGCCGCATGGCGTCTCAAAGGCGCCAAGCAGTCGGAGTTGGTGAACAAGATTCTGGGTGCCCGGCAGCGGGTGGTGAAACGCGTGCTTGCCATGTTGCGCAGTCAGGGCGGACAGGCGCGGACACAGGCCGTGATTGCCATGGGCTCATGGGCGACGGAACTCAATGCCGGGGACATGGATGCCATCGTGCATGGAGGCCCGGAGGCGGCTCGCGAGTTCAACGGAATGCTCGACAAGGAGATCAACCGGATTCTGGGGGTGGAAGGCGATGATGTGTTTTCCACCATGGGCAGACAGGTGCGCCTAACAGTCGAACGCTTCGAGATTTTCGTCTCCACGCTGGATGATTTCGGATATAAACAGTTAGGATCGTTGCTGCAGGAAGCGCGGAAGCTGCCGACCGAGAAGGGGGCCGCTTTGCTACGGGAGAGCAGCAACGAATTGCTGCTGCGCAATCTCAGGGCGCAGCAGCGGGCGGTGTTGAATCCTGAAGTCTATCCGGGAGAGTCGGGCCGTGCGTTTGCCACGGACTACGCCACGAAAAAAGGCCGTGTCTGGTCGGTCAACAAGGTGGGCTCCCTGCAAGGCGGACAGGAACGCGTGATCAGCGGATTGTCGGATGACATTTTGAAGGAACTGGGGCTCGCCGTGGATGAGCCGTTGCAGTGCGTGTTCAATTTCTCACGGGTGGCCACGGAATATGCCGAGTGGCTTCAGCGCGACAGCCGTGGTGCCCGTGAGCAAGCCAAGGGCTTGGAACGGATGCTCAAGGCATTGAAGCCGTCGGATGCGCAGACCCTGATGAACCATGCCGCGTATGAAAACATCATCACCACTGCCGAGGTCATTGCCAAGGCGTCACGCGAGGATTTGGCGGCGGTGCGGGAAATCCTCCTCCGTTTCGGCACCGATGAAGCCGCGTTCAGTCGCGCGGGGCAGGAAATCCTGTGGGAAGCCGTCAAGATGTCCAATGTCGAGGTGATGGAGCAGATTCATGCCAATTCCATCATGTCCCAGGCCGCGAAGCTCAAAGGTCGTGAACTGGATGTGGAGTTTCATCGGATTTACGACTATCTCATGAGCCAGGAACAACTGGCCGGCTACGCGAAGCTCAATCAGAACCAGTTGCTCCAGTTGTCCAAGGACTTGCCCAATGAAATTCCCTATCGTGCGGAATACGCGGCCTTGCTGGAGTATATGGCGGAGGGCGCGAAAAAGGAAATGAATGGCGCGAAGGATATGCTTGTTCGCCTGTTAGATATGGCCGGAAAACAGGGACGCATGAATGACAAGGCGGTCGCCGAAGCCATCGCAATGGCCCAGGCGGAGAAGGAACTTACCGAAGAAATGAAAACCGCAGTCGCCGGATTGCGGCGGGATTTGGCGGAGTTGGCCAGCTTTCATTCGATGGCACCTCCGGGCACCACGCTTGAGGACAGCCTGCGCATTCTCAGCCAATACCGCAGCAAGGGGCCCACATTGCAGATGGCCACGGATTTGGATGCGCTCGTCCAGTGGATCTCATCGGTTGCGGATGTGGAACTCCTGCGGATGGGCTTCCGCGAAAGCGAACTGGCAGTGCTGCGGCAATTGGCCAAGGCCAAAGCCGCCGGATTGAACCCCGCCAAAGTCGGTGAAATCGCCCAAAAAGGGTCGCCGAAAAGCTGGGGTGCCACGGTACTCTATATCGGCGTGGGCGGCGGCATTACGCTCTATCAGATGATCCAGGCTGCGAATGATCCGAACTCACCCGAGATGGCCTTTGAGGAGGCGGTCTATGGCTCCTTTCCTATTTTCGGGCTGTTTACCGAAGGCTTGCCCGAGGCGCTGGCCAGCGGCATGGACGCGGATGGCAAGAAGCTCGCCGGCCAGACCGGGATGGCTTTGTTAGAGGCGCTGGGCCTGGCATTCCCGGAGGTGGGTGCGGTGGCTCTGGTCGGGTATCTCGGCTTCACGGGTGGCAGCGCGATTTCTGCCAATGCGGACGAGCGCCAATTCATCCAGGCTCTCTATGCCGCGATGGATGCCAATGGAGAATTGCAGACCGTGGACGGCCCGGTGCTTTCCTTTGCGGTCATGCCTCCGGCAGAGATTGGCAAGTCCGAGGATGGCAAACGGGTGGTCATGCGCCATACCCCGGCTTTCGACGATTGCTACACGCCGAAAGGTGCCGTGAAATTGAAACCTCTGGGCGGAAAAGAGCCGTATCCCATGGCCCTGAACACGGCCTTGAGAAGCTATGCTCAACGTCATTTCTGGGAGGGCAACCCGAATCTGGCACTGTGGGAAGCCGCAGTGCGCCGGTATTTCCCCGATCTGGATCTCAATGCCGTGGAAGCATGGAATTTTTCCGCGGTGGCGGAGCAGGCGGTCTCGGTTTCGGGAAAACCATTCCGTGCCGGCGCCCACTTGGTGCGGCGGTATGTTCACGAACGGGATTTTCTAACAGAGGCGGCGCTGCGCCAGATCGCAGGGCGGCTCGCAACGATCCGGAGTTCGTCCGGCAAAAGCGCGGACTGGGCCAAACAACTCGCCGAAATTGACAAAGGCTTGCATGCGGGTGACCAACTGGTGCTTGCGGCCACGGCGGAGGAGACGAGTTTTGTGAGCGGGATGCTCGAGGCGGCAGCCACCAGCAACACCCGCACCGAGCAGCTCGCCAACCTCTGGAAACGCTATCTGAAAACCTACGGGGACGCATTGAAATACCTGAATGACCGTGTCGCCAAGGTGTATGAGGATGCCGGACTGGATGTGCCGGAGGGCACCGCGTTTTTCGGGTTGATAGGTGTGGAAGCCAAAGACGCACCGAACATCCAGAAAGCCTATGAAACATTCAATGGCGTCTTCTTGACAGCCGTGGAGGATTTTAAAATGGCAAAGGGCGGGCCGGTGAATGCCAAGGATGCATTTGACGCGGATGTATGGAAGCGGCTGCAGAACGTGTCGCTGCGTTTGCTGCATCCGGGCACCGGGGCGCGTGCGTCAGGGTTGGCCAAGGAACGTGAGGAGATCCTGAATGAAATCCGTAAACACTATAACACACGAAAACCGGAATCCGATGTCAAAGCCGCCATCCTTGCTGAAATACAAATCTACCAGAAACAGTTTGACCAGACCGGCTTCGGCGCGGCCATCTGCCTGGGTGATCCGGGAATTTTCCGCAAAGCCGCTGATAAAAACATGAACCGGTTCATTGTCGGGGAAGAAGGCAAAAAACTGGTGGATGCCCGGCCCGATAGTCGGGCATATCATGCCACCTGGGATTATATCGGACTGACCGCCGATATCGTTTTCCCCTTCGATCCGCGCAAGCTCGGCGGGGCCAACAAGGATCGCTACCAGCAACGCCAGACCATGATGCATGAAATGACACATCACATCGAATGGCTGGCAAACGTCAAAACAAAGACCAAACCCCACTCGGAACGCAATACCAACTATCAGGATATGGTGGTCAACCAGTTGAAAAAGTGGGCTGATACCGAACAGCAGATCCAGGATAACAAATATTCCCCCAATTATGTGAAGCATTTGCGGTTTTTAGAGCAGGAACTCGGCGCCATGCGGGCGGGCAGCGCGTCCGATGGAGTCCCGCCGGATTCAGATCTGGAAAACCTGACCGGCTTCCGCGTGCGATTTGAAGACATCCGCGAGCTTTATCTCACTGGCAAATGCGGGCCGAACTTGCAAAAACTCGCATCCTTGCCGCCGGACTATGAGCCCCCCGACTTGGATGATTTAACCAAGGACCCGATCAAGGAACCTATCAAGGAACCTATCAAGGAACCTATCAAGGACCCTATCAAGAACCCTACCAAGGACCCTACCAAGAACCCTACCAAGGACCCTACCAAGGACCCTACCAAGGACCCTACCAAGGACCCGACCAAGGACCCGACCAAGGAGCCTGTCAAGGACCCCGCCACCAATCCTAACACCAAAGCCGGTCTTGCCCAGGGAGTGACGGAAGTCATCTTGCAGGTGGATTCGCGACCGGCCCGCATCGGGCAGAGTATCAGGGTGAACGTCACATTGCCGCAAACTCCAGATTTGGGGGCGTGTCGCGTGGTTTGGAGCCACGGTGTGGGAAATCATCGTTCCTGCACGATCCCCGCCAAGGAAGGGGGCAAGTTCCAGGTTCAAGTTGAGTATTTCGGCAAGGACAAAGCGGGCAAAGAGTATTTGGCGGCGCGTGGTGTCTGTGATGCGGTGGTGCTGTTCAAGACGAAGATCACCGCTCCTGCGGAAGTGCTCTACAGCGAGATTTTCGAGATGAGTGCCATTCCCGACCCGCTCATCGTTCCCTTGATGGATCATTACTCATGGTATGGCGGAACATTGATTTCCCCGACGCTTGACGGTAACCCAAGCGCCACCAAAAACTCGTCCGTTAGAATGCAGTTTGTTCCGGACGACCACATGACATCCACCGGCGCGGACGGCAAACCCGAACTGAAACCCACAACCATTACGGTGGCCTTGGCCGACGCATTAGGCAACGAGGTGGATAAGGCAACGCAGGCGATCCTTGTGAGGCCCGCGCGATTTTCCACCACCGCCGGAGGCAACTGGGAAGGCGGCAATCAGGGGAATGCCTTGGATATGAAACGCAAGGATGTGGTGCTGAAGGGCAACGCCGGCACTGGAACCGTCTCTGCAAACGTCCATGCTGGATGGGCTCTACGTTCCGGCCAGGAAGAGGTGGATGCATGGCTCGCAAAGATAAGGATCGAGAAACCCAACATGAAGTCATTTTCCATCGGGGATTTCAAAGGATATATCGTGGAGGAACCCTTGACTTATAAGCAAGCTGCCTACAGCGGCGATGTCGGTTGGACGGCCCATGAGGGAATCATGGCAGGGGGAGCCGGCGCGGTGGTCAAAGGGCGTGCCGCCATCCATTTCAAATATAGTGTATCAAGCGGGACGGCCTCCGGCGTCGAAATCGGGAAGGCCCCCTATGAGTCGGAGGGAACGGCAGCCCGCAACGAGGCGCGGGCCATTCTTGACGGGCTCAAAGTGACCGCGGATGGCAATATCAAAGTGGTTCCCTGGACCTCTGCGAAAGTCGAGACACCGAAGGAAATGAAGGTCACGCTGACCGCAGCCACCACCAAACCGAAGTATGCGCAAGCCGTCGATGTTACTGCCACGGTCACCGGTGGCACGGCACCCTATAAATATGAATGGACCGGAGATCATGCAGGCAAGGGCAACAAAGTCACCTTTGTTTCCAGAATGCCTGGCAATCAAAAACTTTCCGTCAAGGTCACCGATGCCACCGGTAATGCCGCTTTGGGTGAGGTGGTGATGACGGTGGAAGCCACCAACACCACCATCAAGGGACTGCCCGCGCAAATCGTCTATGGGCAGTCTGCCGAAATCTCTACCAACATTCCGGCCAACGATCCATCACATGGTGCCGTCACCGATCTGGATGGCGAAGTGGCGTCCGATCGCCATGCAGTCTGGCATGCCACTCCCAATCTAACATTCAACCCACCGCAGGGAGCAACCACGCATGTGACCTTCTCGGAGATGGGCAAAATCAAAATCTGGGCGACGCTGCATGCGAAGGATGGCTCCACGGTTGGCGAGGCCGACCAAGCCGTATGTGAAGTGGTCGCGCCACGGATTTCCCTGGAGTTTTCCCCGTCGTCCGGGGCCAAAATCGGCGAGGAAGTCAAGGCAACCCTCAAGACTGCTCCGCTGGTGCCCGAGGAACTGCTGCGCATCGTCTGGCTCGAACCCGCAACCTCACAAAAATTGGAGTTGAACAAGTCGGGCACCCAAATTTCCTTCAAAGCACCCGAACCGGGCAAACCCATCGCGTTCCATGCCGTGCTGCGCGTGCCGGGAAGTGGCGAAACCATCGGCGAAGTCAAAGGCACCTACTCCGGCTCCAATTACCAGGTGACGGTCAAGGTGTTAGACCCCGAGACCACGCGTGCCACCTATTGGGATCCGGTCCGCAAGGCGCACGTTTCTCCACCCAAAGGCACCTTTGTGGTCGATGAACGCGTGCGTTTGCGCGCCGAGTTGGTGGGCGTGCCCAAAGTGGACGAGGTGCGCTGGGCATGGAAACCGAATGAAGGCACCAATCTAACAGCGGATGGCGGCAACGAAAACACCGCATCCCGTCACGAACCGGGATCCGCGGAAGTCAATGTCATCGCCCGTGACAAGGAAGGCCGCACCCTCGGAGCGGGCACGGTGACCTTCGGCGTCGTCGGCGCAGAAAGCAATCCCGCGGCGGTGCCCGCAGTCCCCCTGAATGTCTCGCTGCCGGCACGCGTGCAGGTACCCCAAGGTGAAAAATTCTCTTTGAAAACTCAAGTGGTGGGCGGCAAACCACCCTACACGTTCCGCTGGTATCGTAACGGAATGCTACTCAAGCTGGCGTCCGCCGATGGACAGGGGACGGCCAGAGAGAGCGCCTCAATGAAGGTGGAAGTCGTCGATGCCACCGGGCAGATGCAAAGTCAAACCTGTCAATTGGAAGTGCTGCCCGCCACCGCCACGCCGCCTCTCATCACCCCACCCACCCCACCCACCCCGGTTCCAACGCCCAAGCCGCCTGTGACCCTGCCACCGCCGAAAGATCCCGCCACCAAGGTGCCCGAAAAGAATGATGACAAGGTGCCGGTGGCGGCGGCTCTCTCGGTCACCCTCAACAAGAACCTCATCCAAGTGGCACCTGCGGAGTCGTTCCGCCTGATGGCCCAGCCTGCCGGTGGCAAGCCACCCTATACCTACAGCTGGACTTCTAACGGTTCTCTAACAGAGATCAAAACCATCGGACTTAAAGCGACCCGTTCACAGGACACGACTTTCACCGTGAACGTGCGCGACAGCGACGGCAAAACCGCCACCGCCACCTGTCAGGTCAAAGTGCAGCCTGCCACCAACGTGAATCCTCCGGAAAAACCCACTCCCCCACCCGCACCGGATCTCACAAAAAAACCGCCTGTGACCTTGCCGCCAACCAAGGATCCCGCCGTCAAGGTGCCTGCAAAGAATGATGACAAGTCACCGGTGGCTGCGGTTCTCGCGGTCACTCTCTCACAGAACCTCATCAAAGTCGCGCCCGCAGAGTCGTTCAGCCTGAAAGCCCAGCCCGCAGGCGGCAAGCCTCCCTATACCTATAGCTGGACATCTGACGGAATTCTAACGAAAGCAAAATCCGGCGCTATCAAGGCGACCCGCACGAAAGACTCGTCACTCACCGTGGAGGTGCGCGACAGCGCCGGCAAGACGGTAAGCGCCACCTGCCAGATCAAGGTGCAGCCCGCCGCCACCGCGGGACCACCGGCAAAACCACCCACCCCGCAACCGCCTAGCAAACCGCCGGTCACCCCGCCGCCAACGCAGGATCCCGCCACCAGCGTGGCTGACAATGGCAAGGTGCCGCCCGTGGTGAAACCACCCGTTCAGGCGGGTGTTAGTGCCTATGCCGGCGAGCACCCGGTCACTTTGACTTACAGCAAGGCCACGCCCAGCGGCATCACCAGCCAAACCTGCACCCTGGAAATAAAGCCTAACGGGGATTTGAAGATCACTAGCACTAGCAGCCTCATGAGCGACATGTATGGCAAGGTGGATGCCGGTGGCAATATCAAAGCGCAGGCGGTACTTGGGCAGAACAGCAGGTTGTTCGAGGGGCGTTTTGCCGGACCCACATCGGCATCGGGAAAATGGAACTACAAGGACTCCTTTGTCGGAACCTATGGCGGCACCTGGACCACTACTGGCAAAACCGGAAAACCCTGACGCATTGGACTCACGGGCGCAGGAGTTTCCGCCAGTATTGCGGCATCGCAGCGGTGGGAAAATCGGCGGGGAATTTTTTGCGGATATCGCGGACTTCCTCGTCGGTCGGGACGTCGGTCCGGCTCAGATCACGGATCACCTGCCACACCCCGTTTTTTTTCCTGAGGAACGTCGTATAAACGAAATCCTCGAAACGATCATCCAGCGTACCATCCGGCTTGACCGGGAATCCCTGAAATCCCGCGTAATCACCGTCCACCCGCATGAACTCAACCTTGAAGAGAAACGAGTAGGCGAGCGTCTTCTTCTGTGCCGCGATGGTATACTCGCGCATCGCATCGCAGATCGCCTTGCGCTCGGCGGTGCCGGGCGCGGGCGTGTGGGGTTTGGCAAAAAGTGCCGCCGTGCATAACAACCAGGCCATCGCTATCAGTCGTGTTTTCATGGGATCAAGGGGTGTCGCTCCAGAGAGCGTCGTATTCTTTGGTGATCTCGTCAAATTGATTCGAGAGTTCGGTGAAATGGTCCAGTTCCTGCATCCGGTTCTTGGGCGGTCCCTCTTGATAGCGCCGCATGGCGGCATTCATTTCGATCTGGACCTGATTCATTTCCTCCAACAGGCGGGCGCGCTGGGCCGTCACCTCGGGGGATAACGCGCGGCTTTCCTGGTAAACCTTGCACGGTGGCTCCGGCCAGAAATGGAGGCCGAGGGACAGCGTCAGCGCCAGCACGACGAGCACCGGGCCGAGGCGGCCTTTCCGCTTGTTAGCGTTAGGCCATGGTTCCGCATCGGGGAACTCGGCCAGCCATTCGTCCACATATTGCACTAGTTGCGGAGACATCGGCACATTGGCACGGCGGAGTTCGCGAAACACATGACTGCTGCCATCCAGATAGTCGAGCCAGATATTGAAGCGCGTGCCGTCATTGCGGCGGATGGCAATGCCGTGGGTTTCCTGTGACGACCCGAGCCAGATCGCCCCCATCAGGCGCCAGTTGAGCAAAGCCGCCAGCAGCATCACGATCCTGAGCCACCTGGGCAGGGCCAGCACGGCGGGTTCCACGCGTTCGATGTCCGCATAGGCGCATTCCATCCTGCCTAACAGGTCAGGCACGATGACCGCCCGGTTCCGGCTATAGCTCAAGGTCCGGGGGCCATATTTCGGCCATGGCAGCAGGGCATAGGCCAAAACTGCGGCAAGAAACACCCACACGGCATCGCGCCTTCCCGGATAGACCAGTGCGGCGGCCGGGAAGTATAGATACTGAGCAGTCCCTGGGTTGGAATACATTCAGTTAGCCGCAAAGAGGCACAGAAACCACAAAAGTAGCGAGGCTGCGCCTCAGACAGAAGACTTGAAGACAGAAGACAGAAGACCGGAAAACTTGACCTGATTGCGTATCTTGCGCATTTTTGCGGCAAAAAATACTGTAGGGCAAACCAAGAACTCATCAGTAACTGGTTCCCGTGTCGGTGCTGAGCCCGCCGAGGAGGGCCGTTTGTTTTCCTGCCAGAGTCGCCTCCACGTCATCGAAAAACGTCCGCCACCCGGGTCCTTCCACCTGAATCAGGCGGCCTTGGGTCTTGTCCTTGATAATGTGATATATTAGTGATTGGGGGCCGGGCTATTTTGGCGAATTGATATTTTTCCGAATACCGTCGGCACCCTCCTTGACGTAGGCGCGGTTCTTCGGCAGCGGGCATTGCGCCTCCAAGCGCGACAGTTGGTCAATGGTATCGTTTGCCAATTTGATGAGTTGAGCATTTTCGGCATCCACCCGGCGCTGCATGTCGGCCACATGCTTGTCATACTCCGGGCTTGTCGACATGACTTTGTAATGAAACACGGACCCCACCACCGCAAGTCCCTCCTTCGCCGCCCAGCCTCTCATCTGCTTGTAAGAGGCATCGCTGGACGCTTGAAGTTGGCGCTCAAGTTGGAGGACCTGAGCCTGAATGGTCGGCCAATCGGCGGGTTGCGCCGTTGCCGACCGGGTCTGCGCCGGAGGTCCCGCCGCAGCTTCCCGCGCGACCAATTCGCGGATCTCGGCGTTCAACTTTGGCACACGCAGTTTGATGACCTCGAGGCGTGCCAAGCCCTCGGTCGCATTGTCAATCGTGATGGAGTTACCCAGTTTCAGCGCCTCTTGGCCGAGACGGTTGAGTTCGTCGATTTTCGCGCCGAGCGGGAAGTCCTTGGCCGGATCATAGCCCGCTTGCCGGAGAAGTTGTCTGATCTCCGCGTTGAGGGCCTGCAATTGCGAGCTGAGCTTCTCCACCCGGGCCATGCGGGCGTCGCCGTCGGCATAACCCTTGATGCCGGCCAGTTGATCACTCTCGCGAGCCAGCGCGACTAACTGTTGGATTTTCGGGCCGATGACGGGATGGTCGCGGGGATCCACCGGACCGGCACCCGCCACGGTTTTGTTAGGAGCGGCCACGCTCGGGGTGCTGGCGGTCGTCGCGGTTGCTTGCGCGGCATGGCCCTTGACCACGGCATGCCCCCGGCCGCCCGACTCCGCATTTTGCGCCCAGGTGGAGGGATCGCTGTCGATGATCGTGTAGGTACCGGGCTTCACGGTCGCATTGGGCTCCACGACCCAGTATGCGTTCACCACGCCGCCCTGCCCCGGCGTTCCCGCAGCCTTCCACGGTCCATACATCGTGCCGTCAGTGTGTCGCAAGCCGATGCTTCCCGGCGCGGGCGTGCCACGACCGTTATTCCAGTGATAGGTTGAAATATATGTGACAACATACGGTGTGGATGCCTCGAACAAGGTCGGGGCGGTTGGTTTATTATACACACCGCCTGTGTTGGTCGATTCGAAGACCTTCTGCGGTGGCGGCGGAGCCTCGACTGTTAGCGCCTTCGCGGTAGTTAGGCGCGCTTGCAGTTCTGCTAGATGCGTCCTGAGTTTCGGGTCGGGCGTTAGCGCGAGCGCCTTGGCGTATTCGGCACAGGCACCCGCGAGGTTGCCCGCCGTTTCCATGGCATATCCTTTGCCGACCACGGACTGCGCCTGGGCCTCCTTCGTCTTGGTATCAGCCGCCTTTTGGATTCCGTCTCTGAGTTCTGCCAGATGCGCCTTGAGTTTCGGGTCTGGTGTTAGAGCGAGCGCCTTGTCGTATTCGCTACAGGCGCCCGCGAGATTTCCCGCCGTTTCCATGGCATACCCTTTTTCCACCAGCATTTGCGGATCATTGTCGGGGTCGCGGGTTTGGGTGGTGGCAAACGATATTTTGTTATAGCGGCCGATCTCGATGCCCCGGGCATTGCGGGCGATGACCTCGCAATCGACTTGTTTGTCACCCTTGACGAGGACTTTCACGGAGCCACCCGAGCGCGGACCGACAATGGCATCCCCGCTGGCGGTCCAGGAAAACCGAATCCCCGTCACCTTCGCCGCCACACTGGCTTTCAGGAGGAACATTTTTCCGCCGGCAGGGTCCATCGTGACGGTAATTTCCAGCGGCACCACCTTCAACGCAGCCTTCGCTGTGCCCAGCACGACCGAAGTCTTGCGATCCTTGATGCGTGCGGAAACCGCCACTGATCCCGGAGCGTCGGAAACCAACCGCGCCGATTGACCGGCCCGCCCGGCATCCGAACCGGCGGGAATCGTCCATTCCACGATTGCGTCCGCTGGCTCCTTGCCATCGTCCCCCACCACTTGGGCCGTGGTCTCGGTTCCCACCGGCACCTCCGCCTGAGCGAGGCTGATCTGATAGTTCGGGGCCGCCACCGTCACGGTTAGAGCGGCGGATTTTGCGACCACCTGCTCCTGCCCGCCTACCCGTTTCACGACCTCGGCATGCACGGCGAATTTTCCGGGCTTGTCGAAACGCAGATCCGCCGCGTTGCCTTTCGCGACCACCGGACACGCCGGCACACTGAGGTAGCGGACGGTCATGCCGGCGGGAACCTCGGGCGTCACCGAGACCGACCGCACCGAGCCCATCGGCTCGTTCTCCTCCAATCCCTGCAACGCGACCTCCAGTTGCGAGAAGATCACGCGGGTCGAAGCGGTCATTCCGCGCCCTTTGGAGTCGGTCACTGATAACCGCGCATCCACCGGCCCCGCTTCCATGCGAGTCACCTTCCCGGTGTCACCGGTCCCCACCGCCGGTGGCGTCCAGTTGAACTGATAGGGCGGACGCCCGCCACCGGCCACCGCTTTCAAATTGATAGATTCGCCCACCTGCGCCTCGGCCCGTTCCGCCGTCACGCTGAGCGTCAGTTTCGGCGCGGTCACCTCGAGCATCGCGGAGGCAGTCGCGGTCTTCTTGCGGGCGTCCTGCGCGGTCACGGTGATGCTGAGTTTACCCTCGTCCGGTTTTGTTAGGGCGAGTGAACCGCCGGTGGCACCGGTGTTCCATCGATACTCGTAGGGCGCTTTGCCACCGCTGGCAGTGGCCACTGCCCGCGTGCTTTGTCCAAGCTCAAGGATGCGCTGGTCTAGGGCGATGGCCACCACCAGCGGCTTGAGCACATCATCCTCGGATAGAATCTGGACCTCGGCGGCACCCGTGGCCAGAACAACGCCCGCTGCGTCAAGCGCCTCGACCTTCGCCGTGACAGGCCCTTTGGTGTGACGCGACACGGTCGGGTCAGAACTCGCGGGATTGCCCAAGGTGGTTCCTTCGTTGACCGTCCATCGCCAGCGCACGTCGGTCGGCGCGCCCTCACCCTCGAGTTGAGCCTTGAGGGAGAATTGTTCATCTATCAGAAACGTGTGACTCACGTCGATGAGACCGCCCGCAGGCGTGGACCATTCCTTGGGCGTGGGTCCGCGGCGCACCGGGGTCACGGCGATGGTGAAGGCGGAGGCGGTGCATGTCTGGCGGACTTCGCCGAGGGCATCGCCGAAATACGGCACCCGCGCCAGCGCCTGCAATGCTAACGGTTTGGCGGTCGCTTTGAACACGATCTTCGACGCATTGGGAGTTTTCTCCAGGCGGTTGGCGGTGGGGGGCTCCAGCCAGCGATAGTCTAGCAGGTCGGCGGGGATGACGGGGGTGGTTTCGATAGAAGCCACCACCTCCTGCCCCACCTTGGCACCCGACGCCGGTTGCAGCACGAGCGCGAGCTTCGGCGGGACCACATTCACCACGGCCGGCGTGGTCTCACCGGTCATCTTGCCGTCCTTGTCCACAATCTCCATCCAGATGGACACACGTCCGGTGCGCGTGAAGGTCACCTTGGTCGTGGCCGAGGTCGCCTCCACCGGCTCAAACCGCAAATCCGGCGTTGACTTGAAAAAGTAGCACCGCCCGTCCGGGTCGGGCTTGGGCTTGGGGGGGGGTGTCGGCATCAACGTGGGCTTGACGATTGTCGGAGTTGGCTCCTGCTTGTATCCGGACTCCGATAGCGGATCCATGATATAGTTTTTTCCTTGCGCTTTTGCTTTTGCGATCTCCGCCTTCATCACCGCGGCCCGCCGATCATCCTCCTTTTGCCAGGCCGCCCACGCCGCGTCATACGCGGCCAACTGTTCCTTATACAGTTTCTCCTCGGCGGAAATGGAGTTCGCCGCACCCGTGGCATTCTTGGCGGAATTCGCACCCGCCTTGGCTATGGCATTGTAATCTTGGGAAACCCCTCCCACCAACATCGCTGTCGTCTCGTTGATGACCCGCGACGTCCCATACACCACTTCCGCGGGAAGTTTGAGCGCCGGCAACATGCCGGGCCGCGGCGCAATGACATCGGGCGCTTTTTTCACCACGGGAGGCGGCGCGACGGGTGGCACGGCTTTCACCGGCGGCGGCACGGTCACGGGCGGCACGACCGCCACCGGCGGCCCTCCTTTCACCGGCGGCACCCCCTTCACCGGAGGAACGACGGTTCCCGGCGGCGGCACCTTCACCGGTGGCACTCCCGTCACCGGCGGAAGGTTCTTGTTAGGTTGGGCGGAAGTTCCCCCGGTCCCCTTCTTCTTGGGTTTGCCCGCCGGCGGGGATTTCTTACCGGGTGCCGCGGAATCCGCCACCTCGGTGGCAGGGATGGGCGTCTCGTCTTTTTCTTTCGCCTTGTCCTCATCCGGAAAGACGCGCTGGACGATGGCCGTTGCTTCGCCGCTTTGGTTAGAATCGAGCACGACATCGACCATGACCGTCAGGGTGGCGGCATCAGGATCCTTGAGTTTGCGGATCAGGCCGGCATCCAGTGTGAGCACGCGCACTCCAGGGATGGGTTGGCCGTTGACGGTCCACGTGAGTTCCGGATTCCTGGCCTCCGCGTCCGGGAGGATTTCCATGCGCAGCGTCACCTCATCCTCCGGACCGAGCCGGATAGTTTTGGAGACCGGGTCCCGGGCAGAACCGGGGTCGCAGGTGATGCGCACGAGCAGGGCGGCGATGAGCGCGTCGCGGTATTCCTTGAGCTTGGCAGTGTAGGCCAGGCGCGCGGTGTCTAACAACGAGTTGAGACGCTCGATGACCGGCCCGCGATCCGGGCTCAACTCGGGTCCATACCACGCCAGGTCCAGCATGCTCCACAACTCACCGGAGGTAGCCTCCCCGCTGACCCGGGTGCGGTAAGCGACCACAAACAGGTGCAGGTAGTAGAGTTCTGCCAGATACTTCGCATCCAAGGGGGTGTTGAGCTTGGTGCCCGCTTTCGCCTCCTTCTTCCAGCGGAGCATCTCCTCTTCGATGTTGCGCCGTTCCGCGGGCGCCTGCCGGGCCATCTGGATGGCAAAGGCTCCGTCCAGGGTTCCATCACCGGTCAACATCGGCAAGCCCTTGAGCCATTCCCGGCCATCGAGCGGTTCCATTCTAACGGAGGAACCGGCGCGGTCAAACAAGCCCGTGAGGATGGACATGACCGACTTCCGGGCGGCGGACACCTTGCGGTATTGATCCAGGGCGGCGGCGATCCGTTCCGTGAGGCGCTGGTTCTCTTCCTGTGTTAGAGGCTGGTCAAGGGCGGTGCGCTTCATGTTCACCAGCCAGTCATAGGTTTCGTTAGCTCGCGCCTGGATCGCGCCGGTGAGGGATTTGCCGAGGCTGATCGTGAACACCTCGTGTTGGATCTGCAAGGCGGAGGTCAGTTCCTTGAGTTCCTCCACCATCTTGTCGACCTGTCCCAGCGCGCCGGCCATGTCGGCGCGTTTGCGGGCTTCCAGCCGCTCGATCATGTGGGTGAAGAACTCCTTGCGCACATCCTTCCAGCGTTCCTCATACCTTTCCTTGAAGCGTCCGCTAAGTTTCGCCGAGGCGTTCGGATGTTTTTCGCATTCCTCGTAGATCGCCAGGAACGGATCGGTTTCCGCGAGGTTCTTACGCAGCGTCAGATCATCCCAATGACTCATCCATAAAGCCTTCATATCGGTGAGCAACTCGTCTCGGCCGATCGTCTTTCCGTTATATTTCACCGATTGCAAAATCCATTTGCGATCGACCACCACTTTGTCGTTGATCTTCTCGGTTTTTTCGGGTGTGAACACGGCATTTTCGTAAAATCCATCCACAAAAAGTTCCAGGCTTGATGTCCACCACCATTTGTAACCCTTGGCCAGCGCCGCCTGGCCCATGCCGTGCAACGCCAGGCCCATGCCGAGCGGCGGGAAATACATGCCGGCCAGATTGACACATCCCCAGGCGACGGCGGTGGCGTCACCCATCATTGCGCCCTCGACGATGTCCGCGCCCGGAACCTTGGCCCGGAACAGCGCGGTGCCCAGATTCTCAAACGCCTGCTCGGGGGTTTCCGCCGAGGTCACCGCATCGTAATAGGACGAATACTCGTCCACCTTGCCATAGGCATCCATTGCATGGCCGACGAGTTTCATTCCCGACTTGCTGACGACCGCCTCCATCTTCGCCTCCACCTGGTTGCTCAGGTCGGTCAAGGCCCGCAGCGGGACATTGTCGAAATTGATAGAAAGGGTGTTGCTGTCCTTGCCGTCTGCTGAAGTCAATTTGATCTTGAGTATGTTTTTTTCGTTCATCTCGACGAGCACGGAAGTGTCCAACTGATTCAGCAGTGCGTGAACTCCGTCTGCGCCCGCTTTCGCAAACAGCATCGCAAGCATCAGGCGCGCGGACTCAGGATTGGCGATGGAGGCCTCGAACGTTTTTTTAAAGACTTTCTGCTGGTTATCAGGGTGAACCTTGGGCTTGGCTTTCGCGGCAGCCGTCTCTCCCGCAGCCGGTTTCGTTTTCTCTGGCTTGGTGGCGCCCGCGGTGCCGGACTCGTCCGTGACGGCGGCGGACTCCTTGGTTTTTGGATCCACCGTGGCGGGGGTTTCGGGTTTCTTGGATTTCTTGGGATCGCCCGCCTGCGGGTCGGCTGCGCTGGTGGTTTGGGTGGAGGCCTTGGCATCCGGCACCCCGTCCCCCTTCGGTTTGGCCGTTGGTGTGGTGTCCGCGGTGTCGGCGGCACCGTCAGGTGTTAGATCGAGGTCGATATTTCCCGGCTTTTTTTTCTGTGGTTCCGCATTCTTGGAGGCCACATCGGTCCCGCCTTCGGATCCGGATGCCGGTCCGCCCTGGGCCTTGCTTTTCTTCTTCGCCTCCGCCGCCGCAATTTCCGCGTTGGCACGTTCCTGCTCGTTCAAGATTTTCTGGCTCTGCTTAATCAGCGCGTCCGCATTCTCGGGATCCCCGGGAGTGGCATCGCCTTGGGACTCTCTCAGAACCGCCGCCTTCTTGTCCCCGTCAGCCTTCACCACGGCTTTGACTTCCTTGAACACCTCCTTGCACTGGTTCTGCAACTCACTCGCATCATCCTTATCCTTCAGATCCCCCCCAGGGGTGTCCGCCTTGAGGGCCTTGAGACGGTCCAGCAATTCCTTGGCTTTTTCCGGGGCTGCCTTTTTCTTGTTAGCCTCGATTTGTTTGATTTCGGCTGCGGATTTGCCTTTATCGACCAGCTTCTTCCGCTCCTCTTCGGACATCTGGGAGAGTACCCCGGTGAGAAGTTCCTCCTGCTTGAGCTTCACCTTATCGTCGCGCAGGGTTTTCAGTTCCTTCTGTTCGTCATCGGATAGATTGTCGAAGTTCGCCGGCAATTTCAAGTCGAGTGCCGCAGCCTGTTCGAGCGCCTTCAGGGTGCCCTTGGCCATGGGCTGCAACTTTTCCTTGTCATTGACCAACGCCTCCGGCGCGGTATTCAGCCCTTTCACGACCTTCTTTTCATGGTCGTTGACCGCGATGGCGTCGTAGTAGGGTGCCGTCTTCTTGATCTTCTCGGAAAGGTAGGTTTCCTCGTTGCGCGCATTGACCTCCAACTGAATCTTGGCCCACGCGGTGTCCGAACCCGGCGGATCGGTGATATTCACCGCGAGATTGAAGTCGCTTTCTTTGGGCGTCTTGAGCACTCCCCCATCCGTTACCGTCTCGATCTTCATCCCCTTGAGGATCTTTTCGATTTCGCGTGCCGTTTGAGAACCCGCGCCAAGGTCCGTGTCCCCGTCCATCCCCCGGTGTTCTTTTTCGATAGCCTTCACCCCCTTACTCATGCTCGCCTTTGATAGTTGCGGATTGTCCGTCAGGTTCTGGATCTGGCTTGTGTCTTTCTTCAGCAGCGCTTGTCTGGCGGCCTTTTCAGCTCGTTCCTTCTCGGTCCCCTCGGGCATGGCTGCAATCTCGGCGGGCATCGCCGCCTCGATTTTGGCAATGGCCTGGATCTTGTCTTCGACCCGCTTGTTCGCCTCCTCAACAATCAAACCCTGGATGGTCTCGCGCTGCACGGACAACTTCTTGCTCTCGTCACGGTGCCGGTTCAGTTCCTCCGTGCGTGCCAGTTGTTTCAACTCACGATCGTCCGGCGTTCCTTCCGGCATCTTGTTGATGGCATCCATTTCGCCTTTGTGGAGATTCAGTTCGACATCCCACTCCTCCTTGACGGTCCGCCAAAAGTCGCCGAGCTGCTTCTCCGTGGGATTGGTCGGTTGCACGAGCGCCTTGCGGTCCGCCTCGAGAACCGGCGGGGCCACCCCCTTGACCTTCGCGGGTTGCGGTTGCGGGGCGGCAAGTGCCGTGGCAAGCAGGATGAGCACCCCTAGCAGAATGTGTACAACCCGGACGACATGCAGTGGTGTGCGGTATGGTTTCATGGATGATTGGCCGTAAGCGTAGCCGCCCGCCCCACCTTGGCAAGAATTCATCTGGCAGCGGTTTTTTGCGAGGGTATACGTTTGGATTTTAGCGCTTGGAATTGAGCGCCTCCTTCGCCATTCTCGCTCTCTCACTATCATGCACGCCAACCCGAAAAAACCATTTGCTAACAATTGCCTGGTCTTTTTATTGATGGCCATGAGCGCCGAGGCGCAGTTGAAGTTGCCATGGGAGAACAAGCCGCCGCCGAAACCGGACACCGCCGCGGCTAACGATGTTAACGAGGTGGCCGGTTCGCCGGAGAAGGCCGCTGCGCCGGATCTTGGTTCCAAGTGGACGATTGCCGAGACCGAGAAAGGCACCACCTATACGGGAACATGGGTGCGCCGGGAAAATAGCAACACCTTTGACGCCACCTGGAAATTTCCCAACGGCAAGGCCGTGTCAATGCCAACCCCGGACGGACGCCGCACCACCACCACCGAAATCGTGGTGGAGTCGCTCACCGGCGACCGCATCGTGCTCCTGCGTAAAAGCAACAAAGGACGCTACCACGGCACGTTTTCCGCCGACCGGCGCCACCTAAGTGGCACTTGCACTTGGAGCACAGGTGAGTGGAGCGCCGCCATCGATGAGGCGCCCGCCCCGGCGGAAGCCGAGCCTCTAGCAGCTCCCACGGACATGGATGCTGCGGCCGCCCCGCCAGTGGCAGCCCAAGAGCCCGTCGCCGCGGCCGCCGACCCTAACAACCCGGCGGCGACCAAAACACCGGTCCGTGTCCGACTTGAAACCAAACACACCAACCCCGCATGGCGGCTTCCCGTGGGTGATGTGTATGCCAATTATGAGGACGGCACGAAGGACCGGTGGACGACACGTGGCAACTGCATGGATCCCCGGCTGGGCCCTCAAAGCATGGCCGCCTGGATCGTGTGCGAGCAAAAACCCGACGGCAGCCTCGATCTGTATAAGGGCATTCCCGTGGGCTCGAAGTTGCGGGTCTTCCAACGCGGCAAGGTGCTTGCCACCATCGCGACCGCGAAACCACTCATCGAACAATTCAAGTTCGAAACTAACGGAATACACATATTGGTGAAATCCCGCGCGATGCATGGACCCGCCACCATTGAGCGCTGTGAAACCGCAGGCGGCAAGGTTGTGCAAAGCGTGATGGCTTTCGATAAAAATCTACCCGCCTGGGCGAAGGAGTTTGCGGAAAATGAATAGCCATTCGCCGGGTGCTGGCGGAGCAGCAGGCACCTGATAGAAAACCACGGGCACTGTAGGAAATGCCGCAGGTGCCGGATAGCTTCTCTGTCGGCACGATTTCTAACGACCACCGCCCGCCTGGCGCCATGGCAGTCCTTTGATTTCACACATGCCCTTGCTGCCGGTGGCCGCGTTTTGCGACCACGACGCGGGATGGCTGTCGAGCAAAGTGTATTTTCCGGGCTTGAGGACCACTCCCGGAACGACGTTCCAATTGGCATTGAGCACGCCCCCCTGGCCATCGCTTCCCTTCGCCTGCCATTCGCCATATTGGGTCCCGTCCTCATGCTCTAACGAAATCATCCCCGGGGTCTTTCCCTTCGCGTTGTTCCAGTGGTAGGTCATGATGGAAGTCACCACCATCGGCTCCGCGACCACAAAAGTGTTCGCCTGCGTCGCTCCATTCAGGACGGCAGCGTTGTTCCCCGTCGCATGCAGAATGGTTGCGGCTTGTGCCATCTGCGGCGTCACCCGCACGCTGGCCGGCATGGGTGCGGGTGCCGGTGCGGGTGCGGGTACCGGTGCCGGTGCCGGTTCAGGCTCTGGCACAGGATCGGGTACGGCCACACTGCTGGAATTTTTTTTCAGTTGTTGGATGTGGTCGGCCAATTTGCGGCTACCGGTGAGTTGCAGCGCTTGTTCGTAAGCCGCCAGCGCCTCTTTCACATTGCCCGCTTGTTCTGCGGCATACCCGCGGTCCACCCATGGCTGCGCCGCAGCGGTCTGATCCTCCGGCGTCGGGGCCGGCAGGGGAATTTCCGGTGCCAACTCCACGGGCTTGATGTCCGTGGCCAGCGTGGTGAAATCGTCTTCAGGGGCGGACGTTGTCGCCACGAGGGTCGGTGCCTTGCCGCCCGTGATCGTTTTCAGTTGTTCCGGTTGCGGCGTTGCTTGGGATGATGCCGCAGGCAGCTTGCTGGTGACACGCGACATGGGTTGCCTGCTAACAGGCAAGCAGAGGATCCCCATGCCGACCAGAACCAGCAACACCGCGGCGATCAGAATCGCCTTGATCGGAGGACCGCCCGTAACGGTCGTCCTCGGTACCGCAGGCATAGCGACGGCCGGCGGAAGTGGTGGTGCTGAAAACGCGGGCCCGGCAATCCCCGCAGGTGGAAGCGGGAGGGTCACCGGTGCGGGTGATGCCATGGCAGGCGGGGCAGTTTCGACGGCGACGGTGTGGCCGCATTCCTCACAAAAACGACTGCCCGGTGCAAGCGGCTTGCCGCAGGCCTCACAAAATTTCGGGGTGGCGATGTCCATGGCGAATCTCCAGTTAGGGTGCTTCGGCTCTAGGATCAGGAGGCTGAAGGAGCGCCCATGCCAGGTCAAGCGATTTAGCCCTGATGCCCAGTTCGCCCATCTCCGCCGCTTCGGGGCGCTTCACGGCGGATCAGTTTGAGACCGATGACGATCGCTTGGTTTTCCTCAGCCGGGGCTGCCGAAGACTTCCACTTCGATGTAATGGTTCATTTCGCTGTAGGTTGAGCCTTTGCTGTAAAGCCGGACGTAGCGGCCCTTGGTGCCCTTGCCATCGACGATCATCCCGAAGCGGGTCTCGACGTAGGGGTTGTTCGTGGCTTTGCCGAGTTGTGCGGAGTTGTCGTAGTCATTGTTGAACACGGTGGTCACGCCGGTCTTGAATTGCGGGTCGTCCGAGATCCGGACGATCACGTCGTGGTAGGCGCGCGGCAGGATGTGGCAGTGCCAGAGCCAGATGGCG